>JAAFJS010000134.1 GCA_013298985.1 Cytophagales bacterium
GAGTCAATCATGTCATTGACAGGTGCAAACGCTGATTATAGAACACCCATCAAGCCCTCTCAGGAAGGTTTGGTCATAGGAAAATTATACAATTTGATAGCGGCAAAAGCAGGAAGAACTGCCCTCAGCACCACTGACATCAAAATTCCTTACTTGGACAAATGTGCTGAAAACCTGTGGGCAAACAAAGACAAAGCACTCGTAATTTCAGGCTCTAACGACTTAGAATTACAAGTTTTGGTCAATGAAATAAACGAAATGCTTGGTAGCTACGGCAATACGATTGACATGAATACGCCTTCTTACCAAAAGCAAGGAGATGATGCTAAAATGTCGACTTTTATCAAAGAGGTAGAATCAGGTAGCGTAAAAGCAGTGATTTTCTACAATGCCAATCCTGTCTATGACCACCCACAAGGTGTAAGTTTAGCAAAGAATTTGAGCAAAGTAGAGCTAAAAGTTTCTACCGCAGACAGACTGCACGAAACGGCTTCTTTGTGTAATTATAACTGCCCTGACAGCCATTTCTTGGAATCTTGGAACGACGCAGAGCCAAAAAGAGGTTATTTCAGCTTAGGACAGCCTACCATTATGACGATTTTTAACACTCGTCAGGTGCAGCAGTCTTTGCTCACTTGGGCTGGAAATACGACAGATTATTTGACTTTTATCCGCAATTTCTGGAAAGACAATTTATTTACTCTTCAAAATAAAGAAACTGAATTTGAACTGTTCTGGAAGCGTTCCCTGCACAATGGCGTTTTTGAGCCAGCAGTAGGGGAAACTTATGCTTCTATCAATCAGGCAGCAGTAGAGCCTGTCATTTCAGTAGATTTCAATGCAATCACTACCGAAATTAATAATGAATACAAGGCGAATAATACTGGTACTGAGTTAGTTATCTATCCAAAAGTAGTAACAGGTACAGGTACGCAGGCAAACAATCCTTACGTACATGATACGCCTGACCCTATTTCCAAAATGTGCTGGGGAAATTACGCCTCTGTTTCTTTGAGCATGGCAAACAAAATGGGCTTTGTCAATAATGAAAATAAGGCAAATACGGTGGTAGTGAAAGTAGGAAATACAGAAATGAAACTACCAGTGGTAATTCAACCAGGACAAGCACCTGATACAGTGGCGATTGCGCTTGGGTATGGTAGAGTAAACAATGGAAAAGTTGCGGTAGGTAAGGTAGCAAACGAAGCAGCAGGTGCAAATATGTATGCCGTTGCTACGGTCAAAGATACAGTCCGATATGCTCAGTTTGGCGGTGTAACTATCGCAGATTCAGGAGATTGGGAGAGATTAGCTTCTACTCAATCACACAGTACCTTCATGGGTAGAGAAACGATTATTCAAGAATCTATCTTGTCAGCTTACCAAAAGAATGAGCAAGCAGGTAGATTTTTCCCACACATTAGCGGCAATATTTCAGGAAAAAGAAATCCAACAGATGTTTCTATCTGGGACGTTTCGAGTGATGGCTACGGCAAAAAACCAGAACCAAAATCAGAAGCAGAGAAAACACTTTGGACGCAAAGACATAAAACTGGCGCAGATATTCATAAGTATCCAAACCATCACTGGGGAATGTCCATTGACTTGAACTCATGTATAGGTTGTGGTGCTTGCGTAACTGCCTGTCATATAGAAAATAACGTAGCAGTAGTTGGTAAGAAAGAAATTATTAACCGCCGCGAGATGCACTGGATTCGCATTGACCGTTATTATACTTCAGAAGGAGATGGATTAGAAGAGAGAGATTTTGACAAATTGGCTCAAGTAGTTGAGAATCCAAGAGTTGTATTCCAACCTATGATGTGTCAGCATTGTAACAATGCACCTTGCGAAACGGTTTGCCCTGTGGTAGCAACTACGCATAGCTCTGAAGGATTGAATCAAATGACTTATAATCGTTGCATTGGTACGAAATATTGTGCAAACAACTGTCCATACAAAGTAAGACGTTTTAACTGGTTTAAGTACAACAATAACAATGAGTTTGACTATAACCAAAATAATGATTTGGGTAAAATGGTACTAAACCCTGATGTAACAGTACGTTCCAGAGGGGTAATGGAAAAATGTTCATTGTGTGTACAGCGTATTCAGGCGGGTAAATTGAAGGCGAAAAGTGAAAGCAGAAGACCCAAAGATGGCGAAGTTATCACAGCTTGTGCGTCTGCCTGCCCTACTGAGGCTATCGTATTTGGCGATTTGAATGATGCAGGTACAAAAGTTTCCCAATTATTGGATTATGAAGTGGAAAAGGGGAGGGCATACAATGTGTTGCAAGAAATCAATACAAGCCCTAACGTGTGGTATTTGACTAAGATTAGAAATATTGACGAAAAAAGTGTTTAAAATTCGCAAATTACAAAATTAACAATATGCAAATCGTATCAGAAGTTAGAGAACCTTTGGTAACAGGCGGAAAAACGCACAAAGACGTTACCAATGATATTTGTAAGCAGATAGAAGGACCTCCTGCTCCCGCTTGGCTGGCTTCCCTTGCGGCTTCCTTGATAGCTTTGGGTATCGGTGGCTACTATTTGGGCGACCTACTTTGGAATGGTATTGGCAAATGGGGCTTGAATAAAAGCGTGCAATGGGCTTGGGATATTACCAACTTTGTATGGTGGGTAGGTATTGGTCATGCAGGAACGCTTATTTCTGCTGTACTTTTGCTTTTCCGTCAGAAGTGGCGCACCTCTATCAACAGAGCCGCAGAAGCGATGACGATTTTTGCCGTTATTTGCGCTTTATTTTGGCCTATCGCACACATGGGCAGACCTTGGATTGGTCCTGTTTGGGCGTTTCCACTTCCTAATACGTATGGTTCTTTGTGGGTAAACTTCAATTCTCCTTTGCTTTGGGACGTATTTGCGATTGGAACATATTTCTCTGTTTCTTTGCTTTTTTGGTTCATAGGTTTAGTTCCTGACTTCGCAACTATCAGAGATAGAGCTACTTCTAAGATTTCCAGATTAATGTATGGTATGTTGAGCTTGGGCTGGGACGGTTCTGCCAAATCTTGGATGCACTATGAAGCCGTTTCATTAATTTTGGCTGGTCTTTCTACACCTCTGGTACTTTCGGTTCACACCATTGTAAGTTTTGACTTTGCTACTTCGGTAATTCCTGGCTGGCACACCACTATTTTCCCTCCTTATTTCGTTTCAGGAGCTATTTTCTCAGGTTTCGCCATGGTATTAACTTTGATGCTCATTACTCGTAAAGTATATCATTTGGAAGATTATATTACCATAGAGCATATTGAAATGATGAACATTATCATCATAGTAACAGGTTCTGTCGTGGGCATAGCTTATCTCACAGAGTTTTTTATTGCATGGTATTCAGGTGTAGAATATGAATTGTATGCCTTTATTAACCGTTCTACAGGACCTTATTGGTGGGCATATTTGGCGATGATGAGTTGCAATGTGATTTCACCACAGCTTTTCTGGATTAAATCTATCCGAACCAGTCTGACATGGACATTTGTTCTTTCTATCGTAGTAAATATTGGTATGTGGTTCGAACGTTTTGTAATCATTGTAACTTCCTTACACAGAGATTATTTGCCATCAAGCTGGACTTATTTTGTGCCTACGATGCACGACGTTGGTACTTATTTATTTACTTTTGGTATTTTCTTTACCTTCTTTTTCTTATTTGCTAAGTTCTTCCCTGTAATTAACATGGCAGAAGTAAAAGCAGTATTAAAAGAAGCAAACTCTAAGGTATATCGCGCAAGAAGAACCCTCGTTCACGAACCTTTGCCTCCTATGGAAGAGAAAGTAGTGGAAAAAGAGGCTCATTAACAAAGATATTTTTTAAAACATGGAAAAGAATACACATTTTTTAGTTGGCATTTTTGGCGACCAAGATGATTTATTGCATGGTGTGGAAGACATCAGAAAGAAAGGTGTAAAGATTCACGAAGTTTTTACCCCATTCCCTGTGCATGGATTGGAACACGCCTTGGGCTATGAAAGGTCTTGGACACCCAAAGCGGGCTTTATGTTTGGCTTTTTGGGAACTTGCTTGGCTATCACGCTACAAGTAGGTACAATGGTGATAGACTGGCCTATGATTATTGGTGGTAAGCCTTACTTGTCCATTCCAGACTTCGTGCCTGTAACTTTCGAATTGACCGTTTTGTTGGCATCTTATGGCATGACTTTGACATTTTTGTTTGTCAGAGGCTATTTGCCACACACTGTTCCAAGAATTTTTGACATCAGAAGCACAGACGATAAGCACGTTATGGCAATTGATTTGGCAAATAATTCACTCAGCGAGGAGCAAATTCGTTCTATCCTGAAAGATGCTCATTCCGAAGAAGTTTACAGACGTGATTTTACAGAAGAAGAAAACAATCCTTCTTTTATTAAATATGTGATTGATTTATTTACAAACGGCGTTACAAGGTCAAGCAGAATAGCACATCACCGTTAAAATTAAACTCATTAGCCAAATGTTATCAAGAGGAAAATTAAATATCATTGTAGCGATTTTCGCTTGCTCACTTTACGCTTGTGAGCCAAAAGGCAACTATCCAGGTACAGAATATGCACCAAATATGTATGTTTCTGTGGCTTATGACCCGTATTCACAAGTATTGGATTCTACCGCAGGTCGTGAGTATTACAATTCGAATCCTTACAATCAGTACAAAGGCAAGAAACAAATCAATATGATGCCTCCTGTGGAAGGAACTGTTTCTCGCCAAAATTTCCGTTCGGTAATGGATACTTCCAAAGATAGCAGGGATAAAGCCCTGTTTTTCTATGAGTTACACAAAGATAGTGTTGCCTTGGCAGGTCGTATCTTGATGAACCCTGTCCCTTTGGATTCGGCAGGAAATATGGTAGAAGAAGGCAAAAAACTTTATTTGACCTATTGCCAGCCTTGTCATGGTGAAAAAGGGTTAGGTGATGGCAAAGTAGGCGTAATGTACAAAGGTGTGGCAAACTTGACAGGCGCGGCTTATAAAAATCTACCACAAGGTCATATTTTCCACGTAATTACCAATGGAAAGGGCAGAATGTGGGGCTTGAAAACAACCATTACACCAGAAGACAGATGGAAAATAGTACATTACGTTCAAAAATTACAAAAAGGAGAAGGATAAGGTCTTAACTTTTCAGCGTTTGAAGTTTTTGGAGTGAGTTTTAAAAAGTTTTTAATACAGAATTATTCTGTTCAACATATTTATAATTAAAAAAAGTAATGAAAGCAGAATCTTACGATATTGATGAAAGGTTTGTATTTTCCGACGGTGCAAAGAAAAGCGTATTTACCATCTTGGGTATAGGCTTAGTTTTCTTTGTGATAGGAATTATCTCTTTGGCATTTGGTGGTGGCGAACACACCGAACACGCGCTTGCCTTTGCAGGTGGCGAGGGTGGTGGCGAACACGCAGCTCATGGGCATGGTCATGCGTATAGCTGGACAAGTCGCCTCAAAGTAAATTTGTGGATTAACAATATTTTCTTTTTGGGCTTAACCATCATTGGTGTATTCTTTTTTGCTATCCAGTACGCTGCCCACGTAGGTTGGTCAGCAGGTATTAAGCGTGTACCAGAGGCTTTCGGTAGCTTTTTGCCATATATTACTGTATTGATGTTAGTTGTTTTTGGCTTGTCTTACCATGAAATTTTCCATTGGACAGATGAGTCTTTGTATGACAAAACGAGTCCAAATTATGACGAAATCATTGCGGGTAAAAAGCCTTTCTTGAATATGCCTTTTTATGTGGGTAGAATGATTGTTTTCTTGGTTGGTTGGTTTTTGTTTTATAGAGCCATGAGAAAGCAGTCCTTGCTTGAAGATATCGAAGGCGGTACAAAGCGTTTTTGGAAAATAAAGACCTTAGCCACTTTGTTTATCATTTTCTTTGCAATTACTTCTTCTGTTTCTGCATGGGATTGGATTTTGTCCATTGATACTCACTGGTTTAGCACTATGTTTGGCTGGTACGTATTTGCGAGCTGGCACGTATCGGGCTTGGCGGCAATTTCTTTGGCATTAGTATTTTTGAAAGAAGCAGGCTATTTGAAATTTATGAATGAAAGTCATTTCCACGATATTAATAAGATGGTTTTTGGATTTAGTATCTTTTGGACATACATTTGGTTAGGTCAGTTTTTGTTGATTTATTATGCCAATATTCCAGAAGAAACGATTTATTTCATGGAAAGATTAGAAAGTGATTATTACAGCAAATTCATTTTCTTTAACTTGTTTATCAACTTCTTTTTCCCTTTCTTGGCTTTTATGACCAGAGATGCAAAACGAAAGATGACCATTATCAAGATTGTTTGTAGCGCAGTGCTGATTGGTCATTGGTTTGACTTTTATTTGATGATTACACCAGGTACTTTGAAGGAAAATGGTGGTTTTGGATTTTTAGAAATTGGTTTGGCAATGATGTATTTGGCTATTTTTATTTATGTAGTGGCAAATACACTTTCCAAAGCACCTTTGATTGCTAAAAATCACCCAATGTTGCAGGAAAGTCTGCATCATAATATTTAATTCAGAAAGTTTTGAAAGTTTTTGAGAAATAATTGAAATTTTTAAAACCTTTCAATTCTACGTTTTGTAATTGATTTAAGATTAATAATTATATTTAAAATACTTTTTCACACAACACTATGACTGGTCTTCTCATTACAGCAGGAACTATTCTTACCATTGCGCTTTTTGCATTGGTTTACAGGATATTAGCCTTAGTAGATATTGCGAAAGGCGCACACGAAAAGCGTGTGGGTTATAGCAATACGGTAAATGCAGTGATGTTTATCTTGTTTTTCATTGTCGGTTTTGGGGCTTTCTTTTGGTATTCAGGCAAGGCAGAATATTTGCCTGCGCCTTCCTCTGAGCATGGTGTGATTACAGATAACCTTTTCTGGATTACAACGGCAGTAATTACCGTTGCTTTCGTGCTTACACACGTGTTATTGTTTTTCTTTCCGTATATGTTTAGATTTAGGGAAGATAGGCGTGCGTATTGGTATCCAGACAATATGAAGCTGGAGTTGCTCTGGACAGTGATTCCTGGGATTGTGATGGCGGTTTTGGTAATTACAGGTCTGATAGAGTGGACAAAAATTACAGCCCCTGCACCAGAAAATGCTGTGCAGTTAGAAATTGTCGGAAAACAGTTTAACTGGATGGTACGCTATCCAGGCAAGGACAACAAGTTGGGTAAACACGATTTCACAAAGATTGATGGTACAAACCAGCTTGGTATGGACTTCGCTACTGATAAAGCAAACTTTGACGATTTTGTGCCACGAGAAATTCATATTCCTAAGGGCAAGCCTGTGAAGCTAAACATTCGCGCCAGAGATGTGTTGCACAGTGTTTATATGCCACATTTCAGGGTCAAAATGGACGCAGTGCCTGGTATGCCTACTACTTTTTGGTTTACGCCTACAAAAACGACTGCCGAAATGCGTAGAGATTTGAAAAACGAAAAATTTAACTACGAGATGGCTTGTACGGAGATTTGTGGAAATAGCCATTTTGCGATGCGTATGGTGATAGTGGTAGATGAACCAGAGGAATTTAATAAATGGGTTACAGAGCAAGAGCCTTGGGCAAAACAAAATAAAGATTACATCACAGGTTTGAAACTCAAAGATGTAAATCTTGCCGAGATACTAAAATAATATTGATTTTTCAACACTAAAAAATATAAAAAACTAAAAAAATGTCTGCGACAGATACTCATATTGAATCAGTAGTAGATGTTCATCATGACGAACACCATGAGCATGAACATCATGAGCAGTCTTTTGTGAGGAAGTATATCTTTTCAGAAGACCACAAGGTAATTGCAAAGCAATTTTTGATAACAGGTATTTTTTGGGCTGTTATAGGTGGTGCTTTTTCTGTAATTTTCCGCTTACAGTTGGGTTTTCCAGAAGCAAATTTGGAGATTTTAAGACCTATACTGGGTGGCTGGATTACAGAGCAAGGCAAACTTGACCAAAATTTCTATTTGGCATTGGTAACAATGCATGGTACTATCATGGTATTCTTTGTATTGACGGCAGGATTGAGTGGTACATTTAGTAACTTCTTGATTCCATTGCAGATAGGCGCACGTGACATGGCTTCTGGCTTCTTGAATATGCTTTCTTATTGGTTCTTCTTTGCCTCAAGCGTGGTCATGTTTACTTCTATTTTCCTTTCTACAGGTCCAGCTTCTGGTGGCTGGGTAATTTATCCTCCGCTTAGTGCCTTGCCAAAAGCAAGTTTGGGTTCTGGCTTGGGTATGACAATGTGGTTAGTAAGTATGGCTTTGTTTATCGTGGGTTCACTTTTAGGTAGTATTAATTATGTAACGACAGTGATTAACATGAGAACAAGGGGAATGAGTATGTTCAGATTACCTTTGACGATTTGGGCGTTCTTTTTAACGGCTGTGATTGGTATTTTGTCTTTCCCAGTGTTGTTCTCTGCGGCTTTGTTGCTGATTTTTGATAGAAGTTTCGGGACAAGTTTTTACTTGGACGAGATTTATATAGATGGAGAGGCTCTGCACAATACAGGCGGTAGTGCCTTGCTGTTTCAGCACTTGTTTTGGTTCTTAGGACACCCCGAAGTGTACATTGTATTGTTGCCTGCGCTGGGTATTACCTCAGAAGTAATTGCGACCAATTCTCGGAAGCCAATCTTTGGCTATACGGCAATGGTATTTTCTATGTTAGCGATTACGTTTATTTCTTTTATCGTTTGGGCGCACCACATGTTTGTAACAGGTATGAATCCATTTTTGGGGTCAGTTTTCATGCTACTTACTTTGATTATAGCAGTGCCTTCTGCGGTGAAATCTTTTAACTACATCACGACGCTTTGGAGAGGTAATATCATATTTACACCAGGAATGTTGTTTTCTATTGGTTTGGTTTCATTCTTTATTTCTGGTGGTGTAACGGGTATTGCGCTTGGTAACTCGGCGATTGATATTCAGTTACATGATACATACTTTGTAGTGGCTCACTTCCACTTGGTGATGGGTTCTGCTTCTTTCTTTGGTATGATGGCGGGTGTATATCACTGGTTTCCAAAGATGTTTGGTAGAATGATGGACGACAAGCTGGGCTATGTGCATTTTTGGATTACTTTTATTGGGGTATATTTTGTGTTTTTCCCAATGCATTATATTGGTATTGCAGGTTTCCCAAGAAGGTATTATTCATGGACAAACTTTGATGCTTTCCAGTCTTATACTGACTTGAATATGTTGATTAGTGTGGCGGCGATTATCACATTGAGCGCACAGTTTATCTTTATGTTCAACTTCTTTTATTCTATTTTCTATGGCAGATTGGCTCCGCTTAATCCTTGGAGGTCAAATACGCTGGAATGGACTACGCAAAGATTGCCAGGACATGGTAATTGGGAAGGAAAAATTCCAACGGTTTATAGATGGCCTTATGATTACAGTAAGCCTAACGCTACAGAAGATTTTATTCCTCAGCATATTCCGCTTTCTCAAACGCCAGAATCTAATCTGGAACATGAAAAGGCAATGATTGAGGCAGAATTGGAAATGATAGAAGAAGAAAAACATTCGACTCATCACCACGGACATTAATCAGTTTTTGATTCTATAGTTTTGATATTCTAAAAAAAATCAGTTAGCGTCTTAGATGCTAACTGATTTTTTTATGGTAAAACGCTATCTATACTAACATTGATGTAAAAAATACTACTTGCCCACATACAACTGAATGATGTAGTGCCACACACCCAAAATTTCCTTTAAATCTGTATAAACCTTGTTATCTATCTGAAAAATATTATTTTCGAAGCGCATAAACCGCCACTCTACACCATCAGTAGCACAGCCATACATAAACGGAATGTCCTTGCCCTCAGCCTCGTTGAACAGTTTTGCACCGTAAAGCTGGGCAGCACACTGGGCAATGCCCCACTCCATGTCCTCGTCTTTGGACTCTGTAATAGATATAATCGGGGCTTCCATGTAGGGTTTGGGGGCTTGCAAAGCAAAGAAAAAATCACACGCGCCAGACAAATCCTGTGTGCTATCTACATCAATATTTTCTCCTGAAAAAAAAGTGATTCTGTCTGCATAAAATTTTGTGATTTCTAACAAAATAGGCGAAACTATACGTTCTGCCTTTGTTTTTTCATTCATCAAAGGCATGAGCTGTGCTATACTAAGGCTTTCTTTGAGCCATCCACTGGGCTCGACTAAAGTAAAATCACGAAATAGGGAGAGCATCTCTGTGTCGAGTTTAAACTGCTTAACTACTGTTTTTATTTTCTTAAAATTACTGTATCCCATAATTATACCTTTTTTAGAGTACAAAGATACAAAATAATACAGCATTTGTACTAAATCAGGTCAAAGGCATTGGCATATTTGAATACTTCGCTTAGGCTGTCAGCCTCTAATTTGTGATAGATATATTCTAAATTAACAATATTTAACTTTTAAAACCACCAAAAACACCCAGAAAAGCTAAAAAATACCTAAAAGTGGGTATTGACTTGGCTATTTTCTTCACTTACCTTTGTCAAAAAAAACAGGGTTACTATACATCACCTAAAAATCATCTGCCTAAAAACTTTATTTTTTTTATACCAAAACTTTAAACCTTAAACTTGATGACGATGAAGAATCTTATTGACCGACTTTCTCTCAGAGAAATAGAAGTGCTTACACTCATTGGCAGAGGCGATACCAATAGGAAAATAGGGGTGATACTCGAAATTTCCGAGCAGACCGTAGAAACTCATCGCAAACACATCAAGAAAAAATTAGGAGCCAAGCATACCATAGATTTGCTCGTCATAGCCCACAAACATAATTTGTTCTAAGAAAAAATCTTCAAATATACCCATGAGTGGGCATATAACTACTTGAAAATCAAAAAAATACCAAAAAGTGGATATTGACAATGACAAATTATACCATTTTTTCACTTGTCAAGGTCTTATATTTACGCTTTTGCCATTTGTCAAAACGTTTTAATTAGGGTTTCTTAAAATAACTATCAGACATATTGTCCATTTTTTCTCTGAAAAACGGTCTAATAATCAGGCGAGTAGATTTGTCGTACGTAAAATAATCCCAAAGCCAGCTTACCAAGATAGACATTTTGTTTTTGAAACCCACAATCGCAAGCAGGTGAATCAATAACCAAACAAGCCACGCAAAAAAGCCTTGGAACTTCCAGCCTGGCAGGTCGACCACTGCTTTGTTCCTGCCAATCGTCGCCATACTGCCTAAATCCTTGTATTTGAAAGGTTTGAGGTTTGCAGGCTTCTTAGAGATACTCATTAAGTTTTTTGCCAAATTTTTACCTTGCTGGATAGCTACCTGCGCGACTTGGGGGTGTCCGTTAGGGTTTAGCTCCGTTTTGACAAAAGAAATATCGCCAATAGCAAAGACATTTTCATGCCCCACCACCTTGTTGTAATCATCAGTAAGTATGCGATTGCCTCTGGTAATACACTCAGGACTAAGCCCTTGGATTAAGTTACCCGTAATTCCTGCCGCCCAAATTACCGTACGCGACACAAATTTTCTGCCATTCGTTAGCGTAACTTCTCTGCCGTCATAATCCTCCACACGCACATCTAACCAAACATCTACACTAAATTTTTTCAAATATTCGAGAGCCTTATCGCCTGATTCTTTGGACATACCATTCAGTAGCCTGTCCGACCCCTCTACCAAGTGAATATCCATCTGTCTAAAATCCAATTCGGGGTAATCAGTAGGAAGCACGTGCAGTTTTAGCTCGCCCAGCGCACCTGCCAGCTCCACGCCCGTAGGACCGCCGCCCACAATCACATAATCCATCAAACTCTGCTTTTCCTCATAATCTTTCACCAAAGTTGCTTTTTCAAAATTTTGCAAGATATGACTGCGAAGGTCAAGAGCCTGTGGCAGTTGCTTCATCGGGAAAACCAACTTTGCCATTTTCTCATTGCCAAAATAATTGGTTTTTGCGCCATTGGCAATCACCAAATAATCATAACGCAAGCTGCCAATCGAGGTATCAATCGTGCTTTTTTCAGGATTCACTTTCTCGACCATAGCCAAGCGGAAAAAGAAATTGTCTTTTTCACTAAACAGTTTGCGAAGAGGTCCCGCAATCGCACCCGCTTCCAATCCTGCCGTAGCTACCTGATAAAGAAGGGGTTGGAAGGTATGGTAGTTATAGCGGTCGAGCATCACTATTTGCATACCCTTGTTAATGAGGTTTTTGGCGAGATTAATACCCGCAAAGCCGCCACCAATAATGACAACTCTGGGAATATTAAGTTCTGGAATGTGCATGGCTATTTCGCCAAGTTCACTCAGGTCTGGATAGGTCATATTGCTTATTGTTGAATTATCGTAGTTTTGAATCATTAGAATATCAAAATTACAATACAAAAATGATTTGCGCCCAAAATTGTAATTAGAATTCTATTAATGTTATACGCAAAAATAAGCAATTTTCTCTACAAAATGGAGTCAAAAATCTATTTTTAATTACTTTATTTTTACAAACGCACTAAAAACTTTGCCCACATCTGCCGCAGAAAAACGATAGGAAAAGACCATTTTGGACGCAAAGGCAGGATAGGCTGCATGGGAACTTTGTAGCTTTTGCGCGTCAGTTTCACTTTTTACACCCACAATTTTATTGCTTACAATCTCTTGATATTGAATAAGTTGTGCCTCAAAAAGTCCATGATTTAGCGCATCAAACATATTCATAAACTGCTTTTTTTCTTTGGAAACCCAGTAGTAACATTCTTCATTGTCAAGCAAAACATTGGTAACTACTTCCGCAAAGCTAAACGTTCCCAAAGGCTCTCCGTTGGGCTGTAGAATCGTCAGTGCTTCTATTTCATAGTCAGGTGATTTTTTTTCCTTTTCATACTTTTTCTCATTGGTTACAAAATTTGCTGAAAACCAATCATTAGTCAGGAGTTGTTGCTTACTTTTAGAAAATCGCAAAACCTTTTTGAGGATAAGTACATGATAATCTTGTGTTTCCATGAATCTTTTTTCGTCTAATTTTCCTGTAAACTCCTCATACGTCATGCGTTCGCGCAGGTCATCATTTTTGAATGGGCGCAAAATACCTGCGCGCAAACCACCAATGAGGCTATAAATCAAATCGCCCTGCACCATGGTCTGGTTGATGGTTTCGTTATTTTTAGTTTCATTGGGTATGTTGAATAGCATTTTGGCGGTCTGGCGTGTGAAAAAGGGTGCGTTCGCCTTGTCTTTCAAATCCATGCTGTACCAAAGCGTTTGCGTGATTTGGTCAGCTTGGGCTTGTGATAGCTGGGTAAAAAATATCACCAGCAGCATCACTAAAATTGATTTTAATACATTGATTTTCATGGTTTTTAAGGATTAAGTTTTGTATTTTTGAGTTTATACCCAAAACTTTCAAAAAGTCTCCTTAGAAATAACTTATTTTTTAAATCATTTTTTTGTAAATTGCGTTAAGGATATAATAATGCTTAAATTATTCAGAACAAAAAATGACAGAACAACTTATATTATCCAAGATAAATCTACTTACTTCTGAATCGTTGAAAGGAGAATTGCTTTTTTATTTAGATTATTTACTCAGTAGGCAATCTGAGCAAAGAGAGAAAAAAATCATAAAAAAAACGCCTCAGTTTGGTTGTGCCAAAGGTAAATTTAAGATGTCAGCCGATTTTGACGAGCCGTTAGATGACTTTAAAGAATATATGCCATGAATCTACTTTGGGATACGCATACTGTTATTTGGTTCTTCGAAGGAGATGCTATCAATTTAGGAAGAAATGCAAAATTACAGATAGAAAATCCTGCAAATGCAAATTTTATTAGTATTATAACTTTTTGGGAAATTGCTATAAAACTGAGCATGGGCAAACTTGATATGAAAATAGCTATGGCAGATTTATACGCGCTTGTTTGGGAAAATGGGATAGAGATTTTGCCTATTCAGTTTGAACATACACTGACAGTGAGTAACTTAGCATTTCTTCACAAAGACCCATTTGACAGAATGTTAATCGCACAAGCAAGTTGTGAAAATATGCACATAGTAGGAAAAGATGAATATTTCAAACAATATGATGTGCAAATGATTTGGTAAATAAATTAGTAAATAAAACTTAAACACAATTTTTTTAATCAAATATGGAAATCAAAGGAAAAGTCGTTTATCAAAATATTGCTACGGGTTGTTGGGGAATCGTAGATGGCAACAATGGAAAGTGGCGCGTTACCAATATGCCCTCCCAGCTCCAAAAGGAAGGCTTAGAGGTAAAGGTTACTGCCGAAAAGGTAGAGGAAGGATTCTCTATTTTTATGTGGGGCAAACCAATTAAAATTATGAATTATGAGTTGTAAAATAAATCTGGAATGAAGAATCTGGAATGAGAAATTACTAATGACTAATTAATAATTGCCAAATAGTGATAAAGTTCCATAGTTTTTTATTTCGCCTATTTAACCACATATCAATGATTTCAAACAATATTAAACAGTTTCAAACCAGAAACTTTAAACTTGAAATATTTAACATTAAACTATAATTTAAAGATATGCTTTTTCATTTCATCACATTTTCAGCCATCGTTCTTTTTACAGGACTTTGGTTTCTATTCAAAGAGAGGAGTATTTCTACTTCTTTTATAGGGAAGGGCTTTTGGCTCTCCATCATTATGTACATTGTTTCTATGTTTTTGGGCGAATGGAGCATTTTGTTTAACTTGCTCTTTATGTTGCCTTTGGACGTGGCTATTTTTGTGATTTTGATTATTTTGTTCAATAAGTTTGTGAGCAAATCCAAAATATTGTTCACTGTTTTTGGCGTGATTCTCTTGATTATCAAGTTTTTTGCGTTTAACTTTTCGTATAATGCCTACAAAACCTTTACTGCCGACAAGATAGACTCCAAAGGCGAATTGCTCATGGATTTGGGCAAAGTCAAAGACGTAAGCGATTTGGAAGTGTTTTTCAATCAGTACGAAATTTCTTACCGCAAGGCGTTCCCAAATTTGGCGCACAATGCGTATTCAGAGCTGGACGATTATTATGTATTGGATATTTCGGACAAGCACGAAGGCGAAATCAAGGAAATCATGGAAGAACTGATGGCAAAAGGATATGCTGACTGGGTGGAGCGCAATGACTTGGTGCAGTCCCAGCCGCTTGATGGCGATAAGGTAGAGAAAAACAATGCAGATTATGGATTGAACGACCCTGATTTGTCTAACTTGTGGAGTTTCAAGGAGATGCAAATGGAGGCTTTGTATGATGTTTTACAAAAAAATGGCGTAAAACCAAGCAAAGTTGCCAAAATTGCGATTTTGGATACGGGCGTAGATAGCGACCACGAGGACATCAATGCCAACTTCGAATCTACCAATAATGACTACAACGAGGACGTGGTAGGGCATGGAACGCACTGCGCGGGCATTGCCAATGCAGTTTCTAACAACTCCAAAGGGATTGCCTCTTTTTCGCCAAAAAATGAATTTGTCAAAGTTACCAGCATCAAAGTTTTGAACGATTGGGGTGGCGGTACGCAGGCAGGCGTGATTGGTGGCATCATCGAGGCGGCAGACCAAGGCGCAGATGTAATTTCTATGTCTTTGGGCGGACCCAGCGATGACAGCAGCCAAAAGGCTTATAATGAGGCAGTAAAGTATGCCAACAAAGCGGGTGCTATTGTGGTGGTAGCGGCAGGTAACTCTGACGAAAATGCAATGGAGTTTTCTCCAGCCAACTCAGAGGGCGTAATTACCGTTTCTGCGGTAGAAACAGGCTTGAAAATGGCGAGTTTTTCTAATTTCGTTACTGACGTGAAAATGGGAATTGCCGCCCCTGGCGTAAATATTTATTCTACTTTCCCCAAAAATGAATACAAATTTTTGAGTGGAACTTCTATGGCTACTCCGTATGTAGCTGGTTTGCTGGGACTTATGAAGTCCATCAACCCCAATTTAGACAGCCAAGCGGCTTATCAAATCATCAAAGAAACAGGAATCCCTACGCAAGCAACGGAGAAAACAGGTAACTTTATCCAACCTGCCAAGGCGATAGAGAGAGTGCTGGGAAGCAAGCAATAAGATTTTGGTGCAGGGAAATTTATAAAATGCTGAAAAGCCAAAGAGAAAAAAGATAAAATCTGTTTCTCTTTGGCTTTTTTGATAATTTGAAATCTAAAAGATTAAGGAGGCTAATTTTTTAAATTTCTGTGTAAAGTTTTTCCATCAGATGAGTAAAGAAAAGTAAAATAGCAAAAACAGTAAAAATGTCTTGTCCATCTATAGAGTATGCTTGGCTGGTATAATATGTTTTGTCTTCTAAAATCACAAAAAACCAATTCCTCCCATTTACATAAATGCCATAAATAGGTTTTTCATCTTGATTGGTCTTTTGTGAGGCAACCATTGCTATCAAAAGCTGCCCAAGGGGGTCATTATCTCGGCGTTTTTCTGGTTTATATTCGTGCAAGAAAAAATGCGGTTTCTTAGGGTCTTGTAAACCTTTGGCAAGCATAAATTCTACTAATCCTTCGGTTGATTTGGTATCATTGTCATATTTTAATGACAAATATCTTTGTGTAAATACCTTATAATGAGGACTAATAAACTTTGCTAACCTAATAAAGGGGCTAATAAACATAAATTTGTATTCATCTTCATTCCAAGAGTCAATATACTCAAAAGCAAGTTTTCGCAAATCTTCTATTTCTTGGCGATAGGCATATTTCTCAGGAAGTTTCATGGAGGCAAACTCTTCAAAAAGAGTATGTTCAAACTTTCGCATCATGCCAAAAGTGTCATTTATTTCCTCGTATTTCCAATCTTTGAAAGGTTTACTTGCTATTTTTTTTCCCATAATGATTTCGTCTTTACATCAGTATTTAACGAGCCTTTATTTTTTTGAGTTCCAAAATTAATTATTTGGTTGTCTGACAATTTTTGTGGAATCAATTAGAAATGGCTAAACACCTCCATCTCAGATTTTCAAAATTAGGCATACCAAAAGCGGTTCTTCTTACACTTCTAATGAGGTTGTTCAGTCCTTCCGT
>JAAFJS010000135.1 GCA_013298985.1 Cytophagales bacterium
GAGGGGTGGGCGTTATTTAAAAGAGGTTCTAAATAAAGTTGTATCCCCTAAGTTACGTTTATGAATAAAGTTTAAATACATCATTAACTGAACTGTTACTACTGTAAGCATTAAGAAAGAACTAACCTTATCTATACCTTTGTAAGGCAACTTTTTATCACCAGTCAGGTCAAAGAGTTCTTTTATCAAAGCAAAAGTAGGCTCTATATTTTCTTTGCGTAAGCGATAAATATATGTAGCCTGTACTGTAGTGGCTAATTGATTGTAATACGTTTTAAAAATATCTTTCCCTATTTTGAATAATTTATTGGTAAGCAAAAAAATAGACCAATTTGTATCCAAATTTTTGATTACTTTTAAACAAAAATACCCTTTATCTCCTACAATGACCCCTATTTTTTCATGTAAATAATGGATTAATTTGTTCACTTGTGTGTAGTCTTTGACAGAGGCAGTAGTAACTACACAAGTCATAGGGAATCTTAACTCATTGACAATCAAATGTAATCCATAACCAAAACGCCAGCCATGATATTTGCTTTTTGCCCAAGTTGCCTCTGTATCTATACTTGAATGAGGTACGATGCCTTCTTTTTGATGTTTGCGATGCCAAATGCCTCCTTTGGAACAGAAAACAGACTTATCCACAAAACATACCTTCAAAGAAAAACAGGATAATGATAAATCCATACAAGCAAGTGCTACACTTGAAATAACATTCTCTAAATCAGCAGATAACTTCTCAAAACGTGTTCTTATCGTCTTTCTGGAAGGTGCTTTTTGCCAGCCAAAATACTGATAATATTGTTTTGCATAAGTTTCCATTGTTTTAAAAGTGTATATTTTTTTCAGCATCATCACCATGAAAAATAATATCATAGAACAAGTAGAGTAAATAGGTTTTCTTCCTCTTGATTTTTTCAATACAATTTTTGTCTTTGCTTTCTCCAAAAATTGGAGAAGAATTACTAAATTTGATGGCATCATATGGATAAAAGGGGGCTTGATTTTGTTGTGGTTAATCAAATTTAGCTTTCTCTTTTATCTTTGATGCTTTTTGTAACTATTTTATTTTCAAACTTATACAATTAAGAACACCCCTCAATTAAGTAATCTTAGCAATTCCATTTCTCAAAGAAATGGAATTGCTAAGATTATTTCATATAACAATTACTGTTACTAATGTTTTTTGTGGTCTGTAAAAAAGATAGGAAAATAGTATTTTTGTTTTGAGAACCCTAATATCAGCTTAATCCATTTTCCTATGAGCAAAGATATAAAAATAGGAAAATTTAAAAACAGTACAGGTTTTAAAACCCCTACAAGATTTAGCTTTGGAGAGGGTAGGGGGAAGTGAAAATGTCAGACAAACACTTTTTTATGAACTATTAATAAAAAATCAATTCCACCTCTGGGCGTTTTTCTTGAAAACTCTTTGCCCTACTTTTCCAGACCTTTGTATTATAGCACTTTACTGTTTTCAGTTTTGGCAAATCCTGTATGTCGCGTAGGTTGCTCACCCGCGTACTAAAAAACTCTATCACACGCAAGTTGGTCAGATTCTTCAAAGCCTCCAAATCACTCATTTGCGTTCCTGAAAACTTGATTTCTTCTAAGTTTGTCAGCTTGCCCACCGAAACAAGCTGGTCTGCGGGCGTATTTTCAAAAGCCAAATATTTCAGCGAAATCAAATCAGTCAAGGGCGAAAGGTCTTTGACTGGATTCCTTGAAAAATCTAATTTCTCCAAATTCTTCAAACTCATCAAAGGTACAATATTAGAAACAAGCGTATTAGAAAAATACAATTCCTTCAATCTCCTTAGCTGTCGTATTGGCTCCAAATCTTTGATATTATTATTGTTGTCTATACGCAAAACTGTCAGCGTTGCGACTTGGTGCGTTTGCTCGCGCGTAGCCGTATTATCTACCTTGATATGTTGCCCAAATACTTGTTTCCAAGCATCAGGAAGGTTCTGCCACCACAAACGCAACACCTCAGACTGATGAACGACCAAACAAGAAGGCAGAATCTTGTTCAGCGCATCTACTTGGTCATAGCTCAGTGTGTTTTTATCACAATACACTACATTTAAACTTCCTAATTTTTCTAAGCCCTGAAAGCTGGTAACTGCCGCATTTTCAACACTTAATCTTTCCAAACTTGTCAGTTTTTCCAAAGGTTTCAAGCTATTTATTTGCGTATTATTAGCCTCAATAACCTGCAAATCAATCAAATCTTTGAGAGGCGTTAAATCTGAAATACTGGCACCACTACAAAACAGTTTTTTAAGATTCGTTACTTCCTTCAAAGGCTCTAAGGTATTAATACTTTGGTTATTAGAAATATTAATTTCGGTCAAGTTTGCCATCTGTTGGAGTTGTTCTTTATTAGGTAAACCACTGTATTTGACATATTTACCAAAAGCTATCTTCCATTCACCACTCATCATGTTCCACCAATTTGATAGCGTTTCCGAATCAAAAACCACCAAAGTAGTAGGATTTGCAGTCATAAATTTGCGTGCAATTTCTCGCGTGATTTTGCTTTGGTCGCAGTATATTTTCTCTATGTTTGTCAGTCCATTCAGCGCAGTCAAATCACCCACTTGCGTACTATTAAAAGTAAGCATTTTCAATTTTTTCAGTCCTTGCAATCCATTCAGGTTAGTTACTTGCGTATTAGAAAAATCTAATCTTTCTAACTGCATCAGATTTGCCAATGGACTCAAATCAGCCACAGCCGTCTGAGGAATATCCAAAAAACTAAGGTTTTGCAAGGTACTAATGGGCTTCAAATCTGAAATTTTGCTTCCCTCCCCGCGCAACTCACGCAAGGCAACTAAGCCCGCAACTGGTTCAAGATTTGAAATAGGGGTATTGAAAAAATACAATTTACTGAGTTTTACCAAATTTTTAATCGGCTCTAAATCTGCAACTTGTGTATTCTGACAATAAAGCTCTGTCAAATTAAGTGCATATTTTAATGCCTCCAAGCTACTCACAGGCGTATTCGCACAATTTAGAATCTCCAAACCTGATAGATTACGCAAAGGCAACAAATTATTAACTTGTGTAGTAGAAAGATTGACTTCTCTGAGCTTGGTCAGGCGGCTAAGAGGCTCTAAATCATTGATAGTCTTGTAGTTACTCATATCAATTCTTTCCAGATTCAGGATATTTTTGATATGGCTCATCGAAACAGAATCGGGCAGGCTCACATACGAACCAAAAATCGTTTTCCAGTCAGGCGACAGCGTAGCCCACCAAGATTTAAGTTCCTCAGCCTCATTGAGTTTGCTCGTATAAATACTTGCAATTTTGAGTTCTTTTTGCGCCTGATTGAGATTTATTTCCACATAGCGCACTTGCGTATTGTTCAGCGAGTCCCCATCTATGGTTTTTGCGCGCAAACCTCTGTTCATCGTAACTTTGAAAACTACTTGATTTTCAGGCGTTAAGAAGTGAGTAACACTCTGAACATCAAACTTAAAAATGGCATCTGTGAAGAAAAAATCAATATCTTTCAAATATGCTTGTACTTCCTTGTTTATTGCTACATCGCGCTTTTTATCCAAGTCATCTTCCACACTTACCTTGCTGTCTTTGAACACTTTAAGATAGCTTTGCGTGATAATCACATCTTTTTCTTCTGCATCAGATTCCGCACTCCCAATTGTATTAAAAGCATATTCCAAAAAAGACATCATCTCTGTTGCTTCTTTTTTATAGCTTTCGAGTTCTGCCGCAGAGATAGGAGAATCTGGCGTAACTGCCTGATTTGCAGGTGTTGGTGTAGGTTTTGCATTCGTAACCTTTGTATTATTGGTAGGCGTTGTTTTCGTCTTTGTCTTTGTATTAGTTTTTACAGGTGGTTTTGTATTTGTCTTTGTTTTTGTATTCGGCTTAGGCTTTTGTTGGGCAAAAGAAACACTCGTAGCCACCAGTAGGCACAGTACAAAAAATAGAATCTTTAACTTTAATATACTGATTTTCATATAGTTATTTATTATTAAATGATTTATTATACGCACTAATCATTGACTTAAACAGTTGAAGCGTTTGCAATAAAGCAAATTTTTAGGTCATTTTTACGATTTAACCACATAAAAATTCACAATTACTACAAAAGACTTCTTGCAAATTAGCGATTTCTCCCTCTCAGAAGGATAGGGAAACGGGGAGAGGCTGATAAAAAACACTTTTGCAAGAAGTCCAAAGAAAAAGACAGAACTCTGAAACTTTTTCTAATTTTGCAAAATGAAAAAAATAGCTTTTGGGAAACAGTCCGCTGGGCGGCAATCCACTGGGCGGCAGTCCGCAATTCTCGAAGATTTAGAAAAATTAAACAGCATAGAATCAATTAGTTCCGCGCAAATTGACGAACTAATTGGCGCGCTAATGTATGTTCCTTTCAAGCAATATTTGCTTTGCCTCCGCGTGGGCATCAAAGCCGAAGATGCCACCTCCATCTTGCTCAAACGCCTTGCCGAAGATATTTTTGAGAAAACGCCCTTTACCGAAATGCGCCTGCGAAGTGGTTTAACCGAAACCGCCTTGCAAGAAACTGTCCAGCAACCTGTAATGCTTATTGCCAAATCGCTTTTCAAAGTAAGTAAAAATGAAAAAGGAGAAATCAGTGATTTGAAAACAGCAACTTTACTGTATGAGAATGATGAAACTACCATCAAAAATTATCTATCTGAAAATGAGTTTGTTATCTTAACGAATTTCAAGGAAGTTTATATATTTGGCAGAGAGGCTACGACAGAGTTTGCGCCTTTGCAAAGCCTGTCTATGATTGATTTGGTGGAGAAAAGCAATGAAAAAAATAGCCTTTTTGCCATAGCACAAAGTTTTGAAACTATTGAAAATCAAGAAATTATATTAAAAAACTTTACAAAAACATTAGAAAAATTAGTAGGTCAAAAAAATATAAATGCAATTCTCTTTGTCAAATATTTGGAAAGTGAGGGTTTAGTGCCGTACCAGTTTTTGATACATCTCTATACCGAAAGCAAACATTTGTGGGAAAATCATGGAGAAACTATCGTTTTTGAGCAGTTTGCAAACACATTAAATAATTGGTTATTAGCAAATTATGCCTTAGAAGAATCAATAAGCCTTACGGACTTCACCTACCAAGATTTTGAAAAATTATTGCTCAAGAATAATGAAAAAATCAAGAACTTTGCAGACTATAACTATCGCAAAATCAATCACTTCGTCTTAGGAAAAGCCTTTGAAAATGCGCGGGGTAGCTCTAATGATTTTACAGAAGAAGTTTATGACGCACTTTGTCAGCATCTGATAAGACAACTATTTGAAAAACAAGTAGATAAAATTATTGAAAAAATAGAAAAAAATGATTTGAAGAAAGCTAAAATTCTATTTGAAACACTTTCAAAAACAAGTATTATCAATCCATTTTGTGGCTACGGAATTGTACTTGCCCATCTTTTGAAACTTATTTTTGAGCAATATCAACGTATTAATAATCAAATAGATAGTGTTTTAGATACTCATCAAAATCTTTTGGACAAAGATGAAAATTATAAAAAATTAGCTGTTTTCAAAGAGGAATTGGGGTTGAATAATTTGCGAAAGTTGATAAGTGATATTGTTGCTAATCAGCTATTTGTGGGGAAGGATAATTCATCGGAAAATAATAAAATTGCCAAGCTAACTACTTATCTTTCAGCGATTCACCTTGCGCCAAGTGTTTTCCATTTTCGCAAACCAATGCCAGAAGAAGAAAAAACAGCTTTCCAAAAATTTACGCACGCGCATAGCCTTTCTGCTTTGCTTACTTTGATTCCGCTTCAACGCTGGAAAAAGGAAGGTAAAAATCTGATAACCAGTTTTTTAGACCAAGTAGATGAAAATGGTTTCCTTTTTCTTGCGCTACCTGCGGAGGTGCTTTTTAATGAAAATGAGGTAGAAATCCGCCAACAATTATGGTCGGAGCATACCTTGCATGAGGTTTGGCTGACTGAGCAAGGGCAAGTAAAATATGCGCTGCTGACAGTACAAATCAAGAAACCTGCAAAGAATCATCATTTCAAATTGACCAATTTCCCTGCTTCGCTTGAGGAATCTTCTATCGAATATGATTATCAGCTTATCAAGGGATTTTCTCCTGACAAATTTAGTTTGATTGAATTTTCGGATAGGCTTGATTATCAGATTTGTAGCAAGTTACGTGCAAAACGCAGCACCTTTGCAGAAAGTGGCTATCAGTTCAAAACGGAGTTCAAAATCTCGACAGATACACATTTTTTTGTACGCGCACAAGAGGAAGGGACTTTGCCACTTTATGAGGCAAAAATGACAGATAGCTACACGCTTACTGGCGAAGCTAAGTATTTCATTCCCAAAGAGAAAGCACATACCCAACTGCTTGCAAAAGAAATTAATCAACTGAAAAAGAGGTTTGAGTTGAGTCAAAAAAACTATGAATTGATTGGTATTTTTAATGAGCAAGGCTTTCTACTTGATTATCAATGCGAAAGGTTGGTTGTCAAAGGCGATAGGGCAAATCTTAGTGCCACGCTAATTCCTGCCCATACTTTTGTAGATAATTCGCTACTTTATTTGAGTAATTTGAGTTACGAACGCAGTGATAAAAGCCTGATTCAGCGAGTTTTACCAACGGAAGAAGTATTATTTTTGCTTGCGCTGCTCAATTCGTGGACGCTGAGTTTTTATAGTCAAAAAATTGGTTTGGCTGATATTCATTTTTTGCCGCTGCCCACCAAAATAGACGCGGCTATTAAAAAAGAAATTATTGAAAAATCTTTTGCTATGCTCTCTAACCAAAATGATTATGTGATTTTCAATGAGTTACGTAAAAAATTAGGATTCTCAAATGTTCCCAGCCTACAAAATGCCCTGTATTCTGATTTTCGTTTGGAATTAGAAAGTTTGATAGCGCAAGGTTTATATGGATTAAATGAAGATGAGTTTGTGGCTATTAAAGCAGGCATTTGAAAAAGCATCACAAGAGCCTTTGAAAGTGATTCTTGTGATGCTAAAACTTTGATAAACAATAGATTAGACTTCGTTGGGATTAATGCCCAATGCCCTTAGCTTTTCTGCCAGTTTATCTGCTCGTTGTTTTTCTTGTGTTGCGAGTATTTCTTGTTCTTTGGCTTTTTGCTCTTGCTCTTTTGCTTTTTGCTCCTGCTCTTTGGCTTTTTGCTCTTGCTTTTTTGCATACGCGATGGCTACTCTGGCATTTCCTGCCTCAAATTCGGCGCGCTCGTAGCCTGTCATCAGCAATCCGCCCTTGCTGTCAGTCCATCTTAGCCACTCTTCTTCTCTTTCTTCGTACTTGCCTTGCCAAAGAGTAAGCCCCAAGTCCAATTTTTCCAAAAAGTGATTTTCCTTGCGGTAATAATAGCCTGCTCTATTTTCATAGATGTTGAGCATTTGCTTGTTGATAAATAGCAGTGGGTCAAGCACTACATAATAAGGTATGCCAATATTGGCATAAATATCAAACTTTTTGCCGCCTTCATGCCCGACCGTATTGGACACAATCTCTATGACTACATCTGGAATCTTGCCTATCTGCCAAATCATATAGACTCGGTGCGCTTTTTCCCAAATATCAGGCGGGTAGCTTACGTCCAAGCTGACAAAAATATCAGGGACAACCGCAGGTTTATTAATCCCATAATAGATGCCAACATTAGAAGAGGCAACAAAGGGACGTTCGCCAAAAGGGGTGTTACTAAAAAGTGTATCCACCAAAAGGCGTTGTTGTTTTTCAGAAAAAATATTATCCACAGGCGTATCGTCTTCGGTGATAAGATGTTCTACGTTTGGCGGTTCTATGACAAAATCTACTGTTGTGGTAGTTTCCATGACAAGTTTATTTTTGAACGAAGCTAATGAAAAATTAACTAATCTTCTTATTTTTGTAGAAAAAAGAATCATGGAAAAAGAAAATTTATTACAACGCCTCCAAAAGCGTTGGCAGTTGAAAGACCTCAGACAGGTAACGGTGGTTTTGATTGTTTTTGCGCTGACAGGAACAACTGCCATGTTTCTAAAAAAACCAATTTTTGCCTTTCTTGGTATTGATAGCTCTGTGGCATGGTGGATACGCACCTTGGTCTGGTGCGCGACGATTCTGCCCGCTTATAACGTGTTGCTACTCATTTATGGCTTTATTTTTGGGCAATTTACCTTTTTTTGGAACTTCGAAAAGAAGTTTTTTGGCAGATTGATAGGTAAAAAACCAAACTAAAAAATGCTAATATATGATGGAAAAACACTTGAAAAACAATGAGTTAGCGGGCTGGGTGGGGCTTTATACCAAGGATTTGTATCGGTGGGCATTATACAAGACGGCGGACAAGATGCTTTCCGAAGATTTGGTACAGGATACTTTTTTGGTCGCTTCGGAGAGTATGGACAAGTTTGACCGCAAAAGCCAGCCCAAGACTTGGCTGATGGGCATTTTGAAAAATAAAATAGCCAATTATTACAAAAATATAGTCCAAAAAACAACGCAAAACGCACCACCTATCGAGGAGTTTAGCCTCTTTTTTGACCCCGTCGAGCATTGGCAAAGCGTCAAATCTCCGCAAGTTTGGGCAAGCGATACAGGCGAGCATCTGCTTGATAATCCAGTATTTAACCAAGTATTGTCCGCTTGTCTGCAAAATCTTTCTCTGCAAGCTGGGGCGTGCCTGAAATTAAAGTTTTTAGAAGAAAAAAAGGCAACTGATATTTGTCAGGAATTGGGAATCTCGCTGACTAATTATTGGCAACACATTCACCGCGCCAAAGTGCAACTGCGAGATTGTATAGAAAAAAACTGGTTTAGGTAAGCATATTTTGGATATTTACTCAATATATTTTATGGCAAATATTTTATTCATTTCTTGTTACAAAGCAACCGCACTGGCTGAAAAAAAACTTCATGCCCATCTTTCGCTGGGAGAGCAAGCCCAGCTACGCCTTCACCAACTAATTTGTCAGGCTTGTAACCGCTATGTAAACCACAGTATTTTGATAGATAAATGGCTAAAAAATCGGGAAAAACAAGAAGATAAATTGCTGATAATCAACGACGAAGAAATAGAAAAGCTAAAAGAAAAAATTTTAGAAGTACACAAAAAAAGAGAAGGCTGAGATAGGCAACCGCCACTCCACAACCTTCTTTTTATCTTAATCTTCTATTTTTAGTTTTTCATCTTTAATTTCCCAATCTTTTCAGCATAGCCTCTACAAATCCTTTTAGCTCGGCATCTTCGGTTTTCCCTGCGGCAATTTTTGCATTTTTTAGTGCGTCAGTTTTATTGCCCAACTTCTCCAAAATCACTGCATTAGCTACATAAGAAAGCGCATCTTGGTTAAGCGTCAGCAGTTTTTCCGTCCATATTTTTGCTTTTTCCAGTTCCGTTTTATCAGTAGAATTTTCCGCAATCACCATCGATTTGTCAAACAATTCTTGGAAATTATTGGTGTGATATTTCTCAATCCAGTTGTTCGCCACCGCAAAATAGCCCGCCCACTGCTGCGTAGCCTTCAAATAATGCAAGTCTATTTCCATTTCAAAATAATCTTTGGACTTGCTTGCGTCCATCATGCTCCCTACGGCTTGGTAGATATTTTTTGCCTCTGTCAGCGCAGTGGCACTTTTTGTTTGGATAGCCTCATTCAGTTTTTCATTCACCAAGCCTAAGAGGTAGCGTTGGAAATCTTCGCCATATTTCTCAAAAAATATTTTTTGATTTGCTACCAAATATTTGTATTCTCTTGATTCTGTGCTTTTTACAAACTGCTTGATGAGTTGCCAAGAAGATTCTTTTGCCAAGTCTGCCTCAGATAGATTAGCAAGGTGTTTTTTGGCGATAGGTGCGGCTTCGTCAAACCTTTGCGCCTGCATGAGTAAGTTAAGATAATCGTTAGTTGCTTGGTTATCAGCAGGATTTTTATCATATTTTGCCTTTAACGCTGGCAAATTTTCTAATGCCTTCATATTTGTCAGTACGCCTTCGCCAAATTTTTTGAAGCCTTTGGCATCTAATGCGCCTACATTTTTGGTGATGAACTGCCCTTGGGGGCTATAATAAAACAAGGAAGGGTACGCGTCAATCCTTGCCGCTGCGACCAGTTCTCGTTCCTCTTTTTCGGCATCTACCTTGTACGCCAGAAAGTTAGCATTGTAATAATCAGCTACTTCGGGGTTGGTAAATACATCTTTGGTCATAAACTTGCAGGGGCCGCACCAAACTGCATAAAAATCTACGAAAACAGGTTTGTTTTCTTTTTGTGCCTTTGCCAACACTTCTTTCCAAGTGCCTTTTTCAAAATTCATTTGGGCATAAACGCTTGTAATAGAAAGCGTTAGGAGTAAAAAAAATACTGTTTTTCTCAAAAAATAATTCATAGTGTTTTAATATTAAGTAATTATGAATTATTAGTTATAAATTATGAATTAATTTAATTACCTAATAATCAATATTTTGTGCAATAATTATAATACAAACTAATTTTGAACAGCTACTTAAAAGCTATTTAAAATTGGTTTTTATATTTCTATTGCAAATTTCGTTCAAAGAGTATCATAAAGACAATAAAATACTGGTTTTTTTGTTAAAAATTGGTAATCAAACAGTTATATTTTTACCAAACTCACGCCCATCGCGCATTGGAGGCATTTCTTTTGGAGGCAAAATTGATTGAAAAGTTCTATTTCTGCTTGGCTGTCAAAGGCATTTTTGGCTTTGATGCCTGCCTTTGTCCATGCTGAAATAATGTGGTTTTTCTCCGCAGGGATTTGCTCTAAAAAATGGATTGCTCTGTCGGTAAATGCTTGATTGTCTTTATGATTGGCATAAGCAACGAGTAGCGGAACAAGCGTATTGACGAGTAAATTGTGGATACTTTCCTTGCCCAACCCACTGATTTTGCCTTCTGTTGTTTTGCCAAAAAGGTAGTGTTTCTGCCAATAAACGGATTGTGTGATGTTAAAAAAATCAATTAATTTTTCTATGTTTTCAGTTTGAATCAACAGTTGAAAAAGAGAGGAACGCTGGTAAAAAAGCTGTGCAAACTGGGCAAGGCGAATGGTGGGGAAGTTGGCTGGACGCAAGCGCAAAAATTTCCAGTGATGAGTAGCTAACTGATTGGTTTTCAGGCTATGTTTGTGGCTGAGGAAATCATATTCTTTTTGCAAACCGCCCAAGTAGGCATCAGGCGTTTCGGCAGTGAGCAAGCCTGCCTGCCCAAAAAGCAAAGCCTCTATTTGCGTCAAATTTTCAGTATATTTCATCAGCACCGCAAGCGGGAGAGCCTTACTTAATCGGAAAAAAGCCTCGTTATTTACCTTAAAACCAAAACTTTGGGCTATCCATTGGTAAGTGGTAGTTTCCCAATCGCCTGTATTTTCTTTGAGCAAAAGTAGGACAGATTCAGCCTTGCGTTGGAGGCGTTGCATGAGTGCCTTGTCGAGCATAGAAAGTTTGGTAATTTCCTTTATATCAGGAAGTTGGGAAGCGCACAGGATATTACTTTGCTTAGAGGAGATGAGCAGGTAATATTTCTCGACCAGTAGTCTGTCAGCCCTGTTTTGTAGTGTTAAGACAGGAATGATGGATTTATCTTTCCTTGTAATGGGCTGGTTTTCAGGCAAATCGTCTTCCCAAACAACGTGCAAAACCACATTGTCGTAGCTTGGGTTTTCTTGGTGTTTGTGGGTGAGCCAGTCAGAGGTTCGGAGGTGAATCTCCACATTTCCTACCCACTTGATGTCATTGATTATCAGGCAGGATTGCTGAAAATCTGCGCCCGCATTGGTATTTGACTGCCCTACCGAGATGATTTGTAGCGGTTCATTGGCTGTAGTCTGCAAGTTGGTTTTGTTAAAATACTGAAACTGCCAAAGGTAATGGACAAAGGATTCTTGCATGAAGGCTATTTTTTTATAAAAATATTAACTTTGTTTGAATAAATTGTGAAATTGTTTTTGTATTTTTAGGCATTGATTAATTTTACCTCCAAGTTTACCTCACTTTCCAGAGATTACCAAAGAAAACTTTAAGGTTTTCTTAGACGATAGATGGGTTTTGATTGTGCATTTTATAGAGATTTTATTTTCAGCAAAAATACGAATGAAGCGAGGACTACTTACACTGATAGGAGTGTTAATTTTCACTTTCACTTTTTTTACTTCCACTCTCCATGCACAGCAGGGAAAGATGAATTTCCTTTTGGACGAACTCAAAGTAGCCCGTACAGATACGACGCGCGTACGCGTTTACAACGAATTAAGTGCCGCTTACCGCAATGCAGACATCAGAAAATCATACACTTACGCCCAGCGTGCTTTGGTGATTGCAGACAAAAATAATTTACAAAAAGGGCGCGCTGATGCACTCAACAATATTAGCGTGGTTTTTCTCAGGCAGGGCAAATATGATACTTCGCTGGTTTATCAAGAGGAGGCATTGGCTATACGCGAAAAACTTGATGACCAAAAAGGAATTTCTATCTCCTACAATGTGATTGCGCTACTCGAAGTCCAGAAAGGAAATTATGCCAATGCACTGAGTTTTCACTTGAAAGCACTCAAAATTAGGGAACGTATTGGCGATAAAAAAGGCATGGCAGTTTCATATAATAATATTGGCAATGTGTATGTGGCTCAAAAACAATATGATTTGTCCATAGAAAACTACGAAAAGGCACTCAAAATCAATCAAGAAATCAATGATGAAGGTCAGCAAGCAACTTGTTTGGGCAATATTGGCAATAGTTATATGCTCAAAAAGAATTTTGTGTTTGCTACTGATTATATTTCGCGTTCGCTGGCTCTGGCAGAAAAACTAAGTGATAAATATACCTCAACGAATAACCTCATTAATTTGGGCAATACCTACAAGGAGCAAAAAAAATATCCTTTGGCTTTTGATTACCTGAATAAAGGTATGGAAAACGCCAAAGAAATGAACAACCAGGAGGCGCAGGCAGAGGTGATGCAAATTATGGCGGAGATTTATTTGGTGCAGGGAAATCTGGATAAAACCATAGAGTTGGCTGTGCAAAGCCTCACCATTGCGACGCAGGTGCTTAACAAAGAACGGATACTGAATAACAGCAAGATTTTGTATCAGGCGTACAAGCAAAAGCAAGATGTGGTAAAGGCGTTGTTTTACCACGAAAAATATGCTTCTATCAAGGACAGCATTGCCCGCCAAACGAATGACAATATTTATGCGGAACTGGAAGCAAGGTTTCGGATAGGGCAAAATGAGGAATTGGTGAAGGAACAGCGCAAGGAAATGGACTTGATGCGGCAACTGAAACTGGTAGATGAGGAGCAGAAAAAACGCCAAAAGTACATGGATATTGGCGTGGGTATCATTGTGATTTTATTGCTGACCTTTGCGGGGCTGACCTATCGGAACTACCTGCAAAGACAACAACACACGAATAGGCTGGTGGGGCTGAACCATGAATTGCGTTTGCAAAAAGAAGAAATCTTGAACCAACGCGACCTGATTGAGGTGCAGAATCACGAACTCAAAGAGAGTAACTCGCAGATTAGCAAGAGTATCCAAGCGGCTTTGTATATTCAGCAAGGCGTACTGCCCAACAAGCAGAAAATGGAAAGTATGCTTGGGCAGGAACATTTTGTGGTTTATCACCCGCGAAATGTGGTTTCTGGTGATTTTTACTGGCTGGGGCAGCTGGACAACAAAGTCGTGGTGGCAATGGCTGACTGTACGGGGCATGGGGTGCCTGGCGCGTTTATGTCCATCATTGGTAGTACGCTGTTAGACCGTATCGTGCGCCTGAAAAAGATAGCTGACCCCGCCCAAATCCTGACCAACTTAGACGAAGAACTCAAAATTATTCTTCGCAAAGAAGGCTCGCAAAGCGACAATGGCATGGATATGGGCATTATTATGTTTGAAAAAAATGACATTGATTGGCAGAAAGTAACTTTTGCGGGTGCAAAAATTTCGCTACGCTTTATCAGCAAAGGAACAAAGGAAATAGAGCAAATTCAGCCTGTAAACCGCAGTGTGGGCTTTGCGACTAAAAGACATAAACCGTTTGTAAATCACGAAATTTTCTTGGAAAAAGGAAGCCAAATTTACCTGAGCAGCGACGGATATGCTGACCAAGACAATTTCCAGCAAGAACGACTGGGTACGGCGCGCTTTGTGAACCTGCTCGCTGAGTATTCGCACTTGTCTATGCACGTCCAAAAATCGCACTTAGAAGATAACCTTCGTATCTACCAAGGCAAGGCACTCCAACGCGACGATATTTTGGTGATGGGGCTGAAGCTGTCGTAAAGGATTTATTAGACTTCTTGTAAAAGTGTTTTTTATACGCCTCATCCTTTTATTCCCTCTCCTTCTGAGAGGGAGAAATCGCTACTTTCTCAAGAAGTCTATTTTTTCTTTTGCACAAAATTTTCTTCATTTTCTTTTTTCCTAAACGCTACCATGCGTTTGATTAAATCCAAAGGCAAAGGTTCTACATTGGGTAATTGAATCACTGATTTGCTGACTTTGTAGCCTTTTAGTTCTGCCTCAAACTCCTCCAAAAAGGCTTTGCTAAATGGATTGCTAAATGAAATATGGCTGGCAAAAGCCGCATAGTAAATCAAATAACCCTTGTATTTGAAACAAGGAATTTGATAACTTATCATTTCCTCTACTTCGGGTACGACCTCATGAACAATATCGCGGATAGCCTTCATTCTCTCCTGCAAATCAGCAGAGAAGGCATTGTGGTATTCGTCAATTGACTGATAATCAGTTTTTGCCATTGTTAGGAAGTGTTAAATTATAAAAATAAGAAACTGTTAAAAATGTCCATGCTAATTTATTATTCATTCATCGTCTAATCCCTTTCCGTCAAGTATTTTGGGTATGTATTTTTCTACTCTTTCGTTTCTTGTCTTGGATTGTTTGGCTGATGAAAAGTAAAGTAGATAACCTTTTTGTCGTCCTGGTGTTAGTTTTTTAAATGCAATTTTCAAGTCAGCCATTTCATTTAATGCAGATTGAAATTCTTCGGGCATATTGTATTCAGCCGTTTTTTTTAATTCAATTTTTACGCCTGACTTTTCAACTTCAATGGCGTTTTTAATGTAAGACTTGATAATGGTCTGTTGTTTAATTATTTCATCAAGACTTGAAAATCTTAATTGTCTTGCAGATTGCACGTTTTCTGTTTGTTGAACCAAAATATTTTTTGGGTCTTTCATTATTGCACCTTTCATAAATAGCAAAGCACAATAATCTTTAAAGCCGTGAATTAAAACTACATTGTTCTTCTCAAAAGTATAACAAGGACAACCCCATTTTAATTCTTCTGTCAAATCAAATGAAAGCACAAGCTCTCTCAATTCTTGGTAGGCTTCTTGCCATTTTGTGGTTTTGTCAAAAAACCAATTTACTTTTGGGTTCATCTTTTAGTTTTGTGAGTTTAACGGAATTAGGCTTCTTTCTGCTGGTCTTAAATACCAAGATGCTACAGTGAATGCAAGTAATATTATGGCTGGAATTGCCTCAACAAATGATTGTCCGACTGTGAAATGTGAAATGGCTGCGCCTGTCATTACAAAGAAAAATCCTGCATAAGCCCATTCTTTTACCAATTTGTAATTCGGAACGAGAATAGCAACAACGCCTAAAATTTTCCAAGTTCCGATAATACTTAAAAGATACAATGGATAACCAAGTTTGGTAACAATTTCGTTGTAACCACCAATTTGTAATAGTTGTTGTATGCCACCTGCAAGCATTCCAATACACAAAAAACCTGTAACTGTCCAATAAGCAATGTTCTTACTTTTCTTATTTTCCATTTTTCTTAATTTTTATTTGTTAGTATTTGTTGTAATCTGTCGTGTGCCATATTTAATCCATTGACAAAAGGCATTTTTAATTGTAGTTCTCTATGTTCGTTTGATTTGTAAATAACTTGCATATTTAGTTTGCTTGTTGTTTCTGTTAGTTTTTCAAATTCCAAAAATTCAAGTTGAACACCAATTGGCATATTCTCCATTTCAAAAGTTCGTATGATTTTTTGATTTGGTTTAAATTCGTGAATTGTTCCATTTGCTTTAAACACGACATTTCCGTTGTATGAAGTTTCAAACTGGTAACTGCCGTGATTTCTATTTTCTAATTTAATCACTTTTGTCCCCATCCATTGCTCCAAAAGTTCAGGCTCAGTGTAGGCTTTAAAAAGTAATTCAATTGGCAAATCAAATTCTCTTGTTATCAAAAGGTCTTGTTTGCCTTCTTTTATATCTATTGTTGTTTTGTTTTCCATTACTTTTTATTTTTGGATTGATAGTTTTTCATAACGGTTTCTAATTTATTAAACCTGTCGTCCCACATTTGTCTGAATGGTTCAATAAAGTCTGCAACTTCTTTCATTTTGTTGGCATTTATTTGATAGTAAATTTCTCTACCGTTTTGCTGTTGGTTGAGTAACTCACATTCAGTAAGTATTTGTAAGTGTTTTGATACTGTCGGTCTTGCTGTGTCAAAGTTGGAAGCAATTGCACCTGCTGTCATTGTTTGTGTTGTCAATAACAGAAGTATTGCCCGTCTTGTCGGGTCTGAAATTGCTTGAAATACGTCTCGTCTTAAATTCATTATGTAGCCATTTGACTGCAAATATAAGCGTAGTTATTTAACTACACAAATTTTTGTGAATTTATTTTTTAGAAGTCAAAAAAATGTCTGGAAGTTGTCGGTTTGCACAGTCGAGAGGTTGTAGTAGCTCCCTGCCAAAAAAGTATTAGTTTTTCCTCTAAATACAAAAACAATAGCAACCCTTGCGTTTATTTCCGCCAGTGTTGCTATCAGTGTGTGAAGAATAATGACCTTTTAATTTCCGCCTTTTTTCTTGTTTTGATTTTCCAGTTCCACGCGGTCTTTCATGCTTGCGCGTTCGTTTTCATTGTAGATAACCGTCCATATTTCGCGGTCTTCTTCCTTTTTTCTATCCAAGCCCATGATGGTTCGGAGTGCTTTTTTGAACTCGTCCGCTTCCCAGTAGTCTTTGAAAT
>JAAFJS010000136.1 GCA_013298985.1 Cytophagales bacterium
CTCAATAACTTAGCTGTCGTCTATTACTACCAAGCAAAGTACAGGAAAGCAGACTCTGTGGCTCGCCTCTCCCTCCAAATCCAAGAAAAGGAAAATAGAACCACCGCCTACTACGCCTATACTTTGAACAATTTGGGAATGAGCTACATGAAGCAAGCAAAATATGCCGCCGTAGACTCTCTACTCACTCTGGCGGGATACATCTTTGAGAAAACAGGGAAAGACAATAACTACTATACCTCTTACCTCATCAACTTAGCAACTACTTATACCTACAAAGCGCAATATGCCCAAGCAGAACCCCTGTATCAACAGGCTTTGGGAATACAAGCAAAAAGTGTAGGCACCATGCACCCCGACTATGCCGCAGTGCTTAACAACTTGGGCTACCTGTATGTGAGCCAGAGCAAATACCCCCAAGCAGAGGAAAAACTATTGGCAGCACTCGATATTTTTGAAAAAACAAATAACCAAGACCATGCAACCTACTCCAATGTCTTGATTAACTTGGGCGAACTCTATCGCTTGTGGGGAAAATACAAGCAAGCAAAGACTTATTTCTTGAAAGCAAGGGAATTAGGAGAGGAAAATCCTGACTATGCCGTTATTCTACATAACCTTGCCAATTTTTACTCCCATACAGGAGAATTTGCCAAAGAAGCACCGCTTAGACCCCAAATCATGGAAATAGCCCAAAAAACCATAGGAGAAAATCACCCTGACTATGTAACCTTTTTAAGCAATTTGGCAATATTTTATGAAACCCAAGGGGAGTTTAGCAAAACAGATTCTCTTTACCAAGTCTGCGCCCAAATAACAAAAAGTAATTTGGGCGAAAATCACCCTGATTATGCCTTTGCTATAAATAACTTGGGTGGTCATTACTTCTTCCAAAGCGACTATGTAAAGTCGGAAGCCCTTTTCTTGCGAGCTATCCAAATTTTTAAAGATACCAAAGGAGAAAGTAGTCCTTATTATGTGAGTGCATTGCAGAACTTGGCAAATACCTATTTCTATCAAGGTGAGTACGAAAAAGCAGAAGAATTATGGTTAAAAACCTTAAAAATAGCAGAAGACAGGTTTGGAAAAAACAATGACAGTTATGCTACCGCTTTGACTTATTTAGGAAATTTGTACAAATCCCAAATGAATTATGCCAAGATTATTCCACTCTATGAGGAATCCTTATCCATTTTTAAAAACACCACAGGAGAAAAAAGTCCTTATTATCTCACTGTATTGTCAGGCTTGGCAGACGCTTATGTATCCCAAAAACATTACACACGAGTAGATTCCCTTTATCCGTATGTCATCGCAGGCTATAAAGAAATTTACGGAGAAAACCACCCTGCGTATGGGCGGGCTTTGGGAAATTGGGCTTTGTCTTATTATTGGCAGAAAAAATACGACAAAGCAGAGGAACTATACCTGAAAGCCTTACAAATAGTAGGGAAGGCAAAAGGAGAAAATCACCCTGATTATGCGACTATTGCCAATACGCTTGCTATTCTCTATGATACCCAAGGCAAATTTGACAAAGCAACGCCTTTATTCTTGAAAGCAACTGAAACCAAGCGCAAGGAAATCTTGAATAATCTCACTAACCTCAGCGAGGGTGGCAAGCAGAAATATTTGAAAGACAATGGATATGGTCTTACTAATTTGTATCACTATCTAATGCGCCTCTTGGACAAGCAGCCCACCTACCCCGACTTGCCCAAGCTCTGCGAGGCGGCACTCAATCTCCAACTCCAAACCAAGGGGCTGCTGCTCTCCGAAACCCAAAAGGTAAAGAACCGCATTAGTGCCAGCGGGGATTCCGTACTCATTCGCCAACTGAAAACTTGGCAGGACAAAAAGAACTATATCGCCAAGGTCTATAACATGAACGATAAAGAGCGCAAAAAGCGAAAACTCAACCTCAGTACCTTAGAAAAAGAGGCAGACGAATTGGAAAAACAACTTTCTACCCGTTCCGCCGATTTCCAAGCTGCGTTTAATCCGCCTACCCATACCTACCAAGACCTCCAAAAAAAGTTAGGCGAAAACGAAGTAGCGATAGAAATGCTCAAAGGCGACTACATTAATTGGGAAAAAGAAACACCAGATACTACCTTTTATTATTTGGCGTTAATCCTCACCCAGAAGGACATCACGCCCGTACTCCTCACCAATGGCAAGGCATTGGAAGATTCACTTTTCACTGCCTACAAAAGTAGCATGGGCTTGCTGGATACTGCGGCAAGCGTCTATGAAGCCTACTGGGGTGCGATAGCTAAACACTTGCAAAATCTCCCCCCCAAAGAGGAAAAAAATACAGGAAAGGCTGTTTCTCTCCCTTCGGAGGGGGGTAGGGGAGAGGTTGCTGTTTCTCCCCCTTCGGAGGGGGCTGGGGGGAGGTTGTATTTCTCCCCCGATGGCATCTACAACGCCCTCAATCTCAATACCTTGCAAAACCCCAGTACAGGAAAATTCTTACTGGAAGAATATGATATTCAGGTAGTTACCAACCTCAAAGAAATATTAGAAACCAAGAAAGCTAATACACAAAAAACGGCAAGTCTTTTTGGAAAACCCAAATACAACATGGACAAAGAAGCGTATGACAAAAGTACGACAGGGCTAAGAGGCGGCGGTAGCGAAAGACAGACCAGCCCCCAGCTTGCCACAGAAAAGCGGTGGGCATCTTTGGAAAATACAGAAACAGAAGTGCTTGGCATCGATTCGGTCTTGCGCCAAAACCAGTGGAAAACAGAAACTTTCTTGGGCGAACAAGCCATAGAGGAAAGGGTAAAGAAAGTGCAAAGTCCTGCTGTCTTGCACCTTGCCACGCATGGCTATTTTGTAGCCTCAGATGGTAAAAGCAAAAACGGAATGTTGAACTCAGGTATCGTACTGGCGGGCGTGAACACCCCAGAAAAGAGCAAAGACGGTGATGATGGCATACTCACCGCCCTCGAAGCCACCAACCTGAACTTGGACTATACAGCTTTGGTCGTGCTTTCCGCGTGCGAAACAGGGCTTGGCGAAGTAGCATCGGGCGAGGGCGTGTACGGACTCCAGCGCGGCTTCAAGGTGGCAGGCGCAGAGGCGGTGCTGATGAGCCTCTGGGCAGTCAATGACCTCATCACGCAAAAACTAATGAATACTTTTTACGAACTGTGGCTCTCAGGCAGTAGCAAGCGCGAAGCCTTCAAGCAAGCACAGCTACGCATAAAAGCCGACTACCCCAAGCCGCGCTATTGGGGCGCATTTGTGATGGTGGGTGATTAAATAACTGGAATGAAAAAATCTGGAACCTGGAATTAAGAAAATAGACTTTTTTCTTATCTTTGGTAAAAAATAAAAATACAGATGATATTTTCAGTACAAGACCTCGACCCCAATAAGGTCTATTCTTATGCGGATTACCTCACTTGGCAGTTTGAGGAAAGAATAGAACTATTAAAGGGCTACTTTCGTCAGATGGCAGCCCCCAATACCAAGCATCAAAGGGCATCAGTGCGCCTGACCACTATTTTTAATAATTATTTTCAGGGAAAGAGATGCGAGGTATTCGTAGCACCCTTTGACGTACGCCTTTACAATCGCCAGAAATCTATTTTGGCAGACAAAGACGTTTTCACAGTCGTCCAGCCCGATATCTGTGTGGTTTGCGATGCCTCAAAAATAGATGAAAGAGGCTGTAATGGTGCGCCCGAAATGATTATCGAGATTTTATCGCCCTCCAATAAGCAGACTGACCTCAAAGACAAATATCATCTGTACGCTGAAAGTGGCGTAACAGAATACTGGATAGTCTATCCACAAGACGAGGTAATTCATCAATATGTACTGCAAGAGGAAAAGTATATACCGCATGGTGTCTATGTAAAGCCTGACCATGTTATTCCTTTTTTATTTCCAGATTTAGCCATTCCTGTCGATAAAATTTTCCCACCAATGGAATAAAAAATAGATTTTTTGTATCTTTGATAAAAATAAAGGTTGTCTGACAATTTTTGTGGCAGACTGAGTTTCTACGAGTTCCCCCCGCTAAAGCGAGGGGTTAGATTAACCCCTCGCTTTAGCGGGGGGAACTTTCCACAAAAATTGTCAGAGTATCAAAATAAAAATATGGCTTACAGTCAATTTAGCTACAAAAAAGTTCGCAATGAATTGGGCATAGAAAATACTCGCACCATTCTATTTGAAAAGATTAAGCGAATCCAGCCAAGCGATTGGCTGGAAAAAACATTAATTTATGCAGAAGATATTGCTCTTTTTAGTGAAAAATCTCGTTCAGAGGGCATTGTTTTTCCTATTTTAGTAGAATTAAAACAACTTAATCAAGATATTCTCTCTATTTACTCTGGTGCTATCATAAATGCAGACGAAGCGCATGGTTTGAATGGAGAATGTGATTTTATATTTAGTAGTGGCAAGCAAGATTTTGAGATTAGAACGCCTCTTTTTTGCATGATAGAGGCAGAAGACAATGACATAGAGAAAAATATTCCACAATGTACCGCCCAGATGGAAGGCGCAAGAATTTATAATCAAAACGAAGGAAAAAATATCCAAATTATCTATGGTTGCGTTACTACGGGTACAGAGTGGCAATTCTTGAAATTAGAAAACAAAACCTGCTGGATAGACAGAAATCGCTATTACATCAATGATTTAGGCTCTTTATTGGGTGTACTACAAGCCATCGTTGATTTTTATATACCACAAATCAAAACTTAAAGCTACCATGACCTACGACTTATTTATCAGTTTTGCTGACGAGGACAAGGATTTTGCCCTCAATTTATGTAGTTTATTAGAAAAAAAATCCATCAAAGTGTGGTGCAGTGCCAAAGATGTGCCTATTGGCGCAGACATTCACGCAGAGGTAAGCCAAGCCCTGCCCCAATGCCGCTATTTTTTGCCCATCATCAGCCCTGTCTATGGGAGCAGGGACTGGCATCAGATGGAGTTCCACAGTGCCGCCCACAAAACCAACAAATGGATTATTCCTCTTGCCTACCAAACTGATTATGAATATATTAAAAATAATCCTATGTTTTCCCTTATTTCCTCTATCAGAATTGTAGAGGCAAATGATACCAATATGACACAAATTTGCGAAAACATCGTCAAGCGCATCACAGGAAAATCTGTACTACAAAAATATATTTCATCAAAAACAATACTCTCTCCCCAACTACTACACAACAAAATCGTGCAAATTGCAGTGGCTATTTCTCTATTCGCTTTTTGCTGTATGCGTATGTATGATTACATTTCAGCAAAAGAGCAAGATAAAGTTTACCAAAGGCAACAACAAGAAATTACTGAGCTAACAGATTCGCTGCTATTGGTGGACAAAGCCATCGCCAAGCCAACTAATGGGCTTCAATCCGTATTGCATCAAGATAATTTTACACTACAAATAAAAGATGTTACCCCTCAAAAGCAGAAAGATGGCTTACACAAAATCTATTTTACCATCAAGAATAAAGGCAATAAATCCTTGTTTTTCAATGGTTTAATTCTTGAAGTAACGCGTATGAGAGGCGATATAGATTTTATAGAAAAAAATGATGACATCAGCACTGTGGGGATTTGGGAAGCAGCTATTCCAGACGACACCGAAAATGCAAAATACAAGTACAAAATCAGCAATCCTCCAAAAAAATTGGTAGGCGAGGGTGAAACTGTAAAACTTTGCTTAGTCTTATTCCAGCAGGAAGGTGGCAAAAAGGTACTCCCCAAACCGTTTACCATGCGCGCTACCTTCCTCAGTAGCGAAAGAACAGAAGTAAGTTCTAAGGAATTTTTATTTGATAAAAAAGGTGAGTTTGTGTATGACGAGTAAAGTCAGTACAATGGCAAATGTGAATCATATTTTTACGCCATCTTTTTTTGTATCTTTGCGTTTCATCATTTTTCGTTACCTATGCAAAAACTACCTGTTGGTATCCAAGATTTTAGAGAAGTTAGGCAAGACAATTATTTATATGTAGATAAAACTGCCTTGATATTTAAGTTAGTAAACACTGGCAAATATTTGTTTATGGCTCGCCCTCGCAGGTTTGGCAAGTCCTTGTTAATTAGTACATTAAGAGAAATTTTCAAAGGAAACAAGGCTTTATTTGCGGGGCTGTGGATAGAAGACAAACTTTCTTGGGAGGTTTATCCTACCCTTGTCATTGACTTTAATGATATGAATTACAAGGAAAGACCGTTGGGTGGCGAACTTAGCAAACAACTTTTAAATCAAGCAAAAGAGCATCAGATAGCACTGCAAAGTGAGGACTATAAAAACCAATTTTCTGAATTGATAGAGGCTTTGGCAAAAAAATATGGAAAAAAAGTAGTGGTATTGGTAGATGAGTATGACAAGGCATTGACAGATATTTTGGAGTTTCCTGACCAATTTGAGGTCAATCGGAGTATTTTGAAAAACTTTTATGGCATACTTAAATCCAAAGACCCTTATTTGCATTTTGTCTTGCTCACTGGCGTTTCCAAGTTTGGGAAAATATCTATTTTTTCGGATTTGAATAATTTGTTTGATTTGACTTTGTACGAACCACTTGCTTGTTTGTTTGGCTATACCCAAGAGGAGTTAGAACACTATTTTATGCCTCATTTTGAGCAAATAAGCACAAAATTAGCCATGCCCCTTCCTACGCTTTTGGAAAACGTAAAACTGTGGTACAATGGGTATTCATGGGACGGAAAAAATACGCTTTACAACCCTTTTTCTATCCTCAACTTTTGCCAGCATGGGCGACTGAATAACTATTGGTTTGAAACAGGTACGCCTACTTTTTTGACTAAGTTACTGAAAGAGAGAGGGATTCCTTCCTATCAGTTGGATAGCCTGTTGAGTGATGAAATGGGGGTGAGCAATGCTGACCCAGAAAGAATTGATGTGGTGTCCTTGCTTTTCCAAACAGGATATTTGACCATCAAGAAGGCAAACTGGGCGGGTGCGCCTGCCGATTTTACGCTTTCTTACCCCAATTTGGAGGTCAAGGAATCTTTTTTGAAATATTTGTTGGCAGAATACACAAGTTTTCGTCCTAATGAAATCAATACCAATATCTTACAAAGGATACGAAAAGCACTTACCGAACATCAGTGGGAGGATTTTTTTGAGATTTTGCAGTCTGTTTTTGCCTCTGTACCCTACCAGATTTTCAAAACGGAAGAGGCTTATTTTCACTCATTGACCCATGTGGTGTTGCAACTGACAAGCACAGTGGTTTTTTCAGAAGTAGCTACCAACAAGGGGCGCATGGACATGGTGCTTTCCACGTCTGCTCATATTTACATTTTTGAGTTTAAGATTTCTGGAACGGCAAAAGAGGCATTGGCACAGATAGAAAAACAAGGATATGCAGAAAGATTTGCAGCAACAGGGAAAACAATTCATCTGTTGGGGGTGGTGTTTGAGGGTACGAGTAGAAGTGTAAAGGAATGGGAGGAACAAATAAAAATTTAAAACTACTTATAATTATTCAAAACCATAGGTAATGAACATAGATTTAGAATTTAATAAAAACGAAGACCAAATCAAACAACTCATTTTTAGACTCAAAAACAAATATGATAAGGTAAAACTGGGTGGTGGTGAAAAACGTATCGAAGCCCAGCACAAACAGGGCAAGATGACTGCCAGAGAACGCATTGAAAATCTGATAGATACGGACAAACCTTTTCTGGAAATCGGGGCTTTTGCCGCAGAGGGAATGTATGAGGAAGTGGGCGGCTGTCCTTCGGCAGGCGTGGTGGTAGGTATTGGCTATATCGCTGGTCGCCAAGTAATTATTGTCGCCAATGATGCAACAGTGAAGGCAGGTGCATGGTTTCCTATGACTGCCAAGAAAAACTTGCGAGCGCAGGAAATCAGCATGGAGAATCGCTTACCCATTGTGTATTTGGTGGATAGTGCAGGCGTATTTTTGCCCATGCAAAATGAAGTTTTCCCTGATAAAGAGCATTTCGGACGAATTTTTAGGAATAACGCGATGATGTCTTCGCAGGGAATCGTACAGGTTTCGGCGATAATGGGCAGTTGCGTAGCGGGTGGCGCGTACCTGCCCATCATGTCCGACGAGGCAATGATTGTGGAAGGAACGGGAAGCGTATTTTTGGCGGGTTCTTATTTGGTCAAGTCTGCCATCGGCGAAACCATTGATAATGAAACACTTGGCGGCGCAACTACACACTGCGAAATTTCTGGCGTTACAGATTATAAAATGCCAGATGATGCCACTTGTTTGCAAGCTATCCGCAACATTTTTGATAAAATGGGCGAAGAAAGAAAAGCAGGTTTTAGCAGGATAGCCCCCGCACCACCCCATTTAGATGAAAAAGAAATTTATGGAATCCTGCCTGCTGACCGCGTGAAGCCTTATGATATGTTAGAAATCATTTTGCGCTTGGTGGATAACTCTGATTTTCAGCAATATAAAGAAAAATATGGGCAAACTTTGCTCTGTGGCTTGGCGCGTATTGACGGATGGGCGGTGGGCATCGTAGCCAATCAGCGAAAAGTGGTAAAGTCCAAAAAAGGAGAGATTCAGATGGGTGGCGTAATTTACTCAGATTCAGCAGATAAGGCAACTCGCTTTATCATGAATTGTAACCAAAAACGGATTCCACTGATTTTCTTGCAAGATGTTTCGGGCTTTATGGTGGGTAGTCGTTCTGAGCATGGCGGTATCATCAAAGACGGCGCAAAAATGGTCAATGCAATGGCAAATTCTGTAGTCCCAAAGTTTACTTTTATCATTGGAAACTCCTATGGTGCAGGCAATTACGCTATGTGCGGCAAGGCGTATGACCCTCGCCTGATTTATTCATGGGTAACAGGGCAGATGGCGGTGATGAGTGGTGCGGCGGCAGCAAAAACACTCCTCCAAATCAAGGTTGCCTCTATGGAAGCAAAGGGAAAAGTGATAGCCGAAGAAGAACAACAAAAATACCTCAGCGAAATCACCGAAAAGTACAATGAAGAGCTTTCTCCTTACTATGCGGCGGCGCGCCTTTGGACTGATGGCGTAATAGACCCTTTAGAAACCCGCAAAGTAATTTCCATGGGCATCGAGGTGGCAAACCACGCGCCTATCCGCAAAAGATACAATGTAGGCGTGATACAAACGTAAAATAAGTCATAAAAATAGGTATGGAAGAAATACAAAAATCTGAAAATCAACCAGATAAAATTGCAACAAAAGGCTTTCAATGGCGACCCGAAGTCATTTTGTCCTTGTTTTCTTTGGGTATCAGCCTTTTCTCTTTTGTTTTTATTGCATTGCAGACCAACATCATGCAAAAACAGCAGGAAACATCGGTCTGGCCTTATTTGGAAGTATCTGCGGGCATCACAGGCAAAGGTTTTTACCTCAAAGTCAAAAATAAAGGCGTAGGTCCAGCCATCATTACTGATGTAGCCATCGAGTACAAAGGGCTGCGTTTTGAAAGCGTAGAAAAAGTTGCCAAAGCCGTTGTCAATGATTCTACGTTTAACTACAATATCTACTCTACTGATGACTTAGACAAGACAGTAATATCTGCAAATGAGGAAGTTACCACTTTTAGTGTGAGTGATATGAAGTTTTCTACTATTTTGATTAACAGCACTTCTGATATAAAAATTATCATCGATTATACCTCGATTTATGGCAAAAAATGGAGAGTTACGAACAAAGATGTGATGCCAAGATAGTTTCTTGTAATGTTTAACCCCACAAAAGTTTCAAATGCTTGTGGGGTTATATTTTTCAAAATATATTTTACTCTATTATTAATTTGCTTGCATTATAAAAAGCAAGTACAATTGTTTCTCAAATGAGATTTGATAAGTTTTTATAGATATAGATTCATTGTAAATATTTGTCAAAAAAAGACTTTAAATGCAATGGATATTCTCTATATAAATCCCAATGAACTTTATTTCTAAAATCTCTTTTTGAGTCTTTCACTTGTTCTTTTTCTTGCTTAGTTTCACCTAAAAGGGTTTCTAAGTAAGCATATATCTTCGTTTTTCGTGCAGGGATAGTAAATTTACCATCTCCTCTATTGATATTCTCTTTACCATTTAGACATTCCTCAAAAGATTCCCAACATTCAAAGACAGTATAATTTGCAGGATTAATTGTATTTTCAAGCATATTTTCTAATGCACCATCATCTTGGTGATTAGGAAATAAGAAAATATCATACAGCAATGGATTTCCAATTGTGCGTTCGATTTCCACTATTTTATCTCTAATTTGTTGTAATCTAATCTTAAATCCACCATCATTTTTAGGGCTATCTGCATCAAAAATAATAAGACTTGTGCGACTATTATCCCTATCACCTTCAAGAGCCTGTCCTTTATTGCTAATTTCCCCCCAACCGCCTGTTTTGATAATATCCTCGCCTTTTTGCAAGTCAAGATTGTAATGTTCTTTGATAAAATCTTGAATGAACTTTACATCTCCATCACCTTCTACATAAATTCTTATTTTTTCCATTACCTGCGCCCTCCTCTCACTTCTGTTTCAGTATCAATTGCATTTTGAAAATCTGCAAAACTATAATTATAGGCTTTCACTTGTTTATCAGGTAATTCTTTTAATGAAAAGCATCTTGCCAAAGATTGGAGTTCTTGCATTTCAGGCTCTTCCAAAACTTCTTTGAAGTAAGTCAGACATTCCAAATTATGTGTAGTAATAAAAAGCTGTACATTATTTGTCTGTGCTGATTTGAGAATAGTGCGCCAAAAATCTTTCATTCTACTGTAATGCAAGCCTGCATCTATCTCATCTATCATTAGTCTATTGCCTTGATTAACAATAATTTCCATCAATACTCTAAATAATTTTATAATTCCATCACCGAATAGAGCCAAAGGCATTACGTCTTCTCTATCATTTTGCTGGATACGCAAAACGTTCTGATTTGCAACAGAAGATGAAACTTCAATAGACTCAATATGAGGAATGATGATTTTTAAATCATTGATAAATTGCAGTTTACGTGAGCGAATTTCTTGAATATTTTTTGCATAAAGTTCAGTCAATTCATGTGTATAGGTAGGTGTGGCTGGTAGAAATGGGAAATTTACATTATAAACATCATTATTAGTAGGGAATACTAATGCTCTTCCGTTATGTCTATTTTCATCATTTGTCCATGAGGAACTTATAGTAGGGTGTTTTGTGTAGCTTAACTGAAAATATCTATTATAAGGATTAAGAGAAAATCCGCAAATAGTTGATTCTGACCAGTTTTGTTTATTTCTGTTGATAAAAAAATCTAAAAAGCTTTCTTTTACATCTGTAAATTTCTTTACATAAGTTAATAAATATTTAAGTCTTTTTGAAAAAATATTAGGGTCTTCATCAAAAAGCAAAGCCTCCAAAACACTTGTTTTTCCTACATTATTATCTCCCACAATTAAGTTAAATTGCCCAATATCTTTCAACTCCAAAGAGGCAAATCGCTTGAAATTCTCTACTTTAAAATATTGAATGTGCTTATTTTCCATTAAAAATTAATTTATTTAGACAAAAATAAGTAAATATGTTTGCCAAAGTATTTTTTAGAATAAAAAAGTAGAAAAACTGCCTAAAAAGTCATCTGTTTTTTAAACTTGTACTTCAAATCATATTTTTTACGCTATTATTACCGTCCTTGACTTCCTAAACACCAAGCCAAAAAATCTATTTTAGACTTGGCGTTTCAATGTATCTATATCATTTCTAAAACCTTTTCTATCAATTCATTCACACTTTTTTCAGGATTTGGGTGAAACTGGTGGGTGATTCTATTTGCTAAAATTGCATTGAGAGAAAGCATCTGATGCCCTAAAAGCCTGCCCATCGCGTAGTAGCCTGCCGTTTCCATTTCAAAGTTAGTGATTTGGAAATCAGGGCTTTCAGGCAAATTAAAATTGCTGAGTACATGCACCAACTGAGGAATTTTGAGTTCATTTCTGATTTTGCGCCCTTGTGGAGCATAAAATCCGCAGCAAGTAGCCGTTACTCCTTTTAGCATATCTTTCCCCAATTTTTCTGCTAAATCAATGGAATTTTGCACGCAATAAGGCTGAAAAGGCAAGCCCAGCTGCACTTTCAGCCCTTCCCCTACCTTGCTTTCTATCTGATTTTGAGGCAGTTCGTAAAAACACATCAGCGTATCCAACCCAATTCCATACGTAGAAACAAGATGACTCCCAAGTGGAATCTCTGCTTGCAGGCTTCCCGAAGTACCTATCCTGACGATGTTCAGACTGGTATGTTTTTCCTTTAACTTTCTCGTTTTCAGGTCAATATTTACCAGTGCGTCTATTTCTGTCATCAGAATTTCTACATTGTCCGTACCAATCCCTGACGAAATCACAGAAATTCGCTTGCCTTTGTAAGTGCCTGTGTGCGTAATAAATTCACGTTTTTGGATTTTACATTCTATCGCATCAAAAAATTGACTGATAATCGGGACGCGCTCAGGGTCGCCAACTACGATAATGTCATTGGCTATGTGTTCGGGGCGCAAATGCAGATGATACACGCTTCCATCTACATTTAGCACCAATTCTGATTCGGGAATTTGCATTTTATTGTTTTTGTGTTTTTCTTTTCTTCTACACTTTTACCACCATTTCTTTTTTACTTATCTTCTTTACCCACCAGTTGTATATTCCCTTGCCTATCCAAAGCAATAACCAAAGCACAGCGTAAATTAAACTCCAAAATACGGAGATGCCAAAACCATTATTTACATTGACGTATTCGTCAAGCAGAAAGGTAAAATAGGTAAAACTAAAGAAAAGCAAGCCAAAAGTTTTGATATATTTTTCTTGGTAAAAAGTCTTTTCTGAATAATGTACTGTCCACAATACAAAAGCATTGAGGATATACAAAGGTACAATCCACAGTGGGTTGGCAAAGTTACTGGTTTCATCTTGTAAAATCTGATGGATTCCGTAGCCACTCAACCCCAATACGATTACTTCGGGGGCAGAGTATAGCATCAGAGAAAGCCATTTCTGCTGCTTGGCAAAGGTGAACAGTTCTTGTCTTTGCTCAAAGAATATTACCAAAATATAAAAAAAGCTAAGTATAATGAAGCGGTCTGCTAATTTTTGGATAATATTTTCGTCTATTTCTGTGAATAATTCGCGATAAATAATGACCAAACCACAACTTATCGCCGCCAATCCATACGCCACCAACTTGTAGTGTTTTCCCGAATTGTAAATTTGGATTACAATCGGACTATACCGTATCAAAACCAACAAAACAGCAAGAAATGAAACTAACTGTGCCAAAATCATCTTGCGCGATGCAGGCGTTTGCCAGCGTTCGCGTAGGGAGGCAATCCCATATTTTTCTTTTTCTCCCACAGACAAAGACTGGGCAGGCGTACGCGAAAGCCAGTCAGGTAAATGGTAAACAGGCTGATACAAAATTATTTTATCTTGCTCAAAATCAATGAAATAATTTCCATTCTCCGAAAAATAAAAATTCATAGATTTGGCTGCATCATAGCCAATTATATCTCGGATTTTCCCACCAAAGTCATACACGCGCACCTGACCACCCAGCCTAATCAATACGTGATTGGAATTGTCAGGTGAAATCTCCACACGCGAAATAATATTATTTTTACTTGTAATATTTTTATTAAAAACTTCTTTTAAAGTGGCTTTTTTATCGCCTATCTCCAATTTATACAGGCTAAATCCGCTTGTACCGTTTAGGGCAGCCAGGTGCGTAAGTTCTTGTGAAAAACTCATGTCGCCATCAAAGCTACCACCTGTCGTGCTACTGCTCAGTCCCTCAATAGGTAACAAATTGTAAGCATTTCCCTGCTCTGCTTTTACCATCAAAAGAATTATATTTCCACTATACACTACTCCTCTGCTCATATCTTGGTTAAAAACAAGTTTGGTTAGGTAATTTGCTTTCAAAAAATCAGTATTTAAGCCTATTTGCACAAGGTTTTCATCAGTGATAGAAATCAATGTATCTACGACAATATTTTTCCAACCTGTTGATTGTTTTGATTTTAGCCTGAGCAGTTTTCGCCCCAGCCATACGTACAATTCATTGTTTTGATAACGAACAAATTGGAAATAGTCATTTAAACTATCATTTTTGACAAAGGTAAAAATGGAGTCAATCGCCTTGCTTTGGGGGTTAAACGTTTTCAAAGTGTTTTGATAGTCCAACAAAAACCAAGAACTACTATCCACAGGCAAAAAATCCATGATGGTGCTATCTGCGCGAATAATTTTGGTAAGTTTGCCGCGCTTGTAAGGATAAATGCGGAAAGAGTGCTTTTTTGTCCAAATGACTAATTTTTGATGGTCAAGCGTATTTTTTAGTAGCACTTCTGGATACATTTCAGCACTTGCAGGGAAGATGGGCGCACTTTTGTCTTCCTCATTTTCTTCTATAAACTCCGCACTGCGTCCGTGCATCTCCAAAAAAGTAGCATTTGCCATTTTTTGTTGTGCAAACTTTTCATTGTATGGAGATTTGCGATACCAAATTTCTTGGATAGGGGGCAGCCAAGCATTGCCCTCGCTGTGTCCGAGGCGATATTTTTCACTTACCTCACGAAAGTTGGCAAAAACATTCTTCTTTTCATTGATTTCCACCTCTTCGGCTAACTGCGCCGCCTGCTCTGCCAGTCGCAATGCAATATCTTTTTCGTGCTGCTGCTCTGCATTAACGACCTCTTGGTGGGAAAGCAACATCAATTCCTTCATTTTGGCGGAATCTGCATTTTTGACGGACTTATTCCATTGATACAGAGAGAATAACGCCGTAATTAGAATCGTAGAAAGTGCCGCAATCGCGTACTGTCTGCGCCTTTTTCTGGCTTTTTCTTTCTCCAAACGTATTTTTTGACTTTCTGCCACAAACTTTTTTTCCTCTCCGTTCCAATCCCTCATGCCTTCACGCCCTTTTTCCACAATATCAACTTCCAATTCATCTAAAATTTGTCGATTATTTTTGAGAAAATCAGCCAACTGGTTGTCCAGAATCCTGCTTGCGCGCTGTCCTGTGCGTTCTGACTTGCGAAACTCATTTTTGACCAGAGGCGCAAGCGTATCGTGCGTGAGGCAGGTGCGATTTTGCCCAGCTTCTATCAAAAGGTATAATTCTTTGAGTTTGTAAAGCAAAAGTTCCGCTTTTTCGGGGATATGTCCATAATGCTGTTTGATTTCTGCCCAGCTTCGACTTCCTGCCGTTCCCAAATTAGTAGTATGAAACTGCAAAATATCCAAATGCAAACCCGAATCTTCTAATTCTTTATTCCATTCCGCTAATTTTTGGGTTTGTTGTTTAAAAAAATCATCTAACAAAAAGCCTTCACGCTTCAGATTTTGATACAAATCAACCGTAAAAACAGGATTTTGTAAATCCTTTACTTTGTCCCACATTTTGGTCAGCAAAATCTGCAAGACAGGTGCCACAGGCGAGTCCTTGTCTTCGAGCAAATCATCTGCAATCACAATCGCTAAGTTATTGTCTATCTGTAAGTTGTATCTCTTTCTCAGGGTTGATGTATTTGTCAATCCTTTGAAAATATCAATGATGTCTTTGCGCGAAAGAGGCTCTAAAAAAACTTTGGTGCGCGAGATGGCGTATTTTTTAAAACATTCGTCAAACTCAGCTTGGTATTCTTTGCGATAGCCCAGCACGATTTTTCCTTGTGGTGCAAAGGCAGGATTGTTAAAGATAACTTGCAGGCAATCCGCTAATTGGCTCAGTTCATCAGGTAAATGCTTGGTGGGACGCGTAAAAAGTTCCTCTGCTTGGTCTAAAATCACCACCACAGGTTTTTGCACTTGCACTTCTATATTTTGCCAAAGTTTCAAAATATCAGCATACGGACGGTCAGCAAACTGCACTGCGAACTTTTGCTCATCAATTCCTTTGATTTCCAGCACTTTACCTGCCTCTCCTTGTTTTTGATTGTCTGTCAAAAGCTCTTTTTCCAGTGCCTCAATCGTTTCAGAAAAACTAATTTTTTCGCTTTCTGCCAGTGTAAGTAATTGATTTTTAAATGTTTCTAAAAGTGTTTTACGTTTTTGCTCATCATAATTTGTGGGTAGCTCTGCTTGCTGTGTTGATGGCAGTGTCGTTTCAAATTGTTTTTGGTATAATTGCTCCAACTCACTTTTCAGCGTTTCGACCAGTCCTTTTTGCTGGTCGCGACGCAGGTAAACCACAAAATGCGAATGTTCCAAGCGCGGATTTAGCCCTGCATCAAATAGCGAAGACTTGCCAGTGCCTGACTGTCCGTAAAGCAAAATCACTGGTGGCGATTGTTTATCTGTGATTTTGTTGTATAACTCTCTGACATAGAATGACCTACCAAAAAACACTTCGGCATGAGGGCGTTCGTAGCGTTTCAAAAACAAAAAAGGAGATTCTGGTAGCTGGAAAGTGGGAGGAATCAGAGGCAAGCCAAATAGCGGATTATCAACCTCTTCGGGCAAGTTCCACTCTTTTACTTTTTCTGCACCCTCTCGAAAATAGATTTCCCAAGGGAAGCGGTCTGGTGCGCTTTCTGTTTGACTTTTGCGGTAAAGTCCACGCAAATTGGCTGTTCCCTCCTTCATTTTTACTTCATCTGTCGCCTCTAACCATGCCTTTTCTATGTTTGCGCCTTTGGCAAGCCCCGTATAAAAGCGAATAGAAAGCGTGGAGGCTATGTCGTCATTGATGGAATTGCTCGTGCCTATGACCGCAGGAATCCCCGCTTTGACCAGTTCCAAAGACTGCTGCTGGGTAGAACAGCCATTAAAAAAGACCAACTCTAAACCTTTTTGTCGTGTAAAAAAAGAAACTAAGCCTTCCCCATGGGCAACTTTGTTCGTTTCTGATATATTTTCCAGTAGCAGTTGATAGCCGTCCGCATGACCGCCGTAATGGAAAATGGCAATTCTATCTTTGTACGTCTGAAAAACATCAAAAATCTGCTCAATCGTAATGTTAGCGCGCTCTATGACCTCGCACAGCCCTTCCTTGACCGCAGGGAGG
>JAAFJS010000137.1 GCA_013298985.1 Cytophagales bacterium
AGGCAAAACGCTCTACATCTTGGACGAACCGACCACAGGCTTGCACTTTCAAGACATCGAACACCTCTTGGACGTACTTCACAAGCTGACCGACAAGGGAAATACTGTACTCATCATAGAGCATAACTTGGACATTATCAAGGTAGCAGACCACGTGATAGACATCGGACTCGAAGGCGGCGAAAGCGGCGGCACTATCGTCTGCGAAGGTACACCCGAAGAGGTAAGCAAGCACAAAAAGAGCTACACCGCAAGGTTTTTGAGGGAGGAGATGAAGAGTGGAAAATGAAATTAGTACAAGAAAATTATTAATACTAAAACAAAATGAAGATAAAGTTGAATTTTGAATTAGACGAACTAAACTTAAAAAGAGCTGAATACTTTTTTGATATTTATGAGCCTGTTAGAGCGATTCATGATATGCCAAAAAAGTTGTTCTTAGGGAGCAAAGAACCTCGCAAATGCCGTTTTTGTGATAAATCAAAACAAGAAAAAGCTACATTTAGTAAAAAAGCCCATGCAATTTCTCATTTTATGGGTAATAAAAATTTATTATCTTATTTTGAATGTGATAAATGTAATGAAAAGTTTAGTCAGTATGAAAATTCTTTTGCAAATTTTATAGGTGTTAACCGTACTTTTTTAGGTGTTAAGAGTCAAACAAGTAAAAAAATTCCTAAGCATAAAGACCTAAAAGAAAGGATAGACGTTTTTGCAAATAATAAAGAAATTTATATTGATGTCCAAGAAAATAAATTTAAAAATTATTTAGATGAGGAAACTAAAACATTAAATATACCTACACAAACACAACCATTCATTCCTATACATATTCCTAAGTTAATTACTAAAATAGGCTTGTCTATTTTGGAAGAGAATGAATTGAGTGATTATAAGGAAGCATTAGACTTTCTTATACAAGAAAAGGAAAAAGATATACTATTTGAAAATAATAAATTTCTTAATGTTCCTATGTGCTTTATAAATGGTTTTATAGAAGCAAGACCCATTGCTCTCTTGTTTAATAAAAAATCAGATAGAGAACATATATTAGCTCCTCAAAAACAGGTTGTTATAAAGTTTGGTAACTTTATTTTTCAAATGGCATTACCTTTTGGTAAAAGAGATAGACAATTATTAGAAAAAGAATTCAAACGCCCATTATTTCCACTTGATAAGTCACATATTGAAGAATTTGGAAATAGTGAATATTCTCTTTATAATTTTTCATCATGCAAGCAAATTGTCTATCACGAAAAACTATGTTTAAGTTATGATAGTATGATAGAAAAAGATTAATAAATAGTTGATTGAATGATAGATATAATAGATTCTTCTAATCTTTTAGCGCATTGTAATTCATGTGATAACACATGAATCATTGATAGGGCATTTTTTCACGTGTTATCACGTGAAAAACCAATTTTTCCGCTATAACTTTTTATAAACCATATAATAAAGTAAAAATCACCTAAATTATTGACAACACAGCAAACCTGTTATTATCTTTGTTGATACTAAATCATAAAAAAATGGAACTATCCGTAAAAATAAAAGATGACTTGTTGCAAACTTTTGGTGTAATCTACATACAAACGTATTTACAAAAGCAAATACAACTTTTGGAATTGCAAATTCTATCTGAAAAATTGAGTAAGACAATCCAAGAAAGCACAGATGTTGATTGGGAGGAAGAGTTTGAGCAAGCAAAATAAGAGGCTTGGGAAGAATATAAAATCAAAATCACTCATTAATGAAATGAAAATCATTTTCAGCAAAAAAGGCTTTGATTCAAAATATGGTCAAGGTGTAAGCCCAATTCTTCCAGATGGGCGAATGGTATCTTTTCCAATCCCCGCAGACAAAAGGGATTTTCCTATTTCATATCAGGATATTTATGTTGAAAAAGGCATGAGTTATGAAAGTTTGATGCAAATTCTTAACAGTAATATTGATGAAAAAGGCTGTCATCTCGACCCAGATTTACGAAGTTCGACCATTCCAAGAGCAAAAGGCTGGAAACCAATTTTTGGGCAAAGTGGCAATGATAGTACACACTTGATAGAAACAGGAAAGGTAGAAAAAGGAGATTTATTTTTATTCTATGGTACTTTTAAGAAAACAACTTATGATATTGATAATCAGTTAATTTTTGATGAAGACCATAAAAGACACATCATTTTTTTACCCTGAAAACGTATCAATCAGTCATAGCATAGAAGGCGTTGTCAATAAAAACAAGAAAATTGAGAAGTTTAGAAAATCTGAAAATGAAAAAGTCTTATGGCAAATAGCAAGCGGCTACGGGCAAGAATTTGTCATTAACCCTCAAAATGCAGTAGCAGGTAAGCAAATCCAAGATTGGGCTTTTCAGTTAATAGAATCTTCGGAGGTTTATGAGTAGCGGCAACCCTAACGAAAAATCTGCCAGCGAAATTAAGCACTTAAAGTACCTTTCCGTTTCCAAAGATGACTTATTCAAAGAGGCAGAGCGAGAGTTAGCAAACTAAGAAAAACAAACGAACAAATCCTCATTAGCCTATGCGCTCAAGCCAGATTTTTTACTTTTGACAACTGTTTTTTGTATTATTCAAAGATTTTTTTTTACTATTCTTATACTATTCCGTTTTTCTTTTCGTTCCTTTATCAAAAATGATGTAGTATTGTGCATTAAAACTTACAATTTATAAACAATAAAACTATGAAAATAAAAGTGATTCAATGGTTTTGCATTTGCTACTTGCTGGGCGCAAACCTCACTGCTAACGCACAACAGTTAAGGGAAACAACGGCTTCGATGAGTCAGGGAAGCAATAACGCACTGGTCATGGATTTGGAGTATGCCGACCCCGAAAAGGTGCTGGACGAGTTCGAAAAGTACGTAGAAGATTTCAAAGCAAAAGCAAAAAAGAAAAAAGGCGAAATTTTTGCGGACAACGCCCAAGTGAAGTCCATTGGTGGCAACAATACGATTGACGTATATGCAAGAGCCGAAAAGGGTGAAAACAAAACCGTTTTGACAGTTTGGTTTGATTTGGGTGGTGCTTATCTTTCCTCTAAGTCGCATGGCGAAAAGTACGTTGCCGCAGACAAGTGGCTCAAAGATTTTGCAAAGCGAATCGTCAAAAAAGGAGTAGAAGACGAGCTAAAAGCAGAGGAAAAGAAACTGGAAGTGCTAACTGACGAGCAAAAAACATTGGTAAGGGACAAGGAAAAACTGGACAGGAGCATTGTAGATGGTGAAAAAGACATCAAAGAAATGGAAGCCAAAATAGCACAAGCAAAGCAAAATATAGAGAAATCAAAACAGGAAATCATCACCAATTTGGACAAGCAAAAAGTAAAAACGACTGATGTAGAAAAACAAAAAGAGGTGGTGAAAAAAGTAGAAGCCAAGCTGAAAGGCTTATAAATGTGCTTTTTATTCGATAGTGGAAAGTTACATTGGTTCAAGCACAATGCTTGAACCTTTTTATTGCTCGCAAAATAAGTGATGTATTTATTTTTCCAAAAGTGCTATTTTTTCCAGTAGTCTTTTCTCTTTCTCTTTGAAAAGTAATACACTTTGTTCTAATATCTTTCGCTGAGATTCTACCTGAATATTGGCTCTGTTTTTTTCTTCTTCAATCGCTGTAATAAATTGATTTTCAGCTAATTTCCGTTCGGTAATATTGCGTGCAAAAATAGAAACGCCCATCACTTTTCCATTTTCATCTCTGATGGGATTGTAGCTCGTTTCATAATATACGTTTTCTTTGTTGATTTCTACCACGCTTTGCATCACAAATTTTTCGCCATTTAGCCCCCTGCGGTAGGCGGCAATGCGCTCTTCTTTGTGCGTAGTTGGCATGATTTCCAAGAGGCTCGCACCCACAGAGGCAGTAAGCCCGCGCCTTTGCACCGTTTGCTGGTAGGTTTGATTAAATAAAAGTATCCGAAACTCAGTGTCTATGACCACAATCGCATCATCATTGTTGTTAATAAGTGCGTCAAGCGTAGCTTCTCGTTCTCTCAGAATGGCATCTTGTTGTCGCGTTTCCTGTAAAAGTTTCGCTGTTTTTTCATTTGCTTTGGTGGTAATGACGGTGGCGGCAATGGTTTCGCCCACCTGCTCTACAAAGTCAATTTCATACTTTTCGAACGCATGGAAAGAAGCAAGCTCAATGACTCCTTCCACCTTATCATTCAGTTTTAGCGGCACTACGAGCAGGTAAGCGGGGTTTGCCCTGCCCAATCCCGAAGTAACATGAAGATAATCAGGCGGAAGCTCAGTCAGGTAAATCGTCTGTTTTTCCATGTATGCCTGCCCAATCAGCCCCTCCACAAACGTGTTTTTGACACTGATTTTTCGTTCAAAAAACTTTTTTCTATCATAAGCATAACAAGCGAGCATTTCCAAATACGCATCTTCTATTTTTTCATTGTTGAGAACAAAAATCCCCCCTTGATTTGCTTTCAAACAATGGATTAAGAGCCTCATCACCTCGTCTGCTATCTGTAAAAAAGAGCTATTTTCGCTTTGGATAAGCTCTACCAGTTTCGCCATGCTTTCCACTGCCCACGTGCGTTTCTTATTTTCTATCGCCACCAGTTGCAGTTGTTCTCGCATCTGCAAAAGTGCATTGCCCAGTACGTCTTTTTCACTGACGGGTTGGAAAGGTTTATCAAAGTTTCCATCACCAATACTCAGGGCAAACTCACTCGCTTTTTGCAGATTATCAGACAGTTGCAAGCCCGCCTGAATCACCGCATTGAGTTCGTCATGGGTAGGGGCTTCCCTTGCATCTAAGTTACCTACCGCCAAGCTGTTCAGCATTCTGACGGGCTTGGAAATGGAGTAGCGCACCGTTCGAATCAGCGAAATAGAAATTCCACCCAGTAAAATACTGGACAGCACGCTAATCGTGATGATGCTCCAGTTGGTGCGCCCTATATTTTCTTGGATAAAATTAACTTCTTTTTTGAGCAAATTTTGCTGATTTTCTATCAAAGGTTTGATGGAATTGGCTATTTTTTGGCGGATAGGCGTTGCTTCATTGCCCAGCATTTCCACCATTTGTTTTTGAGTACGGCGGTCTTGATTGTACTGCGCCAGCAACTCTATCGCCACCGAGCTAATGCTGTCAGTGCTAATACCTTCATAGTTAAAAGCGCGACGATTTGCCAAAAAATATTTATCAATATTCTCCTGCGCCTGTTTGAATTCTATCAATAACTCATTGATTTCCTTGACTTTCTGGCGGTCAGCACTCGAATTGGACTCTTGGCTTAACTGCTGCATAATTTCCAGTGCCACCATAATTTCCTTGTCCCAAGTTTCGACGCGTTCCTTCCGAAAAATCTCCTCGCCTGACATGATATAGCCCTCCTGCGAAGCCGTTACCTTGTCCAGCCCACTCGAAAGGCTCGAAGCCGCCAACGCCAACGGGATTTCCAAATGCTCTACATTCTGGCTGATGCGATACGTTTCTTGATTTTGGAGAAAAATAATGAGAGAAAAGGTAAAAACCAAAAACAAAGACAACAAAGCAAGCAAAAATATTCTGCCCTGAATCGTGGAAAGGCTGAAATTGTTAATAAAATCACGAATATCAACTTGTCGTTGTTCCTTAGACATGAGCAAACTCTCTGTTTATGATTTAAAACCCGCTATTTCTGTATTTGTGTTGAGAGGGTAAATAAACAATAAAAATAGGGAAAAATATTTTATCCTGCAAATCTATTTTTGAAGCGCATCATTTGCTCAAAGATAGTGCGTGGCAATATTTTGCGAAGCAACGCAATGATTTTTGCTTTAAGCAAATTAATTTGTTGGTGAGGAATTATTTTTTCTGGTGCATATTTTTTTACAATGGCTTTATGCTCTGCCAAATACTTGATTTTCTGTGTAGTAGAAATACCACCATCTGCAAACTCTGCAATAACTGCATCTACATAATGAAAAACCTTGCCCGAAGTATAAAAACAAAAAAGCTGTTCGTAATCACAGGCAATCTTCCAATCCAAATCGTATAGATGCGACTGCGCCAATTCAGTCCTGACAAAAGTGCTTTGGTGGTTAAGCTGCATACCCAAATAAAAGTTTTCTAAACTTTTTGGTACTTTTTTTAATTTTTTAAAATGCTCATACACAATGACATAGTTCCCGTAAATCACCTCTGCAAAATCAATATTGTCTTTGAAAACATCAGCAACAATCGTAGTGCTTGCAAAGGTATCCCCTGCATTCATAAAATTAATCCATTCTCCTTTTGCCATTTTAATGCCCTTGTTCATCGCATCATAAATGCCTTTGTCTGGCTCACTTATCCACGCGCCAAGGTAAGATTCATATTTTTTGATAATTTCTACCGTACCGTCTTCTGAGCCTCCATCAATGATAATGTACGCTATCTGAGGGAAATAGGTCTGCGAAATCACACTCTGAATCGTTTTTTCTAATACGCCAGCCGCATTATAAGTTACAGTAATGACAGTGAGTTTTTGCATTTTTTTTGATTCTACATTTTTAGTACAGCAAGGCTTGTGATGTCAATTACCATTTTTCAGCAGTTGTTTTGAAAAGTTAAAAATTTGATTTTGCCCACCAAATAATATAGAGGTAGCGCGAGATTGAAGTGCAAAAATAGTACAAAGCATGAGTTGAAATCCAATATTCTCGATTTTATTGTAATTTATGCTTGCTTTTTCCCTTAACTTTTCATTAAATTTGATTTCTAAACCTTAAATGCGCTGATTAAGCGAAATTTAGCTTGTGATGCGTTTTTTAGAAAACACTAAGTTGTAAAAAATGAAAACTAAGCAATTAGGAAGTTACCCCGCGACCAGTGTACTTATTACTGTAACCACCGCCCTCTTTATGGTAGGGCTTTTTGCGCTTTTTGCCCTTCATGCCCAGATGCTAACTAATGCCTTGCAGGAGAATATTGAGATTCAGGTCTATTTAGAAAAAGATTTAACTGAAAACACTAAAAATCAACTTAGGCAAAGTCTTGAAAAACAAGAATTTACAGAAGTAATTGCGGATAAGCCTCGCGTCAAGTTTCAGTCCAGAGATGATGCCGCCAAGCAACTGATGAAAGATACTGGGGAAGATTTTGTCGAATCGCTGGGCATCAATCCACTACGCGATGTATTTGTCATCAATATCAAACGGGAGTTTTATGTCAAAGAAAAACTCACCCAAATCCGCAAAACGCTGGAAGCAACCACAGGAGTTTATGAAGTGGTTTACTCGGAAAGTATGATTGAGAAAATCAATCAAAACCTCACTATGATTGGCAGTTTTGTTGCTTTTTTTGTCTTTATTTTATTGATTATCATTGTAGTATTACTGAATAGTGCTATCAAATTGGCACTTTTTTCTCAAAGATTGCTTATCAGAAGTATGCAGTTGGTGGGGGCTACTGCGTTTTTTATCAAGAAACCTTTTTTGTGGCGTGCCGCGTGGCAGGGCTTTTTAGGCGGGTTGCTTGCCTGCACATTGCTTGGTGGTTTATTATTTTTGCTGAACATGGAAATTAAGGAACTGCAAAGTATTCAGAGCTATTGGAGTATTGGTCTGCTATTTTTTGGATTAATTTTTTTAGGCGTAATTATATGTTTATCAAGTGCTTATACTGCTACGAATCGATATCTGGATATGACCTTAGATGAGTTATATTGATTTGCTGCGCGCCTGCCAATCTTTGAGACAAATCCAAAAATAACTGCATAAAAATACAGGAGAAACCCAAAGTATCCTAAGAAATGAATTTATTTCATAGATTCTTTCTCGCGAAACTATCAAGAAAAGACCTATAATAAAAGTCAGCAGAAATAACATAGCAACTATCTTATACCAATAACGTAATTTCTTGATTTTTAAATCATTAACTGTTTGATAATGAATAGTATTGCTCACGAGTAACTGATATAAACCCAATCCAAAAGTTCCCATCGAGAAAATATAAATCAACGAAAAAGCCATATCTGTAAAAAGCCATAGAATAAAAGTTACCAAACAAGAGAAAAGGATAATTACCTGAAAAACAATATCATATCGAAGGAAATTCATAAATAAATGAGTTTTGATTTCAAATCACAAAAGTAGGAAAAGGTAGATTTGCTAACACTTATCAAAGGCAAATGATAAAACAAGCAAATTTTTTACCACCACAATCATCTCAGCGATTTTGACATTTTCTCCCCAAAGCAGCCTCATCTATCAGACAAATAGTATTGTGGTGTAGCCATAGAAGCGAAGCGGGCAAATCGGTGGTAATTTTTCCAGATAAAAATTTTTGAGCAATTTCTCGCTTTACCTCTCCACTCACCAATATCAAAATCAGCTTGGATTGGAGAATATTTGCCATGCCAAGTGTAAGTCCATAGCTAATCTGCTCATTGATAGCTATTGACATCGAGTGTTGCATAGACTCCGAAGACAGCTTTGCCACGTGTGCGTAAGGCTCTAAATTAGTAGCAGGCTCATTAAAAGCAATGTGTCCGTTTATACCCAGCCCAAGTACACAAACGTCGATGCTCCCTTGCTGCACTAAGAGCTGATTGATTCTATCGCACTCTTTTTCAGGGCTTTCCGCTTTGCTGTCAAAGCCCAAGTAGCGATTTGGGGAAATATGCAAAGGAGTCAAAATGTATTTCCGCAAATATGCCTCACAAGATTGAGGATTGTCCATAGATACGCCACCCCACTCGTCTAATTTGATGATGCGAAGTTCGCTAAAAATCTCTTGTTGTTGCTGATACGCCTCTGCCAAGTGCTGATATGCAAGCGTAGGAGAATTTCCTGTTGCTGTGCAAAGCAATAGGTTTGGTTTCAGTTTTAATTCGCTGATAATTAGACTACTTGCTTGGCTACTCAAGGCATGATAGTCTGGGAAAATATGGATATTCATTGATTCGGAGTTTATAGTTTGAGGTTAAAATGCTGATTTTAAGTAGTTTGAAATTCGAGATACAAACTTAAAATGTGAGCTGTTGTTTATATCTCACACAAACAAATCTCTCTACGAAAAACTGCTTTTGCAAATTATCAAATATTCTTGCATATTATTTACTTTACCAGTAAAAAATGAGTTCTGGAAGTTGCCCCTATCCAAGCAAAAACTTCGCAGCAAATTTATAATAGAAGTCATATTCAGTCCTTTCTATTTGAGAGGTGTTGTTTTTTTGTTTTAAAGCAACCTTTTTCTTTATCTTTGTATCTATACGATGAACAAACTCAAAGTACCATGCTTACAAAACCAAACTTCTTTCTCTGCATTGCGCTAATTCTCTCATTATTAAACACTTCTCACATTTTTGCCCAGTCAGGCGGGCTTCGTGGCTACGTTCGCAATGATAAGGGCGAGCCGCTTCCTCTGGCGACGATTTACGTCAAAAATACGCAGGTAGGCACTGCCAGCAACAATGACGCTTTTTACGAACTCAAATTAGCCGAAGGCAAATACCAAATCATTTTCCAGTATCTTTCCTATCAAACCCTTGAAAAAGAAATCGTTATCGGGAAAGAATTTATCAATTTTGATGTAAAGATGGAACTGCAAACCTACCTCCTGCGCGAGGTGGAGGTCAAGGCAGGCGCAGAAGACCCCGCCTACACGATTATGCGGAAGGCGATAGCGATGAGCAAGGTGCATAAACTCCAAGTTGATGCTTATGATGCAAGGATTTACATGAAAGGAACGGGCAGGGTGCTAAATATTCCGTATCTGCTGGAAAGCAAACTAAAAAAAGAAGGCATCGTAGAAGGGAAAACTTACCTGACCGAAAATATCACAGATTTACATTTTGAGCAACCCAACAAATACGTCAAAAAAGTTATTTCATTGAGAAGTAGCGACATAGAGTCCAAAAGTGCATCGCCCATGGACTACATCGAGGCAAGTTTTTATGACCCAAACATCGCCAATATCGTTTCTCCGCTTTCGCCAAGTGCCTTTGCGTACTACAAATTTTACTTGGAATCCGTCTTCCGCGACCAAGGATTGGAGGTCAATAAAATCAAAGTTACGCCACGCTCGCGCGGAGATGATGTGTGGGAAGGCTACATTTATATCGTTGAAAATAAGTGGTGTATCCACAGTTTGCAGTTAAATACAGAAAAATTAGGCATCAAAATTGGCGTTCAGCAGACTTATTCGCCTGTGCAGGACGGCGTTTTTATGCCCATCAATCACCAAATCAAAGTCAGCGGCAAGTATCTGGGCTTCGAGGCAGAGTTTCTTTATTTGGCTTCGGTCAGTAATTACAAACTCAAAGTCAATCCCAGTTTTATTCCCGAAGTCAAGCTAATTGATGAAAAAATAGAACGTGAAAAAGCCGCCGCCATCAATAAAAAGAACAGCGAAGACCTCAAAAAAGGAGAACAAGACTTGGAAAAAGCACTGATGGAAGGCAAGGAACTGACCCGCAAAAACTTAAAAAAAATGCTGAAAGAGGCTGAAAAACAACAACTTGAAAATGAACGCAAGAAAACTAAAAAAGGAGAAACACCACCAAGCGAGTTAGTTCGCAACGACTCGACCAAGATAGATTCGCTGGCGTACAAGCGTGGCGTAGATGATAAATTTTGGGTGGAGAACCGCCCTATTCCTCTCACTGATTTCGAAATAAAAAGCTACGGCGAGCGCGACAGTTTAATCAAAGTTGATTCCATCAAAAAGCAAACAGAAGTCAAAGACTCGACAGGCACAGAAGTCAAAACCAAAAAAGCAAAGAAATTTGGCATTGACGATTTGTTTTTTGGGGCAACTTACAAGACTGGGAAAAAGTCCAACCTTACGCTATCTTCTTGGCTTACAGACATTAACTACAATACAGTGGAAGGTTTTGCCAGCGATTTGAAGCTTACCTATTCGAGGAGTTTGCTCTTTTCCAAAGAAAAAAAGCAAAGTGGAAACTTAAAAATTTCTGGGCTAACTCGTTATTCGGTAGCGCGCGAAACTTTCACAGGCAAAGGCGAAATTGACTTGATGTATAATTTTAAGCGCAAAGGTAAAATCCAATTAGACGGTGGGCGGTATATCCAGCAGATGAGTACAGATTACCCTATTCCAATGTTTCTCAATACTTTAACAACATTATTTTTTGAAAGAAACTGGATGAAAATTTATGAAAGGGATTACGTGCGCCTACGCTGGAACGATGAAATCAAAAAAGGCTTGATTATCAATGCCTACTTTGAATATGCGAACAGGAATCCGCTACAAAACTTGGCAGATTGGAAAGCAATAGACTGGAAAGACAGACAGTTTACCTCAAATAATCCTGAAAATGTAGAAGTTACAGAAACTGCTTTTCCCGCGCACACTGCAGCAGTTTTCGAAACCAATATTTCTTATAAACCTTTTTTGCAATACGGAATTAAAAACGGCAGAAAATATTTGATAGACGAAAACTCACCCATTTTGAAGTTCCAATACCGCAAGGGCATGGTGGGCGTAGATTATGACTTTCTTAGCTTGGGAATCCAGCATCAGGCGAAGGTAGGCATCAGGGGCAAGGTGGGCTATGCCATTGCTGGTGGCACATTTTTGAATAAAAAAACACTTTATTTCCCTGATTTCAAGCATTTTAACGGCAATCAGATTTTTGTGCAGTTTGCCGACCCTGTATCGAGCTTTCGCCTCTTGGATTACTACCGATTCAGCACCGCCGACAAGTATCTGGAAGGACACGCCTACGTTCAGTTTCGCAAATTTCTATTCACCCAGTTTATTTATTTGCGCTCCTTTGGCTGGAAAGAGAATCTCTTTGTAAATCAGTTACTTACGCCCAAAAATAGCTATACCGAAGTGGGCTATGCCTTAGATGGGATTCTTAGGCTATTCCGCGTAGAGGCTATTGCCGCCTTCGAGAACGGTATTTACAAGGATTGGGGGATTCGAGTAGGGATTACGACTACTTTTGGGCTGAGGGTGGGAATGGATTAAGGAAGATGGGGAAGGCAAACTTTTTCGCTGTTTTTGTCGTTTAAACTAATAAAAGCTAAAAATATGAATATCAGCGAGATTTTTGCAAAAATATTGACTGCGCCCAAAATCACAACAGCAAGTATTGCCGCTATGATAGTAGCAGGTGTGATTTATCTATTGGGTGAAAAGCTGGGAATTGTAAGTGATGGAGAACTAATCACGACAATTATTATTGCTACTTTATCTACTTTCATCATTGTATTAGGTATCATTGCTTACTTGGAAATTCGTAAGCAAGACCTCGAACTTGAAAAACAAAAAGCAAGTCAAAAGCACAAAGAAAAATTAGAAGCTATGAAAAACAAGGGTAAGAATAACAGTGTAGCTATCAATGGAAATGATAATGCACCAGTAATTCAAGATGTAAATAATTCTATTATTCAGATTGGCAACCAAAATACAGTTACCAAGATAGAAAAGCAAGTGAATCAACATGGAGATAAATCTCTGTACATTGAGGAAAACAAAGGAAACATTAAAATAGATTAAAAAATGAGCAGTATCTCTCAAATAATCAATCATATAAACGAAGCGGATTTTCACAAGGCATTTCAGGCACTTGATGAGTTAAGGGTGCAAAACCCTCAATTAGCAAGCCTGAAAAAAGAGTTTATCAGTGGGAAGTATGGCTACGACTTCGCTGATAGGTTCTTGACTTTTGTAAGCAACTTAGGAGAAAAACAAGCTACTGAAAAAACGCCTACTCATCAGACCATAGTCAATCAATATGGCGAAAAATCGGTGTATATTGAGAAAAATGAGGGCGAGATTAGGATTAGTTAGATGGTTCATCTTGTGCAAATAAACCCTTTCTAATTAAATTGAAACCATTTTTTTATTGATTTTTCTTTTTTTGAAGTTGAATTATTATCACTCAAAATATCCTTAATCCATTGCGTAATTATTGCTGAACTACGTAAATTCAGGTTTCCAATTCCATCATTAACAACTGCTCCAACACTGAATGTAAATATTCTGGTGTCATTTATACTAGAAGAGTTTAACCAACTTTTTGTCATTGTTAAATTTTTATTAACAAAATCTGTAACATCTTGATTATCCCCTGCTAAATCCCATTTTGAGATAATTAATGCTACAGCAGGAATATCAATTTTATATTCATTCTGTAATTTATTTAAGAATTGAAGAATAAGATAATCATCTTGCTTTGCACTTTCAAAGTCTGTAACTATCAAAAATATTTTAGATGCTTTAATGTATATTTCAAACTCTTTTGGTAAAGTACCATTTCCTCCATGTAAAATATTTAGTTTTTCAAAATCCTCGCCAGCAACGTCTATAAACGTAAGTAATAAAGTTTCGTTATTTGGGTAGCTGACCCCTAAATCTACTTCCATAATTTTTTTTACAGGAGTACGCATAGGAAATTCATGAGCATTTAAAGTGCTAATCCAACTTTCTAATAAAATTTTTGTTCCAATTTTATTATTAGGATTCGTATGTATCCCTACTGTTTGAGCAAAATATTTAGCTAATGAGGCTAAGATAGTTGTTTTGCCTACACAAACACTTCCGAAAGTAAAAATATAATTTGTGTTATATTTTAATCTAACATCGTTTTGTATTTTTGAATCTCCAAAATCAATAGGAGGTTTATAATTAGGATTCATCCTTAGTATACAATCAGCTATAAATTTATACTGTTCTGCTAATGTATCTACATTAATTTCTATTTGCTTGTCATTAAATAGATTATTTTCCCCAAAAGAAATATCTCTTTTGTAATCTAATCTTGTATTCCTCAAGTAACTGAATGTAGGTATTCTTATATAACTACAGAACTCTTGAATTAATAGACCAAATTTTTCTTGGAATTTTTGTCCCCAGTCATTTCTTTCGATAGATAAATCTATTCTTGATAAAATAGGCATAATGATAGGCTTTCTATTTCCGTCTTTGATATAAGGCGCATTTTTGATATTTTCTGCAATACGCAATGCGCCTGCAAAGTTTTGGTTAGTAGGTGCTACGACCAAGATATTTACATCAGGAATCTGCACATTCACAATGCCTGAATAATCGCTAATTCCTGTGCGGCTGTCTATAAAAACATAGTCGTAATCCAATGCTTTGAGTTGCTTTTTGAGCAATTCTATAAAATTGCCACCATCTAACTTATCATAAAATTCCTTCCAATTAAAGGCATTTGCTTTTTGGTTATATAGTTTATAATTTTCATCATAAAAACCTGCGGTTATCATATCTATTTTGCCTTCGTGTTGCGAAGATTTTGCTACATTTTTTACGATATAGCTTTCATCTAATTTGGGCAGTTCTTCTTCTTTTGCTTCTAATTCTACCTCTTGCATTTTATCTACAAAAGACGTAAATAACTCTACAATGCCTTTATTTTGCACATTTTCAAAGCCTTCAAAGTAAAAATGTAGCCCAGGAGCCTCTAAGTCCCAATCTATCAGGAGGATTTTTTTTCTTTGGTAATAGCAAAGATAGCTTGCCAAATTAACAGCAAGTTGTGTTCTGCCTACACCGCCCTTATATGAATAAAATGAAAATATCATAGTTACATTCCTAAATCGTTAAGGTTACTTTTAAATCGTTGGGAACCTACTCTTTTGCGCCCTAAGTTATACTCTGCAATATTGAAAATTGTATTTAACAATGACAGTTCATCAGGGATTGCTTGAAAACTGAAAGTAATATGTGCAGTATTTATGTTCTCTTCAAACAAGTTGCCATGAAGATAAAGGTCTAAATGACTAAAAATATCTTGCCTTACTGCCTCAATATTCCTATCATCGTATGGGGAAACAACAATACATCCTCCAATATGATAATCATTAAAAAAATCCGCAATTACTTGATTTTCTGGAAATTGTAAGGCAAGAATATCTACTATTAAAATGGTATTATATTTTACATAGTTTAAATATGCCAAATACCTATTATCTTGAATGTAAGTTAAACTATCCATGGTATCAATGCAAAAAGAAGCATTTTTGGGTCGCTTCTTTATCAGACATTCTTGAATTGTTAAATTCCCAAAAGGTTTCCATTTATATATTTTGTCATTATCATAATAATCTTTGACTTGAAAGTTTTGTGGCAAATGCTGCAATCCAGCAATTCGAGAGGTGGTAGAAGATAAGACAATTATATTTAGCAAATTTTCTTCGATATGATGAAGATTGATATTGATATTTGCATTATCAACATCTTGAATATTTATATTATTATTTCCATTTACTTCAATCCTATTTTGCCAAGCCATAGATTATTTGCATTGAGTTCTTCTTGTAAATCAATACAATATTAGCGAATAGTTATTATAAACCAATGACAAACGAAAGAAAAAATAGCTTTTGATTTGAGTGTGGAAAACATGAATCAGCACATTATTGAAATTTGGCAAAACTTTTTCGCTGTTTTTCCCCTCCAAACAAAAGGGCTAATTTGTGCGCGTAGCTTGTTTGTTTAATATTTTTTTGGGCAAAGATTTTCCTAAGTAATAGACTTCTTGCCCAAGTAATAATTTCCTCTTTTCAGCAGGATAAAAAATACTTTTACAAGAAGTCTATGGGCATTTTTTTAGGGCTTAAATCAAACTTGCGTCCATCATAATCACCGTATCAAGCACGCGAGAGATGGGGCAACCTGCTTTGGCTCTTTCTGCTATTTCTTGAAATTTATCATGGTCAATCGCAGGGATTTTTGCCTTTAAGCCCAGGTTTACCATAGCTACACGCCAGCCGCTATCATCTTTTTCCATTGTAATCGTAGCAGTTGTGTGGAGTTCTTCGGGCGTAAATCCCTCACCACCAAGCATAAAAGCCAATGCCATGTTAAAGCAACCTGCATGAGCTACCGCAATCAATTCTTCTGGATTTGTGCCGCCTCCATCACCAAAACGCGCATTGAAAGAGTATGGAGTATTGTGTAAAGTGCCACTTTGGGTAGTCAAGCTACCTTTTCCATCTTTGCCAGAACCGTTCCAAACGGCTGTTCCTGTTCGTTTCATTGGTTATTTTGTTTTTTTGATGTGATATAAAAAATGAATGAATTTGTTTTTTTAGAATAGGTAAAACAACTAACGATTTCCTTTCGCAATGTACTGTTTTCTTGATAAATGTTGCAAAAAAAGACTTAAAATCGTGAGTGTGCATGGTTTTCTTCTTCTTCTATAATTTTCAAGGCAGCGGAAGTCCCGATTCTATCCGCCCCAGCCTGAATGAGTTCCACTGCTTGTGCCAAACTTTTAATGCCTCCAGAGGCTTTGATGCCAACCTCTTTGGGCAAGTTGGCGCGTATGAGCCTGATGTCCGCAACTTTCGCGCCTTCGGGGGCAAATCCAGTAGAAGTTTTTACAAAATCAGCCCCAGCGTCAGCACTAATTTTTGAGGCTTTAATGATTTCATTTTCAGAAAGATAAGCCGTTTCTATGATGACTTTGAGCAAGGCATTGGCTTCGTGGCAGGCTCTGGCAAACTGCGCCAACTCGCCTTTGACAGATCGGAA
>JAAFJS010000138.1 GCA_013298985.1 Cytophagales bacterium
CATTACCAAAAGTATGATGCAAAAAATTATCAAAATGCCTGTTCTCCAACTCAAAGCGGCTTGCAAACGCGGCGAAGCAGAAACTTTGGCAGATGTTTTGACTGATTTATTTGACTTGGAAAAGGAAAAAGTTTGACTACGGTTTTGAAATAATTTGCTATGAAATATTTGAAAAAAATAATTTTTTTAATGGTATTGTGTTTTACGTTTTCTGCTTCTTTTGCTCAAAACTTATTGTATGATTCGCTGAGGAAAGAATTGGAAAAAGTATATATTACTGACCAAGAGCCGCGAAGGTCAGTCAATCAAATCATTCAAAAGTATGGTTTTGATTCTGCCCCTTTGGACTCGCTGAACCGCCTCATTCACCGCACAGACAGCCTTAATCAGTTAAAAGTGCAGAAAATTATTGATTTGTATGGGTGGCTGGGCAAAAGTGAGGTGGGCGATATGGCAAATCAGACGCTATTTTTGATTATTCAGCATAGTGATATAGCCGTTCAGGAAAAATACTTGCCAATGCTCAGAAAATCAGTGAGTAAAGAAGAATCTAATGCGTATGACTTGGCACTGATGGAAGACAGAATACTGATGAGTCAGGGCAAAAAACAACTTTATGGTAGCCAAGTGAGGCGAAACGCCCAAAGCAAGCAATACGAAGTCTATCCGATAGAAGACGAAAAAAATGTAGATAAACGCCGTAAAAAAATGGGCTTAGAGCCACTGGCAGACTATTTGAAAGGTTTTGGGATTGTTTACAAATAAAAAAGAGTGTTGCATAAATAACGGCAAAGCATGGTATGACTTGTAATGTTATATCATGTTTTTTATTTTAATCTGCTAAATTTGCTAATTGGTTTTAATTTTGTTATTATTCATTTTAAGCATACAAATTACGCAATGAAATCTATTTTATTCATACTAAGGCAGTTCGTATTTTTAGTTTTTTTAGCTATTTTTTGTTCCTCTTGCAGTTTTTATCGCTATACTGTTTTATTTAAAGAAGACGAAAGTTTTAATAATGAAGCATTTAAGAAGGCGGCAGCAATGGCAGAGCAGGCAGAGAAAAACTACATGGTCAGAAAGTTTGATTTTATTGGAATTGAGATTTTTACGAACAAAGGCGAATTACTGACTGACCCCAATATGGAAATTCAGATGGGAGGGCGGCAAGTAGATGCTACGCAGGTTGCGCCTAATGTAGGCGTGGCTGGTCAGCTGGGTTTACAGCAGCAAGGCATTGTTGGCAATTTTAATTCGGTACGTAGGTATATGGTACAAGATGACGGTGCCGCGTATCTGCCTGTACTTGGTGCTACAAAGCTGGAAGGGCTAAAACTCTACCAAGTAGATAGTTTGCTCTCTAAACAATACGAAAAATATTATAAAGAAAGCTATGTGGTCAGCCGTTTGCTCAATCGACGTACGGTGATTCTTGGCGCGCTTGGCACAAGGGTTGTTAATTTGGAGAATGAAAATATGAGCATCATAGAAGTCATCGCTACGGCAGGTTTTAGTTTTGACCAACGACTTCGCGGCGATAGGGTGCGGATTATTCGCAATGCGATGACCAAGCCTGTGATGCAAATTATAGATTTATCTACTTTGGAAGGCTTACAAGCCGCAAATTTGAAGGTAGAGCCAAACGACATCATTTACTTGGAACCGCGCAGGCGAGTGGGGCGTGATGAAACCATTAATGATATTCTCCGCACAATTACCCCCGTTTTAAGTATTATATCTACAACTTTGCTTACTATTCTTACACTGCGAAATTTATAAAAATCCAAATCAGCAAATTAATTCATGAGTACAAACGGTCAGTATGTGGTCAATAAGGCGGTGGCAGAAGAAGATGAAAGCGATTTCATGTCAGAGTTTGACTTCGAGAAATTTCTGTGGGTGCTAAGGCGAAGCCTGATTTGGATGGTGCTTATCTTTGCGGTCTGCCTTGCTACGGTCTATATTGGTCTGCGCTATGTCAAGTCTATTTATCAGTCTGATGCGGTCATTCAGTTGGAGGCAAAAGGCACTGCACCTACGCTTGGGTTGGGGATTTTCAAAGATGAAACCAACTTAAATGATTATTTGATAGGCGAAACAGAGTTTATCAGGTCAAATGCGGTCAGAGATGAAGTGATTTATATGTTAGACCTTTATGTGAGCTACTGGGTCAGGGGCAGGTTTATTGATGACGAAAAGTTCAATAGCGCGCCCTTCAAGGTGCTGAATTATGAGATAAAAAATGGAGAATTTTATGATTATAAACGAATTTCTCTCCAAATCCTTGATTCAGTTCATTTTTCACTTAGCTACGAAACCGAAGATACGCCCATCACCAAAACTTATAGATTTGGTGAACGCATCAATGACCCTAATTTTAGCTGTACGATTCAAAAAGTATCTATTGATGTTAATAATAGGTTCTTTTTTATTTTTCATAGTCATGGTTATTTACAAAACTACATTGCAGGTGGGCTGGGAGTTGCGCCGCAGAACGTAAAGGCGCGAACGATTGGTATTTCCTTTGTCGATGCCAATAAATATAAGGCTACAGCCTTGGTGAATGCGGTGAATGAGGTTTATTTGAAAAAAAGTGTTGATAATAAAAATAGAACCAATAAGCAAACCATTTTCTATCTTGAAGAGCAATTAGACACGCTTCGCAGGTATTTAGAAGAATATGATGCCAAAATAGACAGCTACAAACGTGGTACTGGTGAAATTACAAACGCAAATCCGCTAAATGCCAAGCCTACCTTGCAAGAGATTCTGACCAATATTAAAACCCTTCAAGAAGAACGTTTTAAGATTAATTTGGAGTTAAAAAGATACAAAGAAGTCGTTGATTTTATGGCGGCAGATTCTTCTTTTCAGCTCATTACCACCGTTGCCACAGGCATTACGGACTCGCGCATCACAGGCGAACTCACTAAATTAGACAATATGGAAAAAGACTTAGAACGAGTCAATTTTTCGTATAAAGAGCCAAGTGCCGCAGTGCGACAGCGACAGAATCGAGTCCAAGCCACCAGAGAAGAACTGCTCAAACTCATTGGCTTTAACCAATATCGGCTCTATGATAAACTCTACCAACTGAGCCTACAAGTCAAAAACTTAGAAAACAACATTTCTTATGGCGAAGCCGCAGGCATGGACTTGGAACTGAGGCGTTTGACGCGCTACTATAATTCGTATGAAAGTCATTACAATATCCTTCTGAGCCAAATCGTGGAGAGAGGCATCGCAGAGGCAGGGACAGTAGCCAGCTTCCAAATACTTTCTAATGCGTCCGTTCCGCCAGTGCCGTTTTATCCTATCAAAAACACATTTTATATTTATGGTATAGTGGCGGGCTTGGCATTGAGTGTTGCCTTAGTCATTATTAGGTATCTCTTGCTCAACAAAGTTACCAACCTCAAAGAAGTAGAACGAGCCACGAGCGCACCCATTTTGGGCATGGTGCCTCACTACGCCAAGGCAAAAATGCTTTACTCCCAGCTCATTGTCAATATAAACCCCAAGTCGTCAATGAGTGAGGCAATGCGGTCTATCCGAACCAATTTGGATTTTATGACCCAAAAACAGCAAAAAAGACTAATTTCTGTTACTTCTACCATTAGCGGAGAAGGCAAAACTTTTGTAGCTGTCAATCTGGCAGGCATTGTTGCCCTTTCACAAGCAAAAGTGATTGTGCTGGACTTAGACTTGCGTAAACCTAAAATACACTTTGCTTTTAGCGCAGAAAACCTAAATGGCATGAGTAATATCTTGATTGGCAAGGCGACCATAGAGGAGTGTGTGAGAAAATCTGAAATCGAAAACCTGCACTACATCACCGCAGGACCTCACCCACCCAACCCTTCGGAATTGATTATGTCCAACGAATTTAAAGAATTGATAAAAGAACTGCAAAAAACATACGACCTCATTGTGTGTGATACGCCTCCCGTAGGTATCGTAACAGATGGATTGCTGGTGATGAAAATGGCTGATGTGCCTATTTACGTGGTGCGTGCTGCCTACTCTAAGCGCATGTTTCTCACCAATCTGAACAAACTGATTACTGCCAATAATTTTAATAAATTGTCTGTGATTCTGAACGGAGTAGGCAAGGCAGGAACGTATGGCTACGGATATGGCTACGGATATGGCTATGGCTACGGATATGGCTACGGCGCAGGAGGGGGCGGCTACTACGACGAAGCACCTAACCCCACTATTTGGTCTAAAATCAAAAAAATATTTAGCAAAGAAAAAGAAGACGTAGAAATCTAAGTAGGAATACGCTGAATAAAAAGCAATGATTATCTTTGCAAAATTTTCATAAAAACTATATTTTATAAAAAAATAATGGAGAAAAAAATCGTAAAAGTTGGCAACATAGATTGTGGCGCAGACGAATTGTTCTTGATTTCGGGACCTTGCGTCATCGAAGACGAAAAAACCATGATGCAAACCGCAGAAAAACTCAAAGAAGTTTCTGAACGTATGCACATCAAAATCATTTACAAATCCTCTTTTATGAAGGACAATCGTAGTTCGGTAGATTTTTATCAAGGACCTGGACTGACCAAAGGACTGGAGATGTTGGCAAAAATCAAGCGCGAGTTTGGCTTCCCTTTGCTCTCAGATGTGCATTATCCTGAGCAAATTAGCGAGGCAGCAGAGGTGCTTGATGTACTCCAAATTCCCGCCTACCTGTGTATGCAAACTACCTTGGTGGTGGCAGCAGCAAAGTCAGGCAAAGTGGTCAATATCAAGCATGGACAGTTCCTTGCTCCAGAAAACATGGCAAAACCAGCCCAAAAATGTGTGGATAGTGGCAATGACCAAGTTATCCTGACCGAAAGAGGCTATACTTTTGGCTACAATGACCTCATCGTCGACCCGCGTAGTTTCTACCACATGAACCAAACAGGCTACCCTGTCGTATTTGACATCACGCACTCCATTCGCAAATACGGTATTCCAAGTGCCGACAAAAAAGGAGGTGCGCGTGAGTTTTTGCCTGTACTTTCGCGGGCAGGCGTTGCCTCTGGCGTAGATGGTATTTTTATCGAAACGCACCCAGAGCCTGCACGCGCACTCTGCGATGCTGCCAGCCAGCTATCTGTCTATGACTTAGAAGAATTTTTGAAACCTTTGATAGAACTGCACCAAATAGAAGTCAAATACAGAGGAAAATAGATAGACTCCTTTCGGAAGTAGCCAAAAATTCTCCCTCTCAGCAGGAGAGGGCAGGGGTGAGGTGATAAAAAACATTTTTGAAAGAAGTCTAAGTAAATTTTAACTAAACATTTATGATAATAATTATCGCAACCATTATTGCCAAAAAAGACAAAATAGCAGAAGTAAAGGCAGGTCTTCAGAACCTTGTGGCGCACACGACCCAAGAAACAGGCTGCATCAGCTATACTTTACACCAAGATAGGGATAATACAAATGTATTCATGTTTTATGAGCAGTTCAAAGACCAAGCGGCTTTTGATTTTCATGCCTCACAGCCTTATATTGCCACTTTTAGCGCAAGAGCAGGAGAACTTTTGGAGCAAGCACCCAAATTGAGGTTCTTGGATTTAGTGTAGGGAAAGGTAAAGTTTGTTTTTAGCTGAAACCAACTGCTAACCCTGCAATACTCAATGACTTACAGCCTACATTTTGGAGAGGTAGGCTGCAAGCCTCTAAGGTTGCGCCTGTGGTGATTACGTCATCAATGAGCAAAATATGCTTATCGCGCACTTTTTCAAGCTGCAAAACAGAAAAAATATCCTCTACATTTTCCCAACGCTCTATGCGGTCTTTGCGGGTTTGGGACATCGTTGCCTTATTTCTGACCAATAGCTGGCTGTCCCAAGCAATGCCCAGCCCTTCGGCAAGCCCTTTGGCGATGCTGTCGCACTGATTATAACCGCGTTTTTTCAACTTACTTGGGTGCAAAGGCACAGGCAATACCAAATCAAATTCTTGCGCTAACTCACTCTTTTTTAGCTCATTACCGTACCATCTGCCCAGCATTTCCCCGATTTCTTCCTTGCCATAATATTTCAAATGATGCAGTAACATTTGTACTTTTCCTGTTTTGACAAAGCGCAGGTAAGCAAAAGCATATTTGAGAGGGACGCGCCCCCAAAACTTACGCGCTAAGTCATTATCTGCCTGCAAATGAAAATTCGTTTGCGGAAGTTCGTACCTACAATGTGTGCAAATCAGTTCTTCATTTTTTTCTAATAAACTGCGGCAAGTCAGGCAGGTACGCGGAAAAAGCATATCAATAAAATCGCTGAACATACAGGTTATTTGGCTTTACTTTTTCTACTTAATCACTTCATAATAAGGGATTCGCGCTTGTAAACCTTGCATGGCTTTGAGGCGTTGCATTTCTTTGTAAAGCGGATACATTTGTCCCATTTCCTTTTGTAAAGCATTTTCTTTCAGCGATGTTTCGCCTGTTTTCAATATTTTTTCCACAAAACTTTGCTGTTGTGGGTAATATTTTAAGTTGTACTCTCCCTCTTTCAAGCCCGCCGCCTTTACCGCAATCGCCACAGCCCTCTCAAAATTGCCCAACTCATCTACCAAGCCCAAACTTTGCGCCTGCTCGCCTGTCCATACGCGTCCGCCTGCAATGCGCTTGAGGCTGTCAAGATTCATTTTTCTGCCACGTGCCGCCTTGCCTGTAAAATCTTCATAGCCTTGATTAACAGACTGTTGCAAAACTGCTTTTTCAGGTTCGGTAAATCCACGATGAATAAAACCATCTATATCCGCAAAATTTCCAGTTTTTACGCCATCAAAAGTAAAGCCCATTTTGTCCGTTATCAATTCCTGTGCGCTAAAAATCAGTGCAAAAATACCAATAGAACCCGTAATCGTATTTGGCTGGGCAACTATTGTATCGCAAGCCATCGCCATATAATATCCACCCGAAGCCGCATAGTCGCCCATCGAGGCAATGATGGGTTTCTTGCCTTTGGTGAGCATCACCTCGCGCCACATCTTGTCAGAGGCAAGCGCGCTACCACCTCCAGAGTTGATTCTCAGCACGATAGCCTTTATATTTTCATCATTCCTTGCCTTGCGAATCTCTGCCGCAATCTTGTCCCCACCAATATCGTCCTCTCCACCATTGCCATCTACTATTGTTCCCTCGCCCACAATCACCGCCACCTTGGTCGCGTTAAATTTGGCATTTGCGTCAGGCACTTTCATATATTTTTTGAGTGAAATAAACTTGATTTTGTCCTTTTCTTCTACGCCACTTGCTTTTTTTAGTTCCGTTTCCACTTGGTCATAATAAGCAGTATCCGTTACCAATTTTGCCTGCAACATTTCGCCAGCATTGCGAATGGACATTTTACCAGCAATATTTTTTAGCTCCTCGACAGAGATATTGCGTGATTCGCTGATGTTTTTGAGGAAATATTCATAGATACTATTGAGGTAAGACTCTGTTTGTAAGCGACTTGCGGGACTCATCTTATCAACTAAGAAAGGCTCGACGGCACTTTTGAACTCACCCACGCGGAAAATTTCAGGTTTGATGCCTATTTTTGCCATTGCATTGGTATAAAACATTCTTTCGGAGTAAAAACCATTAAATTCCATTACGCCTTGCGGATAAAGGAAAATTTTATCAGCCACCGAAGCAAGCAAATAAGAGTTTTCGCCATAAATATCGCTGTAAGTATAGATAAATTTCTTAGATTTTTTGAACTCCACCAACGACTCGCGAACCTCTTGTAAGGTGGCAAAACCTGCGCTTACCATGCCCGTTTCGAGGTAAATGCCTTTGATATTGTCATCATTTTGTGCTTTTTTGATTGCCGCTTTGAGGTCAAAAAGTCCAATGCCGCCCGTAGCCGTTGCCAATTCCGAAGGCAAATCAAAGTCTTCTAATGGATTTTCTGCGACTCTCTCTTTGATGATTGTGTTCAGGTTGAGGTGAAGCACCGAGTTAGCCGTAATCGCGACCGTTTCGCTACCCGAACTCGCCGCAATCGCGCCAAAAATACCTATCATTACGAAAAACAATAAGCCCAAGCCCACCATAGTACCAATAATAGCTGCAAAAGTAAATTTAATGAATTGCCACATTTTTTTGATGATTATGAGTTAATAAACTGTAAATTAGACATTTTGCAAAGGTAGAAAAGTTTCGCTTTTTTATAAATTGAAGGATAATTTGTTTTAAAATAAATTTTGAATATCTCTCAATCTGTATTTTTTCCTCAAAAGTGGGCAAATTATTTTCAAATCTTTTTCCTTCCATTATCTTTGCAAACCTATTTTTAAAATGATAAATGATTAATGATGAATTATAAACTGATTATCAAACAGATATAAGTATATCAATGTTGGGAAAAATGAAAATGATGAAAAAAATACAATATTTTGATTTTCAATACCTTATATTTTGCTAACTTTTGTGTTTCACAGCTTCCTAATTTACCATTTCTAATTTATCATTCATAACTTATAACTCATAATTATTAAATAACGTATGGAAAATTTGGTCTATTATTTACCAATTTTTGGTGTCATTGGTTTATTGTATGTGGCTTGGCGTTCTGCTTGGGTAGCCAAGCAAGAGGTCGGCACGCCAAAAATGGCAGACATTGCGGCGCGTATCTCCGAAGGCGCAATGGCTTTTCTCAAAGCAGAATACAGCGTATTGGCTGTTTTTGTGGTGTCAGTGGCTCTTTTACTCGGTTTGAGTGGAGCAAATGACGAAAACTCTCACCCCTTAGTGGCTGTTTCCTTTATTTTGGGTGCATTTTGCTCTGCTTTGGCGGGCTTTATTGGTATGCGCGTGGCTACAAAAGCAAACGTGAGAACCACCAATGCCGCCAGAACAGGTTTGAGCAAGGCATTAGAAGTTGCTTTTATTGGTGGCTCTGTGATGGGTATGGGTGTAGTTGGCTTGGGCGTATTGGGTTTGAGTGTACTTTTTATTGTGTATAGCAATATGTTTGGCACTGACGCGGCAGGTATGCAAAAAGTGATTACCGTTATTACAGGTTTCTCTTTTGGTGCTTCATCTATTGCGCTTTTTGCACGTGTGGGTGGTGGCATCTATACCAAAGCGGCTGACGTAGGTGCTGACCTCGTGGGCAAGGTAGAAGCAGGTATTCCCGAAGACCACCCTCTGAATCCCGCGACGATTGCTGACAACGTGGGCGATAACGTGGGCGACGTAGCAGGTATGGGCGCAGACTTGTTCGAATCTTATGTAGGTTCTATTGTGGGTACAATGGTACTGGGTGCTACTTTTATGACCGCAGAATTTGCAGTGGCTGATGGTATGAACGGTCTTTCTGCGATACTATTGCCACTGGCTCTGTCTGCGGTAGGTATTATCGTTTCTATCATTGGAACTTTCTTTGTAAACGTCAAAGAAGGCGGCAATCCACAAGCGGCACTCAACATTGGTGAGTTTGGCTCTTCAGGCATTATGGTCGTTGCTTCTTACTTTATTATTACAGGAATGTTACCTGAAACATGGTCTTTCACTGATACACTTTATGGTGGGGTGGTTCGCGAAATGACTTCTATTGGTATTTTTTATGCGACTATTATTGGCTTAGTCGCTGGTGTATTGGTAGGTTTGGTTACAGAATATTATACAGCCATGGGCAAAGCACCAGTGCTTTCCATTGTGCGTCAGTCCTCTACGGGTGCGGCGACAAACATCATTGCGGGCTTGGGCGTAGGCATGATGAGTACCGCAATTCCTGTTTTGTTGATAGCTTTTGCGATTGTAGGCGCATTTGAGGCGGGTGGCTTGTACGGTATTGCGATTGCGGCGGTAGGTATGCTTTCTAACTTGGGTATCCAGCTGGCAGTAGATGCTTACGGACCTATTTCTGACAATGCGGGCGGTATCGCTGAAATGGCAGAATTACCTAAAGAAGTACGCGGAAGAACAGATAAATTGGACGCAGTAGGTAATACTACGGCGGCAATCGGCAAAGGTTTTGCGATTGCCTCGGCAGCTTTGACTGCCTTGGCATTATTTGGGGCATACATGACGGCGGCAAGCGTTTCCTCTATAGATATTTCAAAAGCAAACGTAATGGCGGGCTTGCTCATTGGTGCTATGTTACCTTTCGTATTTTCTGCTTTGGCAATGAACGCAGTAGGTAAGGCGGCAATGGACATGATTGAGGAAGTTCGCAGGCAGTTCAACAGTATTCCTGAACTGAAAAACGCCTTAGAAGTAATGCGTCGCAACGAGGGTAAGGAAGAACACGAATGGTCTGTTAAAGACCAAGAAACCTTCCGATTGGCTGATGGAAAGGCGGAATACGGCAAATGTGTCGCAATTTCTACCCAAGCGGCTATCAAGCAAATGGTGCTTCCTGGACTCTTGGCGGTGATTGCGCCTGTCATCATTGGCTTCTTCCCTGGCATGGGCAAAGAGGCATTGGGTGGCTTGCTCGCAGGTGTAACCGTTTCGGGCGTATTGATGGCGATTTTCCAGTCCAATGCAGGTGGTGCGTGGGACAATGCAAAAAAATCTTTTGAAGAAGGCGTAGAAATAAACGGCAAAATTTACTACAAAAAATCTGACCCACACAAGGCAGCAGTTGTAGGAGATACCGTAGGCGACCCTTTCAAAGACACTTCGGGTCCTTCACTAAACATCTTGCTCAAATTGATGTCAGTGGTAGCTTTGGTACTTGCTCCTTTCTTGAAAAATTTTGCTTGGTAAAAATGTAAAATACAATATAAACTATTAGTAAAAAAATGGGGTGGTCTAAACTTTTTGTTTCAGACCACCCCATTTGTAATTTTACGTGCCTCACTCTTTTACTATTTTTGCGCTTATAGCCTTTGTGCCAAGGGGCAATTCACCCACTTCCACCAAATAAACGCCTTTTTTTAATTGGCTTAGGTCAATCTTTATTTCCTCTTGGGTAAACTGTTTTTCATGCGTTTGCATGATTACTTCTCTGCCCAGCAAGTCTGTGAGGCGAATTTGCAACTTACCTTTGTACTTGCTATCTATCTTGATTTTCAGTTCGTTGCTTACCGGATTGGGATAAATGGTTAGTGATTCATCGGGAAGCTCTGTGGCAAAGGCTGCATCGAATTTCAAGACAAAACGAGTCGTATCTGTGCCAGCATTTGCCGAAAAAGTATAGGCTTTTTCCCTCAAATCTTGGGTGATTTTTAGCTTTTTATCTTCCAAATAAATAGGAGTGTTTTCTTTGAAATTTCGTAGTTCGCTTAGGCTAATTTCGTGCTGTCCGCTACTTGCTACTGAAAAATGCAAAGGTATTTCTTTGGGCAATTTTTCGATAGATTGGGCATTAAAAGCTATTTTTTTGCCGCCCACACTGGTATAAAAATTAGGGGCAGGGTGCGAGTTTATATGGGTTTTAAGTACGTCCAAGCCTTCCTCGTATTTTTCGCTTGCTTCTCTTTTGAAATATACCAATGTTTCGTCTGCCCACTTTCCAGCAGTCAATTTTACTTTGACTATGCCTTGGGTCTTGCTTTCTGCGTCTTCTGTACGGAAAAATTGTGAAGGATTTGTATTTCTCATGGCATTGGTTAAGTTCAAATTATCATTGCCTGTACTTGTTTTCTTTACCAAAAAACCTTGCCCTAATGCAATGTCTTTTGTACCACCGTTTAGCCCACTGCCCACAAGGGCATCATAGGAAGCCCAAGTGCCTGAATACGTCCCTGTAGCAATTCGACGCAAGATGGTTGAAGCAGCTTTTGTGCTATTCATGCCAAAGCCATACACTAAGTCCCAATCTAAGGCAGAAGGGTAGGGGTTGCCTACTAAGTTCCAGCCCGAATGAGTAAATGAACCTTTTGAAATAGGAATATCAATAGCTTCATTATTGAGTGTTCCAGAAAAATCTACCAGTGTATTCGCGCTAAGGTTAAGAATGTAGCCTCTACCAACTTCTGCGTTCTCTGCAAGAGAGGCAGGAGATTCCCAGCCTTTCTCGAAAGCATCATGGGTGGCGGTGAGTCTATTTTCGTTGTACTTATAAAAATTAGGAAAAGCACCTGAATAAGCGGTAAAAAAGTCATACGCAGGATTCAAAACCAAAGCAACATTGTCATGAAACTCTGCAATAGTTTTGCCTGAAACTGGGGAAGAAAAATAATTGTAGCCTTGTACGGTTGTACGGTCAGGATAGGTGCTTACATATCGCTGCACTTTTACATTTCCTGTAATTATACCGCTACTGTTCACTACCATTGCTTGCTCTGTGGCAGTAGAAAGCAAGGTGAGATTGCCATTGCTGATAAGTGTACCCGCTTGCATATCTACTAATTTAGCAATATTTACCCCCCCTGTTAAGGTTACAGTTTTGCCTGTGCCATTCAACACAATGCTTTGCACTGTGGGGTTGCCTACACTTTGCAAAGTAATTGATTTGTTGGTTAGAGTGGCTGTTTCGTTGTACGTGCCTGTGTTCCAGACTACTGTGCCTCCATCATTGACTGCCGAAAAACCACCTTGCAAGGTAATTTTTGCACCTGCGGGGGTGTTTGTATAGCCATTATTGCTATCATTGCCATCGGTGCGGACATAAATAATATCGCCTGCTATGCCTACTGTACCTGTCAAAGTTACATTTTTTGTTACTGCTCCTGTACTTACGTTTGTTATATCACCTGCGGGACTGCCCACTGCTGCCGAACCTTTGATGCGTACAGAAATTGTTTGTCCTGCCATAGTTTGCACATTTGCCATCAGTGCCGTTACAATGTTTGCAAAAGTAGTTCCGTCGAGTGAAACCTCATAATCTGCTGGGGCTGTTACAGTAATATCTGTGGTTAAGTTTGCCCCTTTTAGATTGTAAGTTTGTGCTATTGATGCTGTACCTGTGGTAGTTATAAAACCTGTTAAAGTGGCTGTACTTACTGTGATGGTTGGTGTGATGATGCCCCCAAACTCAAATGCGCCAATATCGCAAGCACCTATTCTGGTATTGCCTCGCTGGTCTGTGGGTGGGCAGCCTGCACCTGCATTGATGGCGGGACTTGTGGCTTGCAAAGACATTGTGGGCGAAAATCCTCCGTTATTGGCAATGGTGTTTAGCAAAGGATTTGCAATCGTAACAGAAGCAGAAACATTGTAATCATTCCAATTTGAAGTAAGTTTGGCAGGGAACTGTAAATTATTCCCTAAATCTAACATTTCTGCTGACGAATGTTGCTGGATATTCCACCCATTCCCTCCGTTGCCTGCGGTATTTTGAAAGAAAATATTGTTTTTGATGCGTGTTCTTGCGGGGTGCGAACTTGCAATAGCTCCCCCTACCCAGCCTGCATAATTATTGGCAAGTGTGCAGTTTGTGATATCAACAAAAGAATTATCCATAGAGAAAAATACCAATGCCCCACCGTTTGCAGCAAAGCCCGACATATCGGTCAGCAAAGCCTTATTATTATCAAAGGTGCAATTTGTGATTTCTGTATCTGCCCAATCTGCCCGAATAGCCCCGCCTACAACGGCGGCTTTGTTATTTGAAAATGTAGTATTTTTGACTACAAAGCCTCTGTTTTTTGCATTATTCATGTGTTGAATAGCCCCGCCACTTCCGCCATTTGTGCCACCTGTGAGTATTCTACTTTCATTGTTATTAAAGTAACATTCCTCTACCAGCACATTATCGGTTTCGTCTGTGTAGAGGTAGCAAGCCCCACCTTCTCCATTGCCGATATTATTCTCAAATTTACATCTTCTCAAAATAATACTTCCCAAAACTACGCTTGGCGGTCCTGCGGTAGCCCTATCTGTGTAAATAGCACCACCAAAACCACGCAAAAAGTCATTGGGTTGCCCTGTATCAAAACGTGCATCTGTGGTCAGATTGCCTGTAAAATTACAATCTTCTATCAGTAGTCCTGCATTCAAACCATTGATGGCTGCACCGTTTATACCTTTGTTATTTGTAAAATTACTATTTTTAATGGTTTGTGCATAAGGTCCCCAAATCATGACTGTTGAGCCTCTTTCTGTATTATTGGCAATGGAAATATTGCCGTCAAAATTGCAGTTTAAAATACTGAGATAGCCTTCAAAAGCACTAAAAACAGCACTTCCTCCATCATCTGCTCTATTGTTATTGAAAGTACAGTTTTCAAGGTTTATTGTGCCTTGATGTTCTGATTTTACGCCACCACCATATTCGTTGGTTCTGGCATTAATGATTTTCAAATTTTTCAAACTTAACGAAGTTGGCTGTGCGGAAGTTGATTTGAGTAAGAAAACCCTCACCGCATTATTTCCGCTAATGCTAAGGTTGGGGGCAGCTAATCCGTCAATGGTCAAGTTTTTATTAACAGGTATTTCTAAGGTCGAGGCAAGTGCAATGGTTTGATTTGCCATACTTGGTGCAAAAGTGATTATTTGCCCAGAAGTAGCACAGCTAATAGCCTCTCTTAGTGTGTTTGCGCCTGCATCGGCATTGCTGCTCACCACCAAATTACATACTGCTGCACCAAACTCAAAAGCACCGATATCGCAAGCACCCACTCTGGCTACGCCTCTTTGGTCGGTGGTAGTACAGGTATTTCCAGCATTGATAGCAGCACTTCCTGTTAATATTGCCAAGGTTGGCACACTTCCGCCATTGTCTTTGATTGCATTGTCTAATTGGGGGTCGGCTACGCTGATACCTGTCGTACATAAGCCATTGTTGGTCAAATCTGTTCTTGTTGGCCACTCCAAATTATTACCAGCATCAGTAAAATAAGGCGGTGGGGAAACCACAAATCCACCTGAGCCACAGTTGCGTTGTATATTACTTACACCAAAAGCACCATTATTGTTAGTGGCTGTATTTTCAGCAATGATGCTATTTTTGATACTAATACTATTTGCACCTGCTATACCGCCTCCAAAACTATTAGTAGCGTTTTTGGCAATGGTACTGCTGCTAATGGTTACGGTGGCATTTGCATTAAACAATCCGCCACCACCGCCAGCCCCTACACCATTTGCCTGGTTGAAAGCCAAAGTAGAGTTCGTAATAGTAAGATTAAAAGTTTGTCCTGTATTTGCAATCGTAGCAATACCACCACCAGCTCCACTACTTATATTTGCGTCAAAAGTTGTATTGGTGATATTACAAGTGCCTCCTGTTTCCCCCATAGCCCACAAACCACCACCCATAGGCGATGTATTGCCCTTGAAGTAACATTTATCTATGGTGGCAGTGGTTATTCCATAGGTATATAAAAATAAGCCTCCGCCTTGTTTGATGTCCGTATTATTCAGGAATTTGCAAGACTGCACAGAGATAGTACGTGGAGGATTGTAGGTGTTCTGATTTAAAAAATCGTTGAAAGCACCATCTACTATTATTCCTGCTCCGCCATTATTGCCTGTACCTGTGGTAGCATTGTTTTCAAAAGTGCAGTTAGTAAGTGCCATATTGGAAAGCAAGCATTTGATAGCCCCGCCATTGGGGGCAGAATTTCCTCTGAAAGTAGAGTTTGTAACAGTCAAAAAACCTTCGTGGATAAGAATAGCCCCGCCTCCATCTTCTGTATTTGCACCTGTGGGCGTAAGCACATTATTTTCAAAGGCGCAGTCATTAATAGTCAATTTTACTTTCTGCCACATAGCTGCAATACAAGCCCCATTGAGGGTTGCCTTTGCATTTTTAAAAACTACATTATTGATAACTACCTCAGTATCACTGCCCGAAATGACCAAAAGTCGTAAATCACCCGCCATATTTCGCTGAATAGTTGCCCCATTGCCATTGATAGTAAGGTCTGCACCTGTCCCTGCAAAGCTATTGATAATTGCAGGCAAGCCATTGCCTCCACCTATATTGGGGTTCATTATCGTATTATTGACCGTAGTGAGGTTATAAACCCCATTACTTGCCAAATTGATAATATCAGCTTCTGAGTTGGCATTTGCCGTATTGATAGCAACAATTAAAGCAGCTACATCTCCATTTGCAATATTGAAAACGGCAGCTTTGAGCCTTGATGGAATAAAAGAAATAAGTGTGCAAATGATGAATAATAAACTTTTTTTCATAAATAACAAATTGTTGGATTGATTGTAACTAAGTAGTTCCACAAGAGCAAAATCGTATTTATGCGATTGCAAGTCGCTGATAAACACCATATTCGCATGAGTCGGTGTGCCGAATCATGCGATGTACGATTATTTGTATTGATGTACTTAATAACGAACAGTATCATCAATTATTTGGTTTGAAAATAGCTATCTTGCAGAAATAAATTATATTTGCTAAAAAATTGATAACCAAGTGGATAAATATATAATTCTTGACTTAGGTTTTCAATTCGGCATAAATGAAAGCCATGCGTTACAAATATTTCATAAATAGATAACTTGTTTAAATAGTTTGTACTTTTTTGAGTTTAGGATTCTTTAAGTTTACAATCCCACAAACAATTTCCCAAATATTTTGAAAATATTTTCTTTTGCCTCGATAAACATTTTTTACGA
>JAAFJS010000139.1 GCA_013298985.1 Cytophagales bacterium
GTTTTTTTTTGTCCCAGCCACATATCGTAATCTACACCTGAAGGAGTGCTGGCATCAGCCACCACAGGCACAGATTTCATCCAGCCTTGGTATGCCCACGTCTTGACCAAGCGAATCTGCCCCAGCTTGCCCGATTGGACATATTTAATCGCGCTGTCGAAGTGATGACCGCTTCTCTGCCACTGCCCTACCTGCACCACGCGCTTATACCGACTTGCCGCCGCGACCATCAATCTACATTCCTCTATCGTATTTGCCACAGGTTTTTCTACAAAAACGTCCTTGTCTGCCTCGCACGCATGAATCATCTGCAAAGCGTGCCAGTGGTCAGGCGTACCTATGATGACTGCATCTATATCCTTGTTGTCCAGCAACTTACGATAGTCATCATATTGTTTTGGCTTTTTACCTTGCATTTTTTCTGCGTCAGCAGTGCGCTGGTCAAGCACACCCTTGTCCACATCACAAACTGCAACACACTCAATTTCAGGGATTTTGAAATGAGCATTCATATTTGCCCAGCCCTGCCCTTTGCAGCCTATCACCCCAATACGCACCTTGTCGTTTGCGCCCACTTTTTTCTTGGCGGCGAGCAGTTCTTCGGGCAGTAAAGTTGCCAAACTTGCCCCTGCGGTAACTTTGACGGCACTGTTTAAAAATTTTCTTCTTGAATTTTCCATATTTACTCGTTAATTTATTTGATGTTAAAAATATCAAACTGAAAATGGTAAATTTAAACGCCGTTGCAGTGTGTTTTCACCTGCAACGCAACCTTAACATAGTTTACCTTCTTAAATTGTTAATCAAAAAGTTAGCTTACTATAACCTACCGTTTTAACGGTAGGGGCTTTAAAAAATCTGGTAGATTTAATACGTAAAAAACGAATACAGCAAATCAAAGAATAGGAAAAAAATAAGCGTGGTACCGTAGAACGTAAATACCCAAAATATTTTCCAAAGCGTTACCCACCAAGATTGCCGATAAACACGCTTAAAGGCAATGAAATTATAAATAAACCAAATCAAAGAAAACCAAGAAACTACTTGCTCTATCATCTCATCAGAAGTTTCTTTTTGAAGATGCAGTAGCAAAAGTAATGCACCCAGCAATACATAGTTAAATGCTTGAAAATGAAAGGTAAAGACCAAATGCTCAATATACAATCTTTTTGAAAAAATATAAAATAATTTCAGGTAAAAAGCAATCAGTGGTAACATCAGAATCATCATCAGTGGAATATTATTGATGGCACTGAGGATAAATATCGACAAATCATTGCGTCCTATTTTCATTGCTTGCTCTGCTGATTTGAGTGCGCGAGGCGTTTTCTTTTCCCAGCCCACAGAATCTAAAAATGCCTCTGCTGACATATTTTTTCTACCAATGTACCTGACTACTCTCTGCCAACTAACCCCCTTGCTCCCAAAATTAATGACATTATTATCTTGTTTTATTTTCTTGATTTCATAGTTGTCCAGTAATTTACCTTTCTTTATTTCAGTTTCTAATAGTAGCCTTAGCGAGTCGCCTTTTAATTTTTTTCTATCTATCTTTAAGCTATCAGCCAACTGCTTCATAGTCAGCACTGTAGTATCTTTCTCCGTATAAATAAAAGCCCTATCTACCAATACACTTGGATTGTTTTCTTCGGTCAGCGCAAGTTCTTTTTCTACGGTTTGTAAGTCCACCGTTCTGACAAAAATAAGGAAAAAGAAAAAATTGATAATCAGGTACAAACGCACAGGGTGAATATGGTTTACGCGCCTACCTTCCAAAAACTCATTGACCAAGTAGCCTGGCTTGAACAGAAAAGGGAGCAAGCTACGCCCAAAAAGTATATCAAAACTAAAATAATTAAGGACAGTATCGCCAAGCAAGGTCATCAGCGAAACCTTATTGTCTGTATTTTCTTGACCGCACTGTGGGCAATGATTATATTTTTTGTCCAATTCCAGCCCACAATTAAGACAGTTTTTTCCTTTGCGTAGTTTTTTCATTTCACAAATTTTAATAAAATAGCATTGAAAAAGTAATCGTTTTTTTCCAAAAAAACAATTTTTCATCTTAAATTTGTCAGGTTTTCTAAACCAATGTAGATTTATAGATGAAATCCTTGTCAAAACGGTATTCTTTTTTCGGTAGGCAACCTTGATTGGTAGCTCATATCCCTGCTTTCATCAAAGCAAAGCCCTTCATTACCAAGTAGATTTGCACTTTTTATTGTTTTTAATTTGCTTTGAAGCCCAAAAATGTAGCACAAATTAATCAAAATTTTCAAATAAGAATTTTAACACTGCAAAAATCAAAAATGGAATACATCGTCAAAGTTGCCACAGAAGAACACGTACATTATGCAGAAACGATTTGTCGAGAAATGGAAGACTCTGCCCGCAAGCGCGGTACAGGCATTGCCAAGCGCGACCCCGAATATATCAAACAAAAGATTCGTGAAGGCAAGGCTATCGTTGCTTTCCGCGAGGACGGGGCATGGGCGGGTTTTTGCTACATAGAAACGTGGAGTCATGGCAAATATGTCGCTAATTCGGGCTTAATCGTCAATCCTGAGTTTAGAATGGCGGGCTTGGCGACGCGTATCAAGCAAGTAGCCTTCAGCCTTTCCCTCGAAAAATACCCTGATGCCAAGCTATTTGGCTTGACTACAAGCTCTGCGGTGATGAAAATCAACTCTGAGCTTGGCTACAGACCAGTTACACTTCCCGAACTCACTGATGATGAGCAGTTTTGGAAGGGCTGCCAGAGCTGCGTGAACTACGATATTTTGACGCGCATGAACCGCAAGCACTGCCTCTGCGTAGGCATGATTTACGACCCCGCCGAGCATCAAAAACCTGAAAATGAACCTCTTAGAGAACCTGAAAAAGAACTCTCGCAGATGGAGGTCAAAGACAAAAAAAGCGTCGGGCGAAATTTACATCTTCGCAAGTTTAATTTTAATGCCAAAAAAAAACTCTTTGAACGCTGGCTACGCATCAAGGCAAATATCCTGTTGAAGCGTTTTAAGAGAGATGAAAATGGGAAAAACGGAAATGGTGTGAATCAAAATGCAAAAGAAGTCGTGGAAATATGAGTTTTTATTTACAAATTTGTCTTTATTTCAAGTATTTCATTACCTTATTTTGACTATGATTTTAGAAGATTTTTATGCACTCTTGGACGGTGAAATTACCCAGTTAGTTACAGATAATAAAGAAGACCCATTTATTAAAAGGCATGACCCTAAAAAGCAATTAGAAAGAAAATCGTATGCTTTCCTAATATGGTTTTTGCGTTTCTATGGGCAAAAACCGTATGAAAAAGTGTATATTACTGACGGAAAAGATGATATGTCTTGCGACATTATTCTATCCAATAAAAATGCAGAAGGAGAAGAAATTTTTTATGTGGTGCAGTCCAAGTGGATAGCTTGGGGTAGCAATAGAAAAGATACTGACAAAGCCAAAAGTTATCCATTGATTGATAAACATGAGTTCAGCCAAACACTAAGCGATTTTTCTACCTTATTAAATGGTGAAAGAAAAACAGCCAACGAAAGATTTAAACAACAAGCAGAAAAACTTTTTCAACACTTAAAGGAGAAAAACGGGAAAGTAAAATTTATCTTTTTTACTTTGGCACAATATAACCCTGAAATAAAAGAGGCACATCTTGCTTTCAACCATAATTTTGCACCCAATGTAAGCCTCGAAATTATAGACATAGATAGAATCAGGCGGGATTTTGTAGAAACCCGCTACAAGCAAATTCAAAGTGAAAATCCTCTGGAATACCATTATGATGCAGAATATGGAGAAATTGAACTGGAAATAGAGCGTATAAATAATGGGGGAAATGGTAAATCTGCGCTTGCCAAACGAGATTTTTTGGAACATGACGGACGTGCAAAAGCCTATATCTTCTTGTTAAAGCCAAGAACTATTTGGGCTTTATTCAAAAAATATAAATACGGATTATTTTTCAAAAATGTCAGAAATCCAATCAAAGAATCTGAGTTTAACAAAAAAATAGAGGAAACATTGCTTAAAAGACCCAATGCTTTTTGGTATTTTAACAATGGCGTTACAGGCATTTCGCAGTTTATACCAGAGGTAGGCATTCATGCACGCAAGATAAAACTTACAGGTTTGCAAATTATCAATGGCGCACAGACCGTTTATTATATTTATAAAGCCTATGAAAATGCCAGCCCAGCCCAGCGAAAAGTAATAGACGCAGACGCAAGAATTTCTTTGCGCCTTATTCGGTCAAGTGATGAGGAATTTAACTTACAAATCACTCGCTACACCAATTCGCAAAACCCCATGAGTCCTCGCGATTTTATGGCAAATGATGACGTACAGCAAAGGCTTCAAAATGAATCTTTTAAAACAAATGTTTGGTATGAGAAAAGAGTAGGAGAATTTGTAACTTCCGCTACTCTATCTAATATTTCTTTTGCTTCTAATGCAGTTGTTGCCACAACCTACCTCGCTTTTCATTTGCAAAAACCAGTAGAGGCAATCACCAAACAAGATTATTTGTTTATTTCCCAAAAAGATGATGCAAATGGACTTTACGAAGTTATTTTTAATGAAAATAGCAGGTACGAGGATATGCTTGCCTCTTTGAATATATATTTAGTTTTCCTAAAAACACGTAAAATGGTTGATATTGATTTATCTTCTAACTTATCGTTACCTACCGCTATCATGCGGGACGTTGCTAAAAATATGATAGATAGACCATTTTTTATTTGTTTGGCTATTTCAAAAATAATATTAGCTAAATATCTTGAGATAAAATTTCCTAACGAACATAAGCCAGCTAATTTATCTATTTTTATAAACAAATCAGTTGAGGTAAAAGAGCAAAATAATTATAAATTATTATTTAAGATTGCATTATATACCTACACCAAAATTCTGAAAGAGGATATAGGCGAGGTAGATTATATAAAACTGATTTCTTCCCCTTTATTTTACCAAAATATAGTGGAAAAAATAGAGAATAATAAAGACTTCACACTCGATGAGATTGATAAAATTGAAATTACTAATGATATGCAAATTACAAAAGATTTATAGGTATAAAGATTCAACAATCAAATAAAACATCAAAAATCAAAATGAAAGACAAAGTTGTACTCGCTTTTAGTGGAGGCTTAGATACCTCATACTGTGCTATTTACCTGAACAAAGAACTGAATTTAGAAGTCTATTCTGCCATTGTCAATACAGGCGGTTTTAGCGAAGACGAAATCGGCAAAATTGAGGAAAAAGCATATTCTTTGGGCGTAAGCAAGCACGTATGCCTCGACCAAACTCAGTATTATTACGAAAAGTGTATTCGTTACATGATTTTTGGTAATGTGCTGAGAAACAACACTTACCCGCTTTCTGTAAGTGCAGAAAGAATGTTTCAGGCGCTGGCAATAGCCAATTATGCCAAAGAAGTGGGCGCAAAATACATCGCGCATGGAAGCACAGGCGCAGGCAATGACCAAGTGCGGTTTGACTTGGTATTTCAGATTCTTGCTCCTGAAATTCAGATAATTACGCCGATTCGCGACAAAAAATTGGCACGAGAGGAAGAAATCGAGTACCTCAAAAGCAATGGCGTGGTTGCCAACTGGGAAAAGGCAAAATATTCTATCAATCAAGGCATCTGGGGGACAAGTGTGGGTGGCAAAGAAACGCTGACTTCGAATCTGCCTCTGCCAGAGGAGGCTTACCCAAGCCAGTTGAAAAATACTGATACCCAAGAAATAGAAATTACCTTTGAAAAAGGAGAGCCTATCGCGCTGAATGGCAATACATTAGGCGGGAGTGTGGGCGTAATCCAAGAGTTAATACGTATCGCTTCTGAGTACGCAATAGGTCGCGACATTCACGTTGGCGATACAATTATAGGCATCAAGGGACGCGTAGGCTTCGAGGCTCCCGCTTCGTTGATAACAATTAAAGCGCATCATGCTCTCGAGAAACATACACTCACCAAATGGCAAATGTATTGGAAAGAGCAATTAGGAAATTGGTATGGAATGTTGCTGCACGAAGGGCAATATTTAGAGCCTGTGATGCGAAATGTAGAAACTTTTTTGGCAGATACGCAGACAAATGTAAGTGGAAAAGTAAAAGTCAAACTCATGCCATATCGCTTTGAAATTCAAGGAATTGAGTCGCCGCATGACCTCATGTCTTCTAAGTTTGGCTCTTATGGCGAGATGAACAACGCATGGTCGGGCGAAGATGTCAAAGGCTTTACCAAGATTGTGGGCAACCAGATGAAAATTTATTATCAGGTAAACGGGTAAATATCAAACAAAAATCTTACATTAGCGTATATTATCTTAGCATGAATAGAGTTTCGCTATTCATTTAAAATGCTCTTATTGGTTTTTACTTTTACAATACATTTATTATTAACATTTTAACACGATAATTTTATGTCAATCATTTGGGGTTTTGTCTTCTCAATAGTTGCGGCTTTAGTTGCCAGCAAATTAGTGTCAGGTATTCAAATCAAAACAATTACTGCGGCGGCTGTGGTTTCAGTCGTGGTAGCAATCGGTGGTTATGTCCTTCACAAAGGCTTGATGATGTTCCTTTTCCCTTTCAACTGGCTTACTTTGGGCTTGCTTAGTTTGATTATTGGTGTAGTTGCCAAAGCTGCCGTAGTAAAGCTGATGGACGGAAAGGTAAACGGTTTCTCCGTAGATGGCTGGGGTTCTGCGATTATGTACTGCGTAGTAGTTTCCTTAGTACAGAGCTTACTTGGCTGGATTTTCTAAAAATTTGTATTGATTTTAGTAAAAAAACCTATGAAGATTCATCTCTTTATAGGTTTTTTAGTTTTAAATAGCTGTTCAAACAAAGAAAAATAAGAATCTGTCATTAAAAAATGCGAGTTTGCATATTTTAGCTATCTTTGAACGAAAAATTACGCATTAATGGTTGCTTTACTTTTATTCATCACCCTTTTCGTATTGCTTTTGTTGGGTTTTCCTGTCGCATTTACCTTGGCGGGAGTTTCCATTGTTTTTGGACTTTTTACTTTTGGTTTAGATTTATTTAACCTGCTGCCCCTTCGTATTTATGGAACAATGACTAACTACGTGCTGATTTCCGTTCCTCTTTTCGTGTATATGGGCGTGATGCTGGAAAAATCGGGCATTGCAGAACGGTTGTTGAATACGATGGCATTGCTTTTTGGGCGGCTCAAAGGTGGCTTGGCAGTTTCGGTGATTTTGGTGGGTGCGCTTTTGGCGGCTTCTACGGGCGTAGTCGGGGCTACTGTAGTAACTATGGGCTTGTTAAGCCTGCCCGCCATGCTCAAAAGAGGCTATTCTCCTGCGCTGGCTACGGGTACGATTGCCGCTTCGGGAACGCTGGGGCAGATAATTCCGCCCAGTGTGGTGCTGGTATTGCTGGGCAGCGTGATGAACGTTTCGGTGGGAGATTTATTTGTGGGGGCAGTCATTCCTGGATTGAGTTTGGTCGTTTTTTACCTTATCTATGTAGTTGGTATTGCGATAGTGAAGCCAGAACTTGCGCCAGCAATTTCTGAGGAGGAAATCAAAGTTTTCAGGGGCGAAGGCTTTGGATTGCGTGTGTTTCGTGCTTTTGTACTACCCATGTTCCTGATAGTTGCGGTTTTGGGAGCTATCTTTGCGGGCATTGCGTCGCCCACCGAAGCGGCGGCGGTAGGTGCTTTCATGGCTACCGTTTTGACTGCTTTCGAACGCAAACTGACCCTGAAAGTGCTACAAGATGTGATGAAAGAAACCACTTGGCTGACCTCCATGGTATTCATTATTTTGGTAGGAGCTACTGCTTTTGGGCTGGTTTTCAGGGGGATACGTGGCGATGAGGCATTGATTAATTTCATTGAGCATTTGCAGATGAGTCCTTATACATTTTTGGCTTTTGTGATGGTGGCTATTTTTATTGCAGGTTTTTTTATAGATTTTATTGAAATTATCTTTATTTTTATGCCCGTTGTAACGCCTATTTTTGCCAAATACGGCATGGATTTGACGTGGATTGCCATTTTGGTTTCCATGAACTTACAAACATCTTTTCTCACGCCACCTTTTGGCTTCTCACTTTTTTATTTGAAAGGCGTTGCACCGCCCGAAGTTACTACCAATCAGATGTATCGGGGCATTGTCCCATTTATTATTATCCAACTCATCATGCTTACTTTGATGATTATTTTTCCTGAAATTTCCACTTGGTTGCCCAAAGCCCTCAAAGATTGATGAACCCAAAAGTAGTCCATATTTCCGCCTTGGACATGGGCGGCGCGGCAACGGCAGCTTTCCGCCTCCACAAAGCGATGCTTGGCTTAGGCATTGATTCTCAGTTCCTAACGCTGGGGAAGGCAAACCGCAATATTCCAAACAAACAAGTTTTTGAAATAATACCTGAGCCTCTTTCTCTAAAAAACGTATTTTTAAAAAGTATCAAAACAAAATTGGGGTTGGAAAGCCCGCACGACTTTGACCACCAACAAACGCTACTGCTTGGGCGCGAGCCTACGGGAAGCGGTTTCAATTTCCCTGATACACAGTCAGATATAACCAAAAGCAAAATTTACCAACAGGCAGACATTGTTCACCTACACTGGGTTGCGGGCTGGCTGGACTACCCTTCTTTTTTTGCCAAAAACTCAAAACCTGTCGTGTGGACACTGCACGACTTAAATCCATTTAGCGGCGGCTTGCACTACGCCTTAGGAACTTCTATTGACGAAACGCAAATGGGGAAATACATAGAAAACCCTCAAAATCACTTGCAAAAAGCGCACAATAGAAACCTCAATATCAAGCAAAAAAGTTTGGAAAATACGGATAAACTCAAAATCGTCAGCCCGTCAAATTGGTTAAAAAAACAGGCACAAGAAAGTGTATTATTTTCAAAATATCATCATTCATGTATTCGCTACGGATTAAACACACAAATTTTTAAACCGTATCCTCAACAGCAGGTCAGGGGAATTTTGGGGTTGGAAGACAAAAAAACCTTACTTTTTGTGGCAGATGACGTAGATAGCTTGCTCAAAGGCTTTCATGTATTGGTCAAAGCATTGGCAATAAGTGGAGAAAAAGTTGATTATCAATATCTTGTAGTGGGTAGAGATAGAAGCAATAGCCTCCACTCACTCCCCAACGTGAAGCATCTGGGCTACGTTCAGGACGAGCAACTGATAGCTTTGGCGTACAGTGCCGCCGATGCCTTTGTGCTACCCAGCCTCATGGACAATTTCCCGAATACGATGCTGGAATCCATTTGTTGCGGTACACCTGTCATCACTTTCCCCACAGGAGGGATTCCAGAGGCAATCTTAGCAAATGAAAACGGAATTATTTGTCAAAAAGCAGATGAAAACGTGCTTGCACAAATTTTAATAGGTTTTTATGAAGGCAACTACTCTTTTGAGCGCGCAAAAATAGCAAAAAATGCCGCCGAAAAATATGATGAAATTATACAGGCAAACCAATATATCAATCTTTATCAAAGTTTCTTATGAAAAATCACGCTATCGTTTTTGGTGGAGTCACGCTTTTCTGGTTGATTTTATTCGCCACCACAGGCTTGCTGACCGCAGGTTTGCACTTCGATACTGACGCTTACAATACGATGCTTGCCTATCACAATGATGGAAAATCCTTGGGCGAAGATGTAAAAAGTGCGATGGAATCATTTAAACAACTGGTCTTTGCGCCCATTGGTTTGTTTTATGTGGTCGCTACCGCCAAACTTTTTGGGGGGAATATAGAAATAGCTCGCTTGGGTTATTTGATATTGGGGATTTTATCTACTTTTTTGTTCTTTTTGGCAGGGCGAAAAATGGGTTTTTCTATCGCATTGAGCTTGCTTTTCCCTGCACTTTCTTTTTTTGGTGTCCAGTTTTGGGTTTGGTACAATGTCAATAGCCACGAGCCTTTGGGTTTATTTTTCATGGCATTGAGTTTTTATTTGATTGCACTTTCCGCAGAAAAAGGAATTTTATTTGATTTTTTAGCCTTACTTTCCAGTCTTTGCATGAGTTTGAGCAAGGAAAATTTTATTTTGGTACTTCCCGCCTTAGTCGTCATCAAACTTTATTTTTTAGCTAACTTTCAGAAAGACATCAAAAAAATAATAGTTAAAAGCCTACTTTTTTCAATTCCTATTTTGTTAGTTTTCCTTGCCGAAATAGCTTATATTTTGATAGTAATGAAAGGTGGCGGGCGTGGCTACGCGGGCGTATCTGCGAGTGCGGGCGTGGGCGCGTACATACAAACCTTTTTTATGCTGTTTTCGCCCAATGATGTGTATTTGTATGTAATTTGTAGTTTATTTTTATTGCTTTTTATGACGGGCGGTCAGTTATTAGGGAATCTGCTCACTTTTATAGAGAAAAACTTTTTATTGTTATTGCTTATCTTGGCTATTATTGTTCCCCAAATCGTAGTTTATACGCAGACAGGCTGGCAGTTGCGCTATTATCTACCTGCTTTTGTGGGAATTAGCTTATTTTTGGTGCTTGTGCTGGTGCATTTGAAAGACTTTGCACCAAGCGGAACTTATCATTTCCTTTTTGCTTTGCTCATCACCTATTTGGCATTGGAAATGACCCCTAAAATTACGGATAATCCTGACCAAACTTTTAGGGCAGCGCGCAACTATGTAAGTTTTGCCCAGCAAGGCGAGCAGTTCACGCAGTCCATCGTCAGCCAGAGCCAACCTAATAGCCTCATTCTGATTGTGAATGACCCTGTGGAAAATGTAGTTACGCCTGCGGGCTTAGAGATTTATCTCCGCAAGCTGCATGGGCGCACCAACATCAAAAATCTGCCTCTCAGTATTCCTTTTGACCATACCGCCGTTTCTGAACAAAGAATAAGCAATGCCCCCAATACCTTTGCTGCTATTGAGGACAAAACTACTATCGAACATATCGCCATCATGCCGCATAGAGAAAAACTATTTTTGCATGAACAAAAGGCTTGGTTTGACCCTGCAAAATACAACAGATTCGCTTTCTGGAAATTAGTCCATTATGCAAAAAAAACAGAAAAATAATGTTTTATTCTTTATTTGCTTTCTCGTTTGATTTGTCTTTTTTGCGTTTTTTGGTCAGTCTTGTCAGCAAACGCGAGGTAATGAACAAGAAATCAGCCTCCGTAATAATACCAACCAAAACCTTGTTATTGACCACAGGAAGACAACCTATCTTTTGGGTGGTCATAATCTCAATGGCTTCTGTGATGGTAGAGTGAGGCGTAACAGAAATAGGCTCTTTTATCATCAAATCCTCAATTTTGAGTGGCTCTTTGCCCTCGTCGCGGTTGCGGAAATAGCGCAGTAACATTCTGATAGTGAGCAAGCCAATCAGTTCACCTTCTGCATTTTCAATAGGAATATAGCGGATTCTGCGCCAGTCCATCATGTCTGCCGCCAGCTCAGGAATATCGTCTTTATTGACCGTAAATAAATCAGTGGTCATAAACTCTTCGACCAAAAAAGAAGAAGGAGCGTAATCGCCAATGTCCTCTACACTTGCATTTTTCCATGTACTGACGGGGACATTTTCTCTTTGATACTTGATGAGTGCGCCCGTAAGTGCCAAAGGAATGTCATCTTTGGAGGTTTCTTTGGCGAGTTTGGAGTAAGAATTGAGCATCCAGCGCGAGCCAGTATTGCCTGATTTGTTGCGTTCCTCGATGATGCCCATGTACTTGTCAATGTCAGTGGTATCTACACTTGCTTTTCGCAAACCTTCACGCGCTATGGGGATTAACTCTTTGGAAATCAAGTCCATATCAATAATTTTCTTTCCATTTGCCCAGACAAATTTAGAGCCTAAACCTGCGCGTGCCGCAATCAAGAAATTAGACTTGGCATCATCAAAATCCATCACTTTAGTAATATCAGGGTAAACGTCTGTAAATCCGTTCATTAGACCAATCCAAAAAGCGGCATTTGCTACCTCATCTACAATGGAAGGTCCCGCAGGAAATACACGATTCTCGATGCGTAAGTGTGGCTTACCATTCGGAGAAACACCATAACAAGCTCTATTCCAGCGATATACAGTAGAATTATGGATATTCAATGCACGCAGTTTGGGTGTAATCCCTTGCTCAATGGAATCCAATACATCTTCCTCAATATCAGACATAAACATAATTCGAAAACGCATGATGTCTTCTTTGTAGAGATTTAAGATAGAGCCTTTGAGCCACTGCGTTCCAAAAGTTACGCGTGGACTACGCTCGCGCAGGTGTTCCGTTGCCAAACGCGTATCAATCGACTGGCGGAACAGCGCAATACGCGTTTCACTCCAAAGTCGCTTGTTAAATAGCATGGGCGAGTTGGTACTGACCGCTAACACTGGCGCGGCAATCGCCTGAGCTATATTATATTTATTTACAAACTCATCAGGCTTGATTTGTAAGTGAACTTGGAAACTGGTGTTGCACGCCTCAATCAGGGCAGAGTCTGTAATCACGTTTAGCTCGTCCAGTCCCTCAATACGCAGTTCATATTTATCACCGCGCAGACCGCTAATTGCCTCCATCAGTGCATGATAGCGCGGATTGGGCGTAAGGTTATCAATGCCAATGTCAAACTTACGAATGGTGGGCAAAATCCCTGTCAGCACCACATTTACATCAATTTCATCTGCTGCTTTTCGCAAGATATTGGTCAGGTCAAGAATCTGCTTTTCCAAATCTGAAAAACAACTTCCCTTGAATGGTAGCGGGTCAATATTTGCCTCGATATTAAACTTGGCAAGCTCAGTAACGAAGTTAGGGTGCTTCATTTTATCCAAAATTTGGAGATTATGCGGTGCAGGCTTTCCATGTTTATCTACAATGCACATTTCTTGCTCTGCCCCTATCTTCATCTCATCATTTTCTATCCACCCCATTCTGAGCATCTTGTCCAACGCCTCTATATCGCGCAGCAGATAGCGCGTGAATGAATTTAGCTCTGCTTGTGTTTTTGCTATACGAACTCTGGTATCTCCCATATTTTTGATTGTTGAATTAGCACAATATTAACAATTTATCTAAAATATTAAAGATACATGATAAATAATTTTTTGAAGCAAATTTTTCAAATTCTTGCCTCATTTTTTTCATTCCAACACAATAGAGCTTTGCGTTTGGACGGCTATCAAGGTTTCAGGGTAAGTATGCCAAGTTTGGATTTCAATTTTATTTTTTTGATTTTCAAGCACTTGTATTGAAGTAATTGCACTTTCTTTCTCAAAAGTTTGGCAGAGTAAAGCGGGCTGGTTTAATATATTTTTTTCAAAAACATCAAATTCATTTTTTTTGAAATGATGAAAAAAGAGGGAAAAAGTATAATGATATACTTTTAACTTCCTAAATGAGTGTGTAAACTCAAAATTTTCCTTGACTTGCTGCTGAGAAAACAATGCTTTTGTTAATAGTGGAGGCGCGCACGTAAGCAACTCGCAAAAGCAGTTGGGCAAGTGCAAGAAATGCGAACTACCAATCACCGCTAACTCCAAAGTAGCCTCACCCAACAAAATTTCAGCTTTTTGAATAATTTGCTTCTCGATTTCCGCAGGTAAATCTTCCAATACGCAATAATGAAGTAAATATGGATTTTGATAGTGCTGCATTTTTTAATAACCTTCTATTAATGAGGCGATTAGCCCCGTCCAGCCCGTCTGATGTGATGCGCCTAAGCCCTTGCCGCTATCACCGTCAAAATATTCGTAAAATAAAAGGTGGTCTTTGAAATGTGGGTCTTCTTGCATTTTTTGAGAATCTCCAAAAACTACACGTTTCCCCCCATCACCACGCGTGAAAAGGTTAATTAATCTTTCGGTCAATAACTGAGCTATTTCCTTCAAAGTCAGCATCTTGCCTGAGCCTGTTGGGTATTCAAATCTTTGTAAATCACCATAATATTCATGGAATTTGTAAAGCGACTCGATGATAAGGTAATTGATTGGAAACCAGATGGGGCCTCGCCAGTTGGAGTTGCCACCAAACATGGACGAATCGGACTCACCAGGTAGGTAATTGACCGAATAAGTGCGTCCATTTGCATAGTATTGATAGGGCTTGTTCAGGTGAAATTTGGACAGGGAGCGCACACCAAAATCTGACAAAAATTCAGTTTCGTCCAACATTCTTTTCAGCACACATTTCATACGGTGAACACGCAAAAGCGAAAGCAAGCGACTTTCCCCGCGCCCAAGTTCGTACCAACGCGAAACGAGGCTTGCCAAATCAGGGCGGTTTTTTAGCACCCAATCTAAGCGGCGCGTAAAATCTGGTAGCTTTTCAAGTAGCTCAGGCGTAAGCACTTCCACCGCAAAAAGAGGAATAATCCCTACGATAGAGCGCACTTTGAGGCGATGCCCCATGCCATTGGGCGGGTGCAAAATGTCATAATAAAATTCGTCTTCCTCGTCCCAAAGGTCTATGTGGTCTTTGCCCATATTAAACATGGCAGAGGCAATGGAAAGAAAATGCTCAAAAAACTTGGAGGCAGTTTCCTGATAATAAGGCTTTTCCTGCGCCAATTCCAGAGAAATCCTGAGCATATTGAGGCAGTACATCGCCATCCAGCTCGTACCGTCCGCCTGCTCCATGTAGCCGCCCGTAGGCAAGGTATTACTGCGGTCAAAAACACCAATATTGTCCAGCCCCAAGAATCCACCCTCAAAAAGATTATTGCCTTCTGCATCTTTTTGGTTTACCCACCAAGTAAAATTCATGAGTAATTTATGAAAAATAGTTGCCAAAAAGTCCATGTCACCCTTGCCTCCATTCATCTCTTTTTCAATAGAATAGACTTTCCATGCGCCCCACGCGTGTACGGGAGGGTTTACGTCGCTAAAATGCCATTCGTAGGCGGGCAACTGACCGCTTGGGTGCATATAATATTCGCGCAGCATCAGTACGAGTTGCCGCTTGGCAAAATTGGGGTCAAGGCGCGCCAAAGGAATGCAGTGAAAAGCCAAATCCCAAGCCGCATACCAAGGATATTCCCACTTGTCGGGCATGGAAATCAGGTTTGAGTTATAGAGGTGTTTCCATTTGTGATTGCGTCCGCTACTGCGCTCTTTGGGAACTGGCGGCATGGCAGGGTCGCCTTTGAGCCACTGGTCGACATTGTAATAATAATATTGCTTGTTCCACAACATTCCCGCATAAGACTGTCGCAAGACATTTTTTAGGTCTGATTCTGTAATATGTTGGCTCAAATCTTCATAAAAATCATCTGCTTCTTTCAAACGCAACTTGAAAACACCGTCAAAATCTTGGAAAGGCAGGGAATTATTTTTGTCCGTAAACCGCAATTTGATAGTAGCAGATTGCCCACCTTCCACCGCCAACTGGTAGCGAATAGAGGCTTTGGTGCCTTTTGATTCTTGGTGAATTGCTTTTTTGTCCCCTAAAATAATGAAATCATTGATGCCATCTTTGAAATGCGTGGCTTTGGTATAGCTTACATTTGCCAAATGAGGTAAGCGGCGCGGATTAGTTTCGTTATCACAAAAAAGCACCGTTGGTTGTACTTTGTCATTTTCATAGTACAGCTTGAAATTTCCTATATTTTTGTGCTTTGCGACGATGGCATTTTCGCCTTCCTCTGTATAAAGTTGGGGTTTGTATTTCCATTCCCAGCTTTCGTAACCCCACGACCATGTATTTCTGAACCAAATAGTAGGTAACAAATTGATGTTTGCCTTATTTTTTCCGCGATTATGTGCGGTGATTTTTATCAAAATATCTTCTTCGCTTGCTTTGGCATACTCAATGACCACATCAAAATATTCGTCATTGTCAAAAACGCCAGTTTCAATCAGTTCATATTCAGGCTGTGTACGACTGCGGCGGTGGTTTTCGTCTATGAGTTTGGAGTACGGAAAAGCCTGATGAGGATACTTGTAGAGCATCTTCATATAGGAGTGCGTAGGCGTAGAATCTAAGTAATAATAATACTCTTTCACGTCTTCGCCATGATTCCCTTCGCCATTATTGAGTCCAAAAAGGCGTTCTTTGATGATGGAATCTCTACCATTCCAAAGTGCCAAGGCAAAGCAAATTGTCTGCTTGGTATCTGAAATACCAGCGATTCCGTCTTCGCCCCAGCGATACGCCTTGCTACGCGCCATGTCGTGCGTGAGATAGCCCCAAGCGTAGCCATGGTCGCTGTAATCCTCGCGTACCGTTCCCCACTGACGTTCGGACAGGTAAGGTCCCCATTTTTTCCAACCTGTATTATTAGGTGTTTTGCGTACTCTTTCCCTTTCAGGATTGGTATGATTGCTCATTTTTTTGTTATTTCTT
>JAAFJS010000014.1 GCA_013298985.1 Cytophagales bacterium
GTGTTGCTTGTTCTAAGAAATTTGCCCCAACATATACAGGATTATTATTAATACTATTATAGCCACGAGCATATTTATCCACTATTCTTGGTGCAGTTACAGTAACAGGATTCATTACCTTACCGCCAGCTTTTACGAAGTCATCTACTGGGTCAGTTTCTCCCCCATCAGGGTCAATATTATTCACAGGGTCGTTGCCCATGCCTACGTAGCTGCTCCAAAACTCTCCGTAGGGGTCAGTAGAGAGCCACCTGCCTGTTACTGGGTCGTATTCTCTCAACTCAAAGTGACTCCACCCTGTTTCCTTGTCCTTCTCTGCTGTTTCGCCTTGGTATTGGTAGCGATAACTATCGCAAGTTCCCTCTCTCATCACCAAGCCATACGGATAATAGTCTGCCCATGTTAATACCTCTAAGCTGCTGCGCTCTACCTTTACCTCATCTACCCATACGGTAGGCGTGGAATTTTGTTGTGGGAGGCTGTGCCATTTCAGTATCAGTTCGCCTTCTTCGCAGTCAGCGAGTTTGTTCCTGTCTATCTCTATGACTTGCGTAAAATTACGCCAATTTTCGGTGGTAGAGAAGCCTTGCGTGAAAATTATTTCTTCTTGTCCGTTTGCCTTTTTCAGCTTCACTTCCAAGTGTATCGTAGGCGTTTGCACCTGCGAAGCTCCGCCCAAGAGCATCATGGGCGTGAGTGGCAGTAGTTCGGGTGCGTCCTGCGCCTCTGTGGGTTCGCTGTCCTTGGCAAAGAGTTTCTTAATCAGTGGTATGGCAGCAAGGGCGTTCAGCCTCACCACAGGCTGGGGAATGACCAGTGTTCCGTTGCTCACTGCCTCCCCGTTTATCGCCTGAAAAGGCTCATTCACTGGTGGCGAAATCCCAAATAGGGGCGTATTCCACTGGAACTGTTGCGCCTTCTGAGGGGTGGCAGTGGGCGTAGAGGGTTCTGCTTCTGCCATGCCATTGCGTTGTGGGTCTTGGGCAAGCATTCCCCCTGTCTGTGCTGCTGCCTCTTGGAGGGCATAGAAGTCTATCTTTACCTTGTCATTGTTTTTGACCTTCATGGTCAGGGTAAAGTAGTCGCTCGGCACTAATTTGGCGGATTTTGCGCCTTGGTATGCCTGTGTTGCGTCTATTTTGCTTGCTCCCACATTCGCAAAACCAATGGGGTCAGGGTTTTCCATGCTGGCATAGAAGGAGGTTTCTGTTGCCTTGCGCTGGCGATAGGTGAGGCGCAAAACCTAAAACCCAAGCTACCTCCTACTCAAAAAAAAGGTAGCTTGGGAATGAAAGAGGAATGGAAGTTTTGGTTTTCCAATCTTATATTTTATTTCGTAACTTGATGCCTATCAATACACAAAAATAGTAGCTTTTCATAGCAAAAAAATGTCAGTGAGGACACTGACATTAGCGCACACTGACATTAGCGCATTTTTATTCTTTCCCCAATATTTTCAGACAATTTTTTCATCTCACCCTTTTGTTCATTAATCTTTTTCATCTTTCCCTTCTTGTCAATAATATAAGTAGTTTTGCTATTACTTTCAAACTCCTTTTGTAGAATTGTTTCCAATATCCCTTTGACTCTACCCTTATATGTTTCTATATAATCCTCTCTCTCACTAATTGAAGTTTCCTTAATACACCCCATCAAATCATATACTTTGATTGTGTCTTGTTGAAACTCTGACCATTTATGCATATTCATTATTTCACACCCATCAACATAATCATCTCCTAAATAATCTTTTGATAAGCCTTCCTCTACTTTTAATCCATCTATTATGCTTCCATCATTTTTAATGGTAAGTATATACTGAGATGATAGTGGGATATTTATTTCCTTATTTAACTCACTAATCTCCATAACATCTATTACCATTACCATTATTACATGATAATCTTCTTTACTATATTGATGAGATACCATTTTATATTGTTCCCTATCTTTTTTTAAAAAGACACCCCACTTTTCAATTAAAAAGTCTGGCATATCAGTAAGTTGAACGATTTGTTTTGCATCTTTAATAGGGTCAAGAGTTTTAGAAATTGAACTACGTTTAAAATATTTGGAATAAATAAAACTTTCAATTTTAACATCTGAATTATTTGAACAAGAATTCAGAATACAAAAAGTAAAAATTAACACAATCATCAACTTCATATTATTTCATTAATTTTATTTAAAAATATGTTTTATAATTTAGGAGTCCAAAAACCCACAAAAACACCATTCCCTTTTCCACCTCCTGTTCCATAATATTTTAATTGATTATCATTCAAATTTTTGAATGTAGTAATTTTAGGAACTTTTGTAACTCCCTCTTTACCAGAGCTATGGCTAATAGTGAATCCTGTTCCATGAACAGCTACAACAAAAGCCACATGTCCTTTCCAAAGAGCAATATCTCCTATTTTAGGTACAGGATTGTCCTCTACTTTTCTAAGCCCTTTCTCCTTGTTAGCCCAATAAATATAATCATCTGTACCACCACCTAATTTTTTTGCCAAGTCCTTATGATATTGACCAATACAGAATGAAACCCACCCAGAGCAATCATACATTGATTTATTTTTTATTGGATTTTGGGGAATTGGTCTAACATTAGCTACTTTGCTTCCTCTTACATAAAACTCTGTTCTATCCATAGTAAATTCAATAATCTCTGTGACTTTATAAGCAGAAGTATTACCAAAATAGGATATGTGGTTTTCTATTGGAGGCTTTACAGTTATTCCTTGCATAATTGTTACCCATTCATGTTTACCTGTAATTCCATTAAGTCCCCATTGATGAGTCCCTTCCTTATTCAAATCTCCTGGCTTAGGGTCAGTTTCTCCCCCATCAGGGTCAATATTATTCACAGGGTCATTGCCCATGCCTACGTAGCTGCTCCAAAACTCTCCATAGGGGTCAGTGGATAGCCACCTGCCCGTTACTGGGTCTTATTCTCTCAACTCAAAGTGATTCCACCCTGTTTCCTTATCCTTCTCTGCTGTTTCGCCTTGGTATTGGTAGCGGTAAGAAAAACTACGCTTAATTTTCAATAGAATGAAGAGCATCATAAGAAGGAGAAGCAAAAAATTTGTACAAAATAATATCAAGACTGATACCCAAGGCAACAAATATGCAAAAAATTAAAATTGTACCAATAAATTCACTTAAGCCAAATAAATACAATAATAATGAAATGATGACACCTAAAAAAATACCAATAGTTCTGTATTTATTTGGTATGATAATAACAAAATTATAATTCTGTCTAAGATATTTTGACACCACCCAAAATTTTTCTTGCATTCGTTTTTCATACTCCTTCGAATATGGGTCAAAATCTTCTCCATCAACCATTACCTCATCAAAAAACTCTTCTATGAGTTTTTTGTAAATTTCACACTCAAAATTATTATTTTTTTGTATGTCCAACTCTTTTGCTAAAACAAGAGCAAGCCCCAACCTGCCATTATTAAATCTTTTTTTGCCAATTTTTAATAAAATAGAATTGGCTGTTTTAAAGATTTTTTCCTCATACCAATTATCAGTAATCATATTATTTTAGTTAGTGTGTTGTATAAATAGGGCTAAAAATCTAAAAATTTTGTCCAATCTGGCTCACCTTTGGCAGCTTCATGAGCCTTCAAATGAAGTTTATTGGGAACAGGTGAAGTCAAGGATTTAGTAAGTTTATTTGTGAGGTTATCAAGCAATTTATCCACTGTTTCCTGTCTTAAAAGCCTCAATTTTACCAAAGGTTTGAGTGTTCTTTCATTAATCAAAAACTTCTCTGTGGCAAAAACTAATTGTGGCACAACGTTTTTATTAAGCCATCTATTAAGTCCAAAAGTAGCTGTAAGAAATAATTTACCTCCTAATTCTTCTGATTTAGCGACCATATTTTTCAATAAAGCACCACCTTTTGGGGCAAAAGGAATTACTATTGACTCAATAGTCAAATCAGGAGCTGCATAACCTGGTGCCGCAGTAAATTTTTCTCCTCTCAAAGAATAACGCCAAATATCTTCATTTGGCAATTTAACCATGTTAAAATCTCCCCATCTTCCCTTTATTGTACTAAATTGATATTTGAAATAATCTGGGCTATTGGCTGAATTTATAAAGAAATTATCTATTGGATTGTCGTTTTTAATTACTTTAACAGTTCCCTTTACAACATCAATATAATAATCATCTAATGTTTCTCCCCCATCAGGGTCAATCCCACTCACAGGATTATTCCCCATGCCTACATATACACTATGATATTGATTTTTAGGGTCTTTGCTTAACCATCTCCCTATTACACTTTCGTATTCCCTGAGTTCAAAGTGATTCCACCCTGTTTCCTTATCCTTCTCTGCGGTTTCGCCTTGATACTGGTAGCGATAACTGTCGCAAGTTCCCTCTCCCATCACCAGTCCATAAGGATAGTAGTCAGCCCATGTCATCACCTCTAAGCTGCTGCGCTCTACCTTGACCTCATCTACCCATACGGTAGGCGTGGAATTTTGTTGTGGGAGGCTATGCCATTTTAGTATCAGTTCGCCCTCTTCGCAGTCAGCGAGTTTGTCTTTGGGTATGTCTATGACCTGCGTAAAGTTACGCCAATTTTCGGTGGTAGAGAAGCCTTGCGTGAAAATTATTTCTTCTTGTCCATTTGCCTTTTTCAGCCTCACTTCTAAGTGTAGCGTAGGCGTTTGCACCTGCGTATTTCCGCCCAAGAGCATCATGGGTTGCATGGGTAGCAAATCCATCTTGCTTTGTGCCTGTGCGGGTGCTTCGCTATCCTTGGCAAAGAGTTTCTTAATCAGTGGTATGGCGGCAAGGGCGTTCAGCCTGACCACAGTGCCTGATATTTTCTCACCTACTAACAAATGCTACGAAAGCACCACCTCATATCAAAATATTTCCCTATCTTTGCTTTTTACAAACCCTCAAAACCAAATGTCCAACATCATTCGTTTACTCCCCGACAGCTTGGCAAACCAGATAGCGGCGGGCGAGGTAGTTCAGCGACCTGCTTCGGCAGTAAAGGAACTCCTTGAAAATGCGGTAGATGCAGGGAGTATGCATATTCAGTTGATTGTCAAAGAAGCGGGGAAAACCTTGATTCAGGTCATTGATAACGGCAGTGGAATGTCCGAAACTGATGCCCGCATGAGCTTCGAGAGGCACGCCACTTCTAAAATCAAAACTGTTGATGACCTTTTCCAGATTCGCACACTTGGCTTTCGCGGAGAGGCACTCGCCTCTATTGCCGCCGTAGCCCAGGTCGAGATGAAAACCAAAAGAGAAGAAGAGGAGTTAGGCACTTTTTTGCATATCTCTGGTTCTCAGATACTTGAACAAACACCAATCCAGTGTAGCAAAGGTACGAGCATTGCTGTAAAAAATTTATTTTTTAATGTTCCTGCGCGCCGTAACTTTCTCAAATCCAATTCATTAGAACTCAAACACATCATTGACGAGTTCCAACGCGTCGCCCTGATAAATCCAGACATTGAGTTTTCGTTTTACCATAATGATTCGGAAGTTTATAACCTCCGCAAAGGCAAGCTGGCACACAGAATCATAGGACTTTTCGGAAAAAATTACAAGCAAAACCTGATTCCCTGCCAAGAGGAACTGCCCAGCATGACTGTCAGAGGCTATGTGGGGCGACCTGAATCCGCCAAAAGAACCAGAGGAGAGCAGTTTTTCTTTGTCAATAATCGTTTTATCAAACATTCTTACCTCAATCACGCCGTTGTAACTGCTTTCGAGGGGCTTTTGCCTGATGACAGCTTTCCGTTTTACGTCTTAATCATTGAAACTGAGCCACAAAGGATTGATGTCAATGTTCACCCCACCAAAACCGAAATTAAGTTTGAAGATGAAAAAACCGCCTACGCCCTCGTGCGTGCGGCAGTGCGACAAGCATTGGGCAAGCATCATCTTTCACCCAAAATGGATTTTGAGCTGGACGCAAACTTCACAACGGCGGGCAAGCTGGAACTCCATGCCGAAGAACACGAAGTAGATTGGCAGAAAGAACTGGGCGACTTGCCTCCACTAAATCCTTCTTTAAATTACACCCAATTTCGCAATAATCCATTGCAAAAGAGCAACTTACAGCATTGGGAACAATTATATAATTTCGAAGAATCAAAAGATTTTGACGAAGAAATGCGGAAAGTTTTGGAAAAAAGTCCACAAGAATCCGCCTCCACACTGACTTTCCAGAGCAAGGTTGAGGACAGCCAAGCCACAAAAAAAGTTTTCCAACTCCACCATTCATTTATCATCAGCCAAGTCAAATCTGGAATGTTGCTCATAGACCAGCAGGCGGCGCATGAATTGATTTTGTATGAAAAATTCTTGCAAAATATACAGGGTGGAAAAGGTGCGGTACAGCAGCTACTTTTTCCTGAAACGCTGACCCTTCGCCCCGCGGATATTGCCCTGCTCAACGAAATAGAGTGGGAACTTCGGAATTTGGGTTTTGACTTTGTGCTAAAAGATACTCAACTCATTGTCAGTGGCGTACCTGCTAACTTGCCCATCACTGTCGAGGCGCGATTGATAGAAGAACTGATAGAGCAAGCGCAGTATGGCGGCAACCTGAATTTTAGCAAGGCAGAAAAAATTGCTTATTCCATGTCCAAACGCCTCTCTATGAGGCTATTTACACACCTTTCTGAGCAAGAATGTAATGCCTTGATAGACCAGCTTTTTGCCTGTGCCAACCCCAATTACGCGCCAGACGGCAGAAAAATATTGCGAATTTTGAGTTTAGAAGAAATAGGACGTTTATTGATGTAGGAAAGGTGAAAAATAGTTGTCAATGCCTAAAAAATTCTTTGTACTCCATAGCTATCAAAAATTTCATCACCAGATAAAAGTGGAATATTCTCTATGATAGATTGAGAGGCAATTAGCCTATCAAAAGGGTCTTTGTGATGAAAAGGAATTTGCTCAATATGATAAATATGCTCAGGTTTGATGGGTAATAGTATCACCTGTGTTGGTACTAAATCTGCTATATTGCCTTTGAGAGCCAATTTGCCTATACTATTTTTAATGGCTATTTCCCATAGACTTGCTATGCTGAATAATTTAGTATTTTCAGGCTGGTCTATCAGGGCTTTACATTTCTCACTCAAAGATTTATCTCCCCACAAATACCAAAGCAAAATGTGTGTATCCAATAATATTTTCATGGCATATACTCTTTGAAATCGTCCAGAGGCTCGTTAAAATCAGGTGCTATGTAAGTGATAAAGTCTTTACCAGCCCCAAAAACCAAAGGAAGTTTAGTAGAATACGTTTCAAGATGCGTTGATTGGGAGGCTATTTTTTCAGAAAGTATTTGAAAAAGTAGCTTTTGATGGTTTAATGGAAGCTGCTCTATGATATAAGCTATCATACTAAAAGGCAACTGCACATTGGCAGAAGATAAAGAATTGCTTACTTGCATGATATATTCTATTTTTATTTTGTAAACACTAATTTGCGCCAAAAAAAATTCCCATATCTCCCAAGATAAAATTTTTTGAATTTTTCACTTTCTTGACTCCAGATGTTCTATGCTAACACTTTTATTTTCAGTCTTTAACACTATTTCAATTTCACTATCTTGATTAATTCCTGTGATGATTAAATGATTAGTTTTATATTCTTCTAAGGTCAGGAAATACTGCCCTATTTCCCCAAGAATATCTAAACTTTGATTGGTATAATTAATCGCTACAAGTTCTGAAGTCAAACTTTTATCGCTTTTTTTTATTACTCTCTGTAATAGAATCACCTCATTATCAAATACTCTATAAAAATGAGTCCAATAATCTCCCTCTAAACCTTTCAAGTAAGGTATGACCTCTAAATGGTAAAGTCCACAAAAATCATTATTGCCTTCCACGTATGATGTCCATTCATCTTCAATAACGCTATGCTTGGAGTAATCACATTCTATTAATTTAATTTTGAGATTATCCCTATCTATAACATCGATACTTTGAGGATTGAAATTATCATCGTCTTCAGAAATTTCATAATCAATAACTTGTTTTTTAGTAAAAACAGCTTTTATTAATAACATAATTAATAGGTAGATAACTAAAATGATAGCTGCTAAAAGTAAAATTCCAATTATTATCATTATGATAGGTAGTAATAATATCAAAATAATAATAGCTGGCAAGCCATTAATTCCTCGTTGTTTTACCTGTATATTACTGATTATTAATTGCATTAGGAATAGATTTGCAAAATCAATTTTTTTTTAAGACTAACAGCATAAAACTGATGAAAGTTTCTTCAGAATAAAAAACTTTCTCAAAACTAAGGATTTTTGAGTTTATTACTTTGCCATCTCCAAATTTTCTATTCTGATAGCTTGCTTTCTTATTACACTATAAATCAAGCTGTTGTCTAATAGCGTTCTCTACTTTTTGCATATCATTGTTAGAAAGTTTACCTTCTTTATCTAAAAATCTTTGCTTGCTTACTGTGGTAAGTTGGTCTGCCATTGCTTTACAAGGTGTTCCATTCAGAGATACCAAAGCCTCACTTGGGTAGATATTATCCACATTGGTAGATAAGGGTACAACTTGACAACGGCTAAGTACGCCATTGGATATGTTATTGCTAATCACCACCGCAGGACGTTTTTTCTTAATTTCACTCCCCACCGCAGGGTCAAAATTAATCCACCAGACCTCACTTCTTTTCATGCTTCTACTTCTATTAAAGTTGCCTCAATCCATTCATTTGCCTCTCTTTCTCTTTGGGTATCATTTGCCATGCGTGTATAGCCATCTTCTAAGTCCCAGGAAGAGGCGGTTGAGATTCTCAATTCTTGCAACATTTTCATCAAGTTTTCATACACTTGTTGTAACTGCTCGCCTTTCAAATTATCTATTAGGCGAAATACATTGAGTTTAATATCAGCTTCATTCATTGTATATTACTGTGTTTAAATAAAACAAAATTACAAAAAATTGACCGTAATTCGTCAAAGAATGGTGTAAATTTTTAGATTATTTGGCGTTTGATTTTCAAGTCTATGTTCTATTTCCCAAATTTTCTACTCTGATAGCTTGCGTTCCTATTGAATTATAAATCAAGCTGTTGTCTAATAGCGTTCTCTACTTTTTGCATATCATTGGTAGGAAATAAAGCCTCCAAATGCAAAGTTTGCTAATTTGATTAATATTCAAGAATAAACCGTTCTTTGGAAAACGACTCACAGCAATCTCCATTGTGGGGACTTCGACCACTGTTAGCGTTTTCCTACCCTGTTAGTGGTCAAAGACTCCTCAGTGGAACTGCTAACAGTGGTTTGAGAACGATTATTTTATGAAAGCCAATTAAATTATAGGCATTAATTCGCTTACCCAAGCAAAATTATCTATTTTATTTTCATAAAAACAACTCCTCAACCATATCGCCTATCTTGCTCACAGGCTTTATGGCTATCTGAAAGCTGGTGAGGTCAAGCCCTTTGGCGTTAAATTTGGAAATATACATGGTTTTAAAGCCTAATTTTTGTGCTTCGGCAATTCTATTTTCTATTCGATTGACCGCACGAATCTCGCCGCCCAGCCCCACCTCTGCCGCAAAACAAATTTGGTCGTTTACAGGCACATCTTCCAGCGAAGAAATAATAGAAACGCATACAGAAAGGTCTATGGCGGGGTCTTCTACCTTAAAGCCGCCCGCGATATTGAGAAAAACGTCCTGAGAACCCAGCCGATAACCGCCCCTTTTTTCCAATACTGCCAGTAGCATATTGAGGCGTTTGGCATCAAAGCCTGTGCTGCTGCGCTGTGGCGTGCCATAGGTTGCCGCGCTCACCAATGATTGCACCTCCACCAGCAAGGGACGATTCCCTTCCAGCGTCGTGCCAATGGAAATGCCGCTAAGTTCGCCATCGCGCTGCGAAAGCAGGATTTCGGAGGGATTGGTAACTTCGCGCAACCCCGAAGAACGCATCTCGTAAATCCCTAATTCTGAGGTAGAACCAAAGCGATTCTTGGTCGTTCGCAAGATGCGGTAGCTCAAATGTCTGTCCCCTTCAAACTGCAACACCGTATCTACCATGTGTTCCAGCACTTTGGGTCCCGCCAGCGTGCCTTCCTTGGTGATGTGTCCTATCAGAAAAACAGGCGTACCACTTTCCTTTGCATAGCGCAACAGCTCGCCCGCGCACTCACGCACTTGCGAAACACTACCCGCAGGCGACTCAATCGCTACCGTTGTAAGCGTTTGGATAGAATCAACTACCACCAAATCAGGTACTAAATCCTCAATTTGTTTGAAAATATTTTGTGTATTTGTTTCAGTAAGTACATAACAGCCTGATTCCGAATTGCTTGATGTAAAACCTTGCTGAGGAATATTCAGCCTTTCTGCACGCATTTTGATTTGCGCTTCGCTTTCCTCGCCCGAAATATACAGCACTTTGGCATTGGGAATACTCATCGCGATTTGTAGCATCAAGGTCGACTTCCCAATCCCAGGTTCACCGCCAATCAGTACCAAAGAGCCTGCTACTATCCCACCGCCCAACACTCTATTTAGCTCATTATCAGGCGTAACGACTCTAATTTGTTCCTCATAATCAATCTGCGTAATGATTCTGGGCTTGGCGGCAATTTGTAGCGTGCTGGTATTAGATTTCCAGCTTGATTTTTCTTCTTTTTGGATAATTTCTTCTACAAAAGTATTCCATTGCTGGCATGATGGACATTTTCCCATCCATTTGGGGGATTGGTAGCCACAATGCTGACAAAAAAAGGAAGTTTTTACCTTTGCCATAGTTATATTTTATTGAAAATAAATGTCAAATATAGATGAATTTTCAACAAGTATTGATTATTTGAAATGAATTATTTTTTTATTTATATTCCTGACCTTTTTTCATCAGCAAAAAGCACTAAATTTTTTGGGATAGCCAAGCTAACTCCTTCGTTATCAAAACTTTCTTTGATACTTTTGAGCAAATCTTGGCGCATAATAATTGCCGTTAGCTCGTCCTTGCACCACACAAAGGCGCGCAAAGTTACTGCCGCATTGTCCAAACTGTTCACGCGCACCGCCACCTTGCGCTTGCCCGCTTCTACGTCCGCAGGTGTGCGTGCGTCCAAGCAATCTCGGTGATTTTCAGCCTCTCTGCCTATAATTTGGATTGCTTTTTCTATATTTGCCTCATAGCTAATGTTAATATCCACAAATTTGCACACTTTTTCGTCGTGCAGGGTCGTATTGATAATCGTATCTGTGCCAATATTAAAATTAGGAATGATGATGCGTTTGTTTTCCAAATTCCGAATCGTGGTGTGCCGCAGGTTTACGTCCTCCACAATGCCGTAATACGTTCCCACATAGATAAAATCGCCCACTCGGAACGACTTGAAGCCTATGATGAAAAAGCCCGCAATGATATTTGCCACTGCGCGCTGCCCCGCCAAGCCAATCAGCGCCACAAACAAGCCCGCCCCTGCAAAAACGCCCATAGAAACTGATTTGAGAGCTGGGATAATATTAAAAATCGTGATAAAACCTGCCAAAAAAAAGAAAAAATCTATTGCATTTTTCAAAAAACGCAAACGTGTCTTGCTGTCGTTGTCGTCTGTCTTGATGAGATTTTTGACTACATAGTATTTAGCAATTCTTCGCAAGACGTAAAGCCCTATAAATAAGCCAATTACATTTGCGATTAACAGCTTGTCTATTTGTGCTAACCAATTTTCTAAGTAATTCATGTCAATTTTTGTATTTTACTGTCTATTTATTGTATTTTTACCTGAAAAACAAATTTTCACGAAAATCAAACGAATTTTTCCAACAGGAATGAAATATTGGGTCAGTTACATTTTCCTTTTTTTGCTTGGCACTGCGCTATTTGCACAGGAAGATGGATTGAATTTTGCGCGGCTTTCGGTAGAAAATGGGCTTTCTAATAACAATGTAAGCTGTGTTTTCCAAGATTCCAAAGGCTTCGTGTGGGTGGGAACGCAGGACGGACTCAATCGCTATGATGGCTACGAATTTACGCATTTCAAGCACAATCCCCAAGATACTAAAAGTATTTCGAGCAATGTGGTTTTGGCAATTCATGAAGACAAGCTGGGCAATTTGTGGGTGGGAACGCAAAACGGACTGAACCGATTTGACCACAAAACGCACACTTTTTCTGCCTACAAACACCACAGCGACTCAGCCAAAAGTCTGATAAACAACAAAATATACGCTATTTTAGAAGACCAAAAGGGCTACTTGTGGGTGGGTACGGAAGAGGGCGTTTCGCGCTTAGACCGCAAGCGCAGTGGCTTCACACACTTTCGGTTTCCTTCTTTTTTTGATTCGGAAAACAATGTTACTGTCAAAACGATTTTTGAGGATAAAAAAGGCAATATTTTGGTGGGAACGTATGGCGGCGGCTTGCTTATCAAGTCCGAAAACAAGGATTTTAAGCCTTTGCCTGCGTATCCTGACTCTCTCAAATCTGAGTTTATCCAATGTGTTTTCCAAGATTCCAAAGGCAATTACTGGATAGGAACTATGGCAGGCATACGAAAAATAGACGCGCAGAAACGTTTTTCTGCCTTCACGCCTTATGCTCCTACTGTAAATGACAGGGATTTGAACCACATCACCACAATTAATGAAGATAAAAAAGGCAATATTTGGGCGGGAACGGCAGGCGGTGGCGTAGCGATGATTGCGCCCACACAGCGAGCAAATCAGTATCAAGCAACTATTTACAAAAATACCTTTAAAAATGCACAAAGCCTCAGTCGAGATTTGATAAACCATATTTTTGTAGATAAGACGGGCATTGTGTGGATAGCGACCGCAGGCGGCGGCATCAGCGTATATGACGAAGGCAGGGATAAATTTGAGCATTTTTCTTACCAAATTGGCGGCACTAACTCCCTGACTAACAACACAATCACTTCTTTTTATGAAGACAAAAACGAAACACTTTGGATAGGAACGGGCGGCGGCGGACTAAATCGCTATGACAAAAGAACCAAATTTTTTTCAGCCTTTAAAAATAATCCTAACAACAAAAATAGCCTTAGCGACAACTACGTAACTTGCATTTTCCCAAGCAAGCGAGGTGGGCTTTGGCTCGGTACAAGTAAGGGTTTAAATTATTTTGACGTACAAAAATCTGTTTTTCAAGTATTTAATAAAGATTTGAAAAAAGACGAATGGTTAGAAGATGACCACATTATTTCACTTTTCGAAGATTCAGCAGGCATTTTGTGGATTGGTACTTACGAAGGCGGGCTGAACCGCTACGACCCCCAAGACCGAACCTTCAAGGCGTTCCAAAATATTGCCGAATTTGCCGAACACACCCTCAGCGACAACATGGTGCAGACCATCATAGAGGACAGGGACGGTTTTTTGTGGATTGGGACGGGTGGCGGTGGGCTGAACCGCTTTGACAAAAAAGAAGAAAAATTTATGGCTTTCAAAAACAAACCAGAAGACTCGCTTTCCCTCGCACACAATAGCGTGAAGTGCATTTATGAGGACAGCAAAGGCACGATTTGGGTGGGTACGCATGGCGGTTTGGACAGATTTGACAGGGCAAAAGGCATTTTTATCAATTATGACCGCAAAAATGGGCTTCCCAGCAATACGGTGCATGGAATATTGGAGGATAACAAGGGCTACCTCTGGCTCAGTACCAACGCAGGAATTTCGCATTTTTGGAGGAACGAAAGCCAGTCTATCACCAACGAATTTCATAACTACGACCAGTTCGATAACCTCCAATCCAACGAATTTAACACAGGCGCATTTTTTAAAAATAAGGAAGGCAAAATGTTTTTTGGCGGCAATCGTGGTTTTAATGCGTTTTATCCCGATTCTGTGGAAAATAATATCTATAAGCCCAAGGTTTATTTTACGCACTTTCGCATCAATGGCAAAAATATCAATAGAAAAACGCCCGATTCGCCTTTGGAAGTTGATATTTCAGAAACGAAAAAGATAGTGCTTACACACGAGCAAAATACTTTTTCCTTTGACTTTGTAGCTTTGAACTATCGCCACAGTGAAAAAAATGAATACCAGTGGAAGCTGGAAGGACATGACAAAGATTGGACAAAACCAAGTAAACAGCGCAGTGTTACTTACGCTAATTTGGCTGATGGAAGGTATAAATTTAGCGTGCGCGCCAGCAATAATGATGGCGTGTGGAGTGAGCAACCCATTGATATTCAGATAGAAATCCAAAAAGCAATTTGGAATACTTGGTGGTTTAAGATTTTGATTGGCTTTGCGATTGTGGGTGTTGTTTTTGGATTTTACAAAGCCCGCGTCTATCAGATACAGCAGCAGAACAAGCGACTGGAAAGCCAAGTGCAGGAACGCACCTTGGAAATTTCAAAGCAAAAAGATGAAATCATGCTGATTAACAATGAGTTGCAGGGAAAGCAAGAAGAAATTTTGGCACAAAAGCAAGACATTGTCGCTAAAAATGAGTTTTTAGAAAAGGCAAATGAGCAAATTTCTCAGCGACAGAAGGAATTAGAAAAAAGTTATTCTGATATTCACGTCATTAGCGATATAGGTCAGCGCATTACCTCGCTTTCGCATCATCAAGATTTTTTGGCAGAAACGGTTTTTGACAAAATAGCCAATTTAGTAGCTGTAGATATGTTTCGGATAGGTATTTTGGACAAGGAAACCAAGAAAATAGTGTTTCAGGGCTTTTCGGGAAAGGAGAAAATCTCTACTTATTACCACGATTTTTCTACGCGCGAAGGGCAACACCTTTCGCTTTGGTGTATAGAGCATCAAAAAGAAATTATTATCAATGATTTTGACAAAGAATATCAACATTATATCAAAAATGGTAAAATTAATACGTCTATCAAAAATCGTCCTCAATCTGTAATTTATTTGCCATTAGTCGTTGAAAATCAGTGTATTGGCGTGATGACTGTCCAAAGTTACCAAAAAAATGCCTACACACAGGAAAATCTCAATATCCTCAAAACGCTTTCTATTTTTACCTCCATTGCCGTAGATAACTATCGCAACTACACCGACTTAGTGGAAGCTAAAAAGGAAATAGAGCATAACAATCAGAAAACGGAAGACAGTATTCGTTATGCCGAAACTATCCAAAAAGCGATTTTGCCTGATGACCATTTCCTAAAAAATGCTTTGGGCGAGTATTTTGTCATTTTTCAACCACAGGCAATCGTTTCGGGCGATTTTTACTGGTGCAGGCAGGTGCGAAACAAGGTCTTTCTCGCAGTCGTGGACTGTACGGGGCATGGCGTACCTGGCGCGTTTATGTCCATCATTGGCAGTACGGTGCTAAACGATATAGTAGTCCAACAAAAAATCCATGAACCCGCCCAAATCTTGGAAGAACTGCATTTTGGCATACGCAGCGCACTACGCCAAGAAAATAGGATTAATGACGACGGCATGGACGTGTGCCTGTGTGTGCTGGAAAAAACAGAAAATGAGGGTACAAAACTCACTTATTCAGGTGCAAAACGACCGCTTTATTATGTGATTGAGGGAAAGCTGGAAACGCTACAAGCCAACAAACGTTCCATTGGCGGCGGCAGGAATGTGGTACAAAAACCTTTTGGACAGGAATCTTTGGTGCTGCCGCAGGGCGCAATGATTTATCTATGCACTGATGGATATGCTGACCAAAATAACCCTGAAAAAGAGAAAATAGGCTCAGTGCAGCTCAAAGAATGGTTGCAGAGTTTGGCGCATGAAGTAGTTGCTGTCCAAGACATTAGGCTACTCACGAACCTTATTACGCACATGGCAGACGAAGATGCCCAACGCGACGACATTACGCTGGTTGGTGTGAGAATGTAATTAATTCACCCTCACCCCAATTACGGTAACATCATCTACTTGTTGGTGTTTTTTCCCTATCCAGTCATTAAATGTTTTTTCCACGATTTTGTGTTGCTCCTCCATGCCTTTGGTGTGGTTGTCAGAAAGCAGTTGGCGAAGATTTTTGGACATGAACTTTTTGTCGTCTGTCCCACCAAACTGGTCAGCGAACCCATCAGAAAAAATATAGAACGTAGTCGGCATGGAAAGGTCTATTTCGTGTTTGGTAAAGTTCTTATCCTTGCCCCTGCTCAGGTCGCCCACAGGCTGACTGTTCCCTTTAATGTATTGAATTTCACCATTTTGGATATAGAGAAGTTGTGATTTAGCTCCTGCAAACTCCATTTTCTTTTTTTCTGTATCTATCACGCATAGGGCTATGTCCATGCTGTCGTGGTTATTGGTCGATTCTTGGCTCAGTACATCAATCACACCAGCATTCATCGCTTCCAGCACTATATTGGGGTCAGTAATCCCCAAATTAATCACAATATGGTTCAGTAAGTTATTGCCTATCAATGACATAAATGCGCCAGGTACGCCATGCCCCGTACAGTCCACCACCGCAAGCACCAGCTTTTTGCCTAAAATCTTGGTAAACCAATAAAAATCACCACTTACAATATCTCTGGGCTTGAAAAAAACAAAATTTTCGGGCAAATATTTTTTTATCATCTCCTCCGAAGGAATTGTAGCGTCTTGGATTCGCTTGGCATAAGTGATGCTTGCCGTTACGTCTTCGTTTTTCTTTTCTATGATTTTTTTCTGCTCATTCAGTACATAATTCATTTCTTTTCTTCTCCTGCTCACGCGAAACATCGCAAAAAGTATTACCACAAACAACGCAAAACCTGCAATTAATACATTAAAAATCAAATTATTAATTTGATTTTCTTTGTTGAGCAAGTCTATTTCGGCTTGTTTTTTATTTGCCTCGTGGTTACTGCGTAGTGTACTGATTTGAACGGTGCTTTCGTCATTGAACAGCGAATCTTTGACCTTCATTAACATTTGCTGATATACAAAAGCGTTTGGATAGTCTTTGCGTTTGGCATAAATTTCGGTCAAAATCTCACTTGTTTTCTTGATAATGTCTTTACTACCCAGTTTTTGGGCAAGCGTAAGGCTTTCTAAGGCATAATTCAAGGCTTTTTCGTCTTCTCCCTGATTAAGAAAAACTCGGCTCATGTCTGCCTGCGTACCTGCATTGCCCTTCAAATCGCCCAATTCATTGCTCAATTTGAGGGACTGTGAAAAATACTCTAAGGCTTCAGGATAGTTGCCCAGCACATCATAGAGCTTCCCCAAGCGGTTCAGGCTGGATTCTACCATGGAGAGGTCGCCTAATTTTTTCCGAATAACCAAAGAGCTATCAAAGGCGGCAAGTGCCTGCTCGTACTTTTTTTGCTCTTGATAAATCTCGCCAAGCCTGATGTAGCCGTAGCCAATACCACGTTGGTCGCCTAATTTTCCAAACTCTTTGATGGCTTTGACCACATAAGATTCTCCTTCTGTATAGTTTTTTTGGTATTTAAAAATATCGCCCAAATTGTTATAGGAATAGGCGATACGTTGTTTCAAATTATTTTTCTCGGCAATGTGGAGGGCTTTGAGGTAAAACTCTGTCGCTTCTGGGTATTCGCCAATATTGCGATAGACCACGCCTAAAAAACTATACGCATCTGCCAAACCTGCCTGATATTCAATCTTTTCAGCCAATGCAATCGCCTCTTTTCCATAGTCTAAGGCTTTGGTAAAGTCGGAATTGCGAAACTGCCAAGTAAGCCCGTTCAAGATTAGCACCCGATTGGTATCCTGAGCAGTGGTCAATTTTTGCAATAAACTATCCACGATAGCTTTGTTTTGGGCGGCAGTAGTAAAAAAGCTAAAAAGTAAGATAAAAGTAATAATTGGTCGCATTGGTCATTGGTCTGTTAGGTTATTCCTTACAAAAAATAGAAATCTGAGGGGGCGGTGATATTAGTATTTTTGTAAAAGTCTATGTTAGATTTTTAGCAAATAATGAGCCGATAATCTAACTTCAAATTTATATTATTTTTGGAAAAAAATAACGTAATCAAATAAAAAAAAACGTAAAAACCACTATTTTAGGTTGGCAGACGGATTCTTTCCTTACCGCAGTAAATATTAAAGCCCTGATTTCTGGCAAAACCTATTAGCGTCATGCCCGCGCTTCGTACCATCTCTACCGCCAAGCTCGACGGCGCGCCCACTGACACCACGACCACAATCCCTGCCATTAGTGCCTTTTGCACCAACTCAAAGCTCACCCTACCGCTTACCCAGAGCAAGTGATGGTGTAATGGGATTTCGTTTTTGACAAGCATTGCGCCTATCAGCTTGTCCAGTGCATTGTGCCTGCCCACATCTTCCCTGACAATCAGCAAGTTACCTGCGCTATCAAATAGTGCCGACGCGTGCAAACCTCCAGTATGGGCAAAAACGGCTTGCTGGTTGCGTACCTTTGCACTCAGCGTATCAATCATAGTTAGCTCAAAATCAGGCGCAGGCAAAGGCAGTGGATAATAGGTAAGCTGGTGTACGGATTCTATCGCGGTTTTGCCACAAACGCCACAACTTGAGGTCGTGTAAAAATTGCGCTGCAATCGCGCCCAATCCAACATTAGATTTTGTGTAAGTTCCACTTTCACTATGTTTTCCGCCTCCATTTGCCGCCCACTATCCGTACAATATTTCATGTTTTTGACCTGAGAAAAATCTCGAATAATTCCTTCGGTAAACAAAAAACCCAATACAAGTTCAAAATCGTGCGCGGGCGTTCGCATGGTAACTGCAAGGCTTTTTTCTACTATTTCGGTATTATGCTGATAGACAAGCCTTATTTCTAAGGGTTGCTCTATCACCAGCAAGTCGTCAGCTTCGTCTGCCTGTGCTTTGCCTGCATGGACTCGTATTATTTTTTGATTGCTTACACTTTGTTTACCTGACATAGCTTTAATATTGAAATAATGCAATTAAAATATTGAAATAGTTAAACAAAACTGTTTTTATCTTTAAAAAATGAAATATTCTCACCTTTTTTCTTGGAAATATGAAACAATTTGATAATTTTGTAATTGTAAAACAATCAAATTTACACCTCTTATTAATAATTGTTTTAGGTAGTATAGAATAGCCATTTTTTTCGTCTGCAAAAGTATGACGTGCTTAGAGTGCCTCCAAAAGGTGCTTCTATAACTACTAAATGTAAAGAGAGTGAACTTAATCAATAAATCTTAGTAAACCAAATCTTACAATTATGCGTGAAACATTATTTTCTGAGGACTTCCTCACGCTTGACTATCTTGACGATTTTAATATGCTGATGACCACTTGGTCGGGCTATGTAGATTTTGATAGCTGCCTTTCAGGAAATATCCGCGTCAAAGAATCCATCAAACGCAATCAATCCATTGCCCTTCTTAGCGATATGAGCAAGGTGCAATCGATTACCAAAGATGTCCAACATTTTTTATTGGAAGAACAGCACTATCAGTTGGCAAATCAGGGCTTGCGCTTCCATGCTATCGTTTTGCCTGCTCAGTGGTTTGGGAAAACGCCCGAAAAAATCTCTATTCCATCTGCAAACGATGGCAAACGCTTAGAAATTGTGTTTTTTGACTCAGCGCGTATCGCGGGCTTGTGGCTCAAAATGAAAATCGAGATGTAAACTTCTACACTAAAATCAAGAGATTGGAAAGGTCAAAAAGCAACCTTAATCGTATAGGCATGGCTTTGGACTAATATTTTTGGTAAAAGAACTTCAATGTGTTGTTTTTCAGGAGAATAGTGAAAGGAAAGGCTTTGTGTTTTCTCTCCTAATAGTGTAATTTTCATGTTTTTTTGTTGTGCAAGGGTGAGATTTTGGGGGAAAGGAATGATAAATTTATTTTGATTTGGTTTTTCTAATAAAAATACAAATAATTGATTGGGTTTTTGTGTGAACCTGATGCGAGTGCCGTCTTCTATTTTATCTCCTGCGGTATGGTATGGATAGGATGCATAAATTGCTTCTCCATTGATTTTTAACCATTTACCAAGTTCGGTAAGCCGTAAAGCCTGACTTGCTGGAATGGAGCCATCTGCTTTGGGACCTACGTTTAGCAGTAAATTTCCATTTTTACTTACAATGTCAATAAACATATCTATCAGTGCGTCAGGGGATAACATTTCCTGCGCGGTTTCGTTTTGGTTGTAGCCAAAAGAGTAGCCAATTCCCCTACAAGTTTCCCATTTCTGATGACAAATCGTATCCATGACCTTGTATTCGGGGGTAATGAAATCAGTGAGTTCGCTGTGTTTGCCCCAGCGGTCATTGATGACAGCAAGAGGGTTATGATTGACCAACTCGCTGAAAATGGATAGCTGATTGCTTAAATCGGGAAAGCTAATGTCATTCCAAAGCACATCTGGGCGAAACTGATAAATGAGTTCATAAAGATGATTCTCGGCATAGCTGGCATAAGCGATACTTGTAGGCTTGCTTTGAAATAGGTCTGGGTACAGATTGGTGATAGGGGTTCTATAAAATGTCCAATCCAAGCCTCCTGAGTAGTAAAGTCCAAATTTAAGTCCTTTGCTTCTTGCTGCTTTTTCCAATTCAGCTACTATATTGCGTTCGGCATTGAGTGGCTGTTGGGCATACATAGGATTAGGAATATTACTGTGCCAAAGCCTAAATCCGTCATGGTGTTTGGAGGTAAGCACTATATACTTTGCACCTGCTTCCAAAAACAAATTGACCCATTCATCAGGTTTCCACTGCTTATTCTCTTGATTAAAAATAGGGATAAAGTCATAGTAATCAAACTGTTGTCCATATTTTTGTTTATGGTAATGGGAGGTGGGAGAGTCTTTGATTTTCAGTGTGTTCATGTACCATTCTGCATACGGATTGTGCTTATAAAAATATTTCCAATCTTTTGCTGTTTCTACGGAAACTTTGGTTTCTGCCCAGGCAGGTACGGCATATAGTCCCCAATGAATGAAGATGCCTAATTTGGCTTCATTGAACCATGAAGGCGTTTTGCGCTTAGATAGGCTTTCGGTAGTTGGGAGATAAACGGTATCTGCAAATTGCTGGGCAAGCGTGTGTTGCGCTTTAAAAAATAGACAAATACTACATAAAAAGTAACATACTATTTTGATTTTCATGGCATTGAATCTTTTGAATTTTTTTTAATAGACAAATGCTTAAATAATTGCAGTTTACAAGCCTGTTAGGGCTTAAATATTGGTAATAAAGCATTTTTTCATTTCTATAAGCCTCGTAGGGGCTTAATATTGGACTCCTAACAGTATTTTAATCTACAAGATGCCTAATTTCAAAATTATACTTATTTTTGGAGAAAAGACAAAATAAGAAAAGAAAAATCTAACACATTTACCGTATATTTACAAAAAAATTCTCAAAAAAATACCCACAAAACGTGCAAAATATACCCAATCGCAACATGAGCTGGTCGTGGCTTTGGCGCATGGCAGTCCGCGACAGCCGCAAAAGTCGTTCTCGTTTGTTTCTTTTTACCTCATCTATTGTGCTGGGCATTGCCGCGCTGGTTGCTATCAATTCGTTTAGTGAAAATATCCAAAAAGACATTGACGGTCAGGCAAAGGAACTGCTCGGTGCGGATTTGGTGATTCGCAGTAACCAGCCTATTACAGACAGCGCGCGTATGCTCATCGACTCGATAGGCATGGGCGCAGTCAAGAAGGCGCGTGAAAGCAATTTTGCCTCGATGATTTTTTTTCCACAAAGCAAAGGAACGCGCTTGGTGCAAGTCAGGGCGTTGGAGGGAGATTTTCCGTTTTATGGGGAGATTGTAACCTTGCCCGCACAGGCAGGCGCGAGCTTTCGCAAGGCACAGAAAGCTCTGGTGGACAACACTTTACTGCTCCAATTCAATGCCAAAACGGGTGATTCGGTCAAGGTCGGAAATCTTACATTTTTGATAGAAGGTGATTTGCAGCGCGTGCCAGGGCAGTCTGGCATTGCCGCAACCGTCGCGCCACCTGTGTATATTCCTTTCCAATTTTTAGAGCAAACGGGCTTGGTGAGAAAAGGCAGCCGTATTAACTATAATTTCTATTTTGCTTTCGCACAAGGTACTGATACAAAGGCATTAGTGGAAAAATATAAACTGCAATTAGAAAACTTCAAATTGAACTATGATACCGTAGAAACACGCAAACAAAATACAGGACGCGCCTTCGAGAACCTGAACGATTTTTTGAATCTGGTGGGTTTTGTTGCCTTGCTGTTGGGTTGTGTGGGCGTGGCGAGCGCGGTTCACGTGTATATCAAAGAAAAAATCGGCATGGTGGCGGTTTTGCGTTGTTTGGGAGTAAAAGGTCGCGAGGCTTTCCTGATTTATTTGTTGCAAATTACGGCAATGGGCTTGATAGGTTCTGTGATAGGTGCGGTGTTGGGGAGTATGATTCAAGTGCTTATGCCTTTGGTTTTCAATGACTTCCTTCCTGTCAAAGTCAATTATTCCATTTCTTGGGTGGCAATTTTCCAAGGTATATTAACGGGTATGTTAGTGGCGATTTTGTTCGCACTTGTGCCACTGCTTTCCATTCGCAACGTTTCGCCCCTGCGTACTTTGCGTTCATCTTTTGAGGAAACACCAGTGAGTCGCGACGTTTGGCGTTGGGCTACTTATTTGTTAATCACTTTTTTCATTTATGGATTTGCACGTTTGCAAATTAATGGCTGGTTACAATCGCTTTATTTTACGCTGGGGCTGGCGGGCGCATTTTTGGTTTTGACTGCCTTTGCCCAAGCGATTATTTGGAGTGTGCGAAAGTTTTTCCCTACAGCATGGAGTTATCTTTGGCGACAAAGTTTGGCAAACTTGTACCGCCCTAATAACCAAACACTTATTTTGGTTTTGTCGATTGGACTGGGAACGGCACTGATTACAACCTTGTACTTTATCCAAAGTTTGCTCCTGAGCCAAGTATCGTTTACAGCCCGCGCCAACCAGCCCAATATGGTTCTTTTTGATATTCAGACCGTTCAAAAAGATTCTTTACAACAATTAGTCAAATCGTTTGACCTGCCCACGATTCAAGATGTGCCACTCGTAACTATGAGATTAACAGCCATTAACGGCAAAACTGCCTTTCAAATCAAGGCAGATACAATCAATAAAAAACAAGAAGACAGAATCCCCAAGTGGGCATTGGACAGGGAATATCGGGTAACTTATCGCGACAGCCTCACTGATTCGGAAACAAGCATCAAAGGCGCATGGAATCGCCCTGTCAAATCGCCTGCGGATACCATTTTTGTTTCTTTTGATGAAAATTATGCCAAAAATATTAAGGTCAAAATGGGTGATAGGCTTACTTTTGACGTACAAGGCGTTAAAATGCAGACCATCATTGGGCATTTGCGAAAAGTAGATTTTAATCGAATTCAGTCCAATTTCTTGGTGGTTTTTCCTTCGGGAGTCTTAGAAAACGCGCCTCAATTTCATATTTTCGTTACCAAAGTAAGTTCAGCAGTGCAGTCTGCTAAGTTTCAGCAATCACTCGTGCAGCGTTTCCCAAACATTTCAGTAGTAGATTTAGACCTGATTCTCAAGACCTTAGACGAGGTGCTGAACAAAGTTTCTTTTGCTATCCAATTCATGGCGTTTTTCAGTATTTTGACAGGTTTATTGGTCTTGGTGGGTTCGGTCATCATCAGCCGCTACCAACGAATGCAGGAAAGTGTACTCCTCCGCACACTGGGCGCAAGCCGCAAACAAGTGCTGATAATCAATTTATTAGAATACTTTTTCTTAGGAAGTTTGGCTTCACTTTCAGGGATTATTTTGGCGATGGGGGCGAGCTGGGCTTTGGCATATTTTGCCTTTGAGGTTGCCTTTACTTTTAATATTTTGCCTGCATTGGTCGTTTTCTTGGTCATTACAGGGCTTACGATTACGATAGGCTTGCTCAATGTGCGCGCGGTGGTAAACAATCCGCCTTTGGAAGTGCTGAGAACAGAAGTATAAACTGAGATGAATTTTTCAATAAAAAAAGGAGAAAAAAACTAAAAATTTTCTCCTTTTCTTTTCAACGTTTCTTTTTTTTTTAACTTCGCATTTACAATCAATTCAAAATTAAAGCTAACCTACCTCAATTTCATTTCTATTTTTAATGTATCTATCTCATTTATAACATTTTACTATCAAATATTTTATGAAAAAACAATACCTAATTTTAGTATGGTGCTTGTTTGTATTGGCTACAAGCATGAACGTGTTTGCCCAAAAAAAAGATGACAAACCTGTTACGACAGGCGGTGGTGGCGCGGCGGCAGCCCCCGCAAAAGCAGGAATCAAGCCGTACAAAGAAGTCATTACCAGCAAGGCTATCACCAGCAAAGGCTTAATGACCGTACACAAGGTTGAGGACAAGTGGTATTTCGAAGTGCCTGATAGCCTCATTGGGCGTGAGGTCATGGCTATCACGCGCTTCTCCAAAACTGCCGCAGGGGGTGGTATCTTTGGTGGCGAAGAGGTCAATAGGCAAGTGGTGATGTGGGAAAAAGCACCTGATAATAAGTTGTTCCTGCGCTCTATCACCTACGTTATTTCCAGCCCTGATAGCTTGAAACCCATTTTCCAAGCCGTCAAAAACTCCAGTGCTGACCCCATCATTGCTTCCCTCGAAGTCAAGGCGGTCAGAAAAGACACCTCAACAGTTGTAGATGTAACGGATTTGTTCAAAGGCGATAATCAAGTATTTTCGTTGAATCCTTTTTTCAAGCAGTTGTATAAAATCAGTATGTTCCAAGCCGACCGTTCTTACATTCAGGGCATCAAATCCTTCCCTATCAATACGGAAATCAGAACTGTCAAGACCTTTGGGACGCAAGCACCACCGATAATGCCTTCGCCTTTCCCAAGTCCTGGCATTTATCTTCCTGCGGGCTTGGACGCGGGCGTGGTTACAATGGAGTTTAATACTTCGATGATTGCCCTGCCCAAATCTCCCATGCGTAAGCGATTTTTTGATGCGCGTGTAGGATATTTTGCCAATGAATACAGTGTTTTCAAAGAAAATTCACAAAAAGCAGAAACAGAAACTTTTGCGGTGCGCTGGCGTTTAGAACCCAAAAATGCGGCTGATGCTGACAAACAAAAACGCGGTGAATTGATAGAGCCAGCCAAACCTATCGTATTTTATATAGACCCTGCCACACCCGAAAAATGGCAAAAATATTTGAAACAAGGCGTAGATGACTGGCAAAAAGCATTTGAAAAGGCAGGCTGGAAAAATGCGATTCGTGGCGAATATTGGGACACCAAAGACTCAACCATGAGCTTAGAAGATGCGCGTTTTTCTGTCATTCGATATTTCGCGGCAGACATTCAAAATGCCTACGGACCTAACATACACGACCCGCGCACAGGCGAAATCATAGAAAGTCATATTGGTTGGTATCACAATATCATGCGCCTGCTCAGAAATTGGTATTTAATTCAAACGGCGGCAACTGACCCTCGCGCACGCACCAAAGATTTTGACGACGAACTCATGGGGCAGCTCATTCGCTTCGTTTCTTCGCACGAAGTAGGGCATACACTTGGGCTAAGGCACAATATGGGCGCAAGCTCGGCTACGCCTGTCGAGAAACTTCGCGACAAGGAATTTATCAAACAAAATGGACATACTTCCTCCATCATGGATTATGCTCGTTTTAACTACGTGGCACAGCCCGAAGATGGCGTTACCGATTTCTTTCCTCGAATTGGTGATTATGACGAGTGGGCTATCCTGTGGGCTTACAAATATTTCCCAGATGCCAAAAGTGCAGACGAAGAAAAAAAATTATTAAACGAAATTACCAAAGCCAAAGTGGAAAATCCCCGCTTGGCTTTTGGGACAGAAATCAGTCCGTATGACCCGCGCTCACAAACCGAAGACGTGGGCGATAATGCCATGAAAGCCTCAGAATACGGCATCAAAAACCTCCAACGTATCCTGCCAAACCTCAATACGTGGACAAAAGAAGACGGCGAAAGCTATACAGAATTGGCTGAACTTTACGACGACCTCGTTTTTCAGTTTCGTCGCTACATGGGACACGTTGCCAAAAATGTAGGCGGAATTTACGACACTCCCAAAACCTACGATATGAGAGGTGCTGTTTATCAGGTAGTTGCAAAGGCAACGCAGAAAGAAGCGGTCGCATTTTTACACAAACAACTTTTCGAAACGCCAGCTTGGTTGCTTGACACCAACGTACTTGACAAAATTCGCCCAGACCAAGGCATAGAGGCTATGAAATCAATGCAAGAAAGCGCACTAAACAACATCATGGCGGGCGATAAATTAGTGCGTTTGCTGGAAACGGGCGCAAAAAATCCTGCAAATTACAGTCTGGACGAGTTTATGACTGATTTGCGTTCAGGAATTTGGGCTGAACTTCGCACTAAAAAAGCGATAGACATTCACCGCCGCAACCTGCAAAAGGTGTTTGTCGAAAAAGTAATTTCAGTTTTAAATCCTACAAATCCAGTCTTTGTAGCCTACATTCCGCCTGGCGCAGGCTATGCGTACAATACGCGCCAAGTAGATTTGAAGAAAACTGACGTTCCCTCTATCGCACGCGGACATTTGGAGGCTTTGCAAGCAGAAATCAGAACTGCCCTGCCACTGATTACGGACAAAATGAGTCGCTACCATCTCCAAGATGTAGCCAAACGCATCAATAACGCGTTGAATCCTGTGAAATAAATTTTTTAGAAAAAAGGAAGTAGCAAATTTTGTAAAATTTGCTACTTTTATTTCGAACTTTACAAAATATCAAAACCATGAAAAAACAAAAATCTGTATTTTCTTTTATCGTCATTTTTTCATTCATTTTTTTTCAGTCCAATACCATGAAAAAAGAAACAGGTTGGAAATTGCTTTTTGATGGCAAAACCACCAAAGGCTGGCACAATTACGGCACCAAAGACATTTCCCCACTTTGGAAGGTCGAGGACGGAGCCTTGATGCTGAGTCAGAAAGGAGCAGGCGACATTCTCACTGATAAGGAATACGAAAACTACGAATTTGAACTCGAATGGAAAATCTCCGAAGGCGGCAATAGCGGCATTTATTATTTGGTCAATGAAAACCCTCAAAAGTACCAAAAAGGCTGGAATACAGGTCCCGAAATGCAAGTATTGGACGATGACAAACACCCCGACGCGACCAAAGGCATCAACGGAAACCATCAGGCGGGCGCGCTGTACGACCTCATTCCCGCGGGCAAAAACAAGCAACTCAAGCCTGTTGGTCAGTGGAATATCGCCAAAATCGTCGTAAACAAGGGCAAGGTAGAACATTGGCTCAATGGGGCAAAAATTGTGGAATATGACCTAAACAGCCCCGAATTTATTGAGATGGTCAAGGCAAGTAAGTTTGCCGCACACCCTGATTTTGCCAAGTTCCGCAAGGGTAGAATCGCCCTCCAAGACCACGGAGATAAGGTTTGGTACAGAAATATTCGCATCAAAAAATTATAAAAAATGGCGCACTATTTAGTTTTTGACGTAGAAGCCACAGGTTTAGAAGTGGGCTATCACGAAATTATCCAGTTGGGGGCGTGCCTGTATGATGACAAATGGAATCAGGTAAGCACTTTCCTCACCAATATTTATCCAGAACACAAAGACCGTTTTTCCATTCCTGCCAGTAGGGTACATGAGCTTTCTATCTATGATTTGGACGAAGCCCCGCAACTGCACGAGGCGTTGGAAAACTTTGAAAACTGGGTGTTGAAGCATACAGACACCAAGCGCGCAGGCAAAAGTGCCTTGCGGAACGTAATGATTTGTGGGCAAAGCGTAACAACTGACATCAATTTTTTGAAAGATGCCTACCACAAAATTCACCTTACTTGGGAGTTTTCTTATCGCGTCTTAGACCTTTTTGTGCTTTCTAATTTTTTCTTTATGGTGCTTCGTGCCAACAATATCAGTACGCCCAAATCGTTGAGCCTGGGGGCTGTTGCCGAGCATTTTGGTTTTGAAAGAGAAACCGAAGTGCATAACGCCCTCGAAGATGCCGTTTTAACTGCCAAATGCCTCAAAGTCATTATACGAAACGGCAAAAAGTTCCAAATACAGGAAGACGAACTGGATTTTGAGGTAGATTAATTGTTGCTTTGTGGAATTTTTTTTAAAATAAAGCCGCCACCTGCATTCTACCAAGGTGAATCACGTTGCTATTTTCCGATTTTCTGCCCTCATACTGGAAAATCAGTTGCAGACCATTGCCCAATCGCTGCTGCCAATTGACTGACCACTGCACATTTTGCCCCACCTGCAATGCCTCCAGCATCTCATAGCCAAGCGGAGAATTGGACTGCCCGTCGTAGCGAATATTTACGTATCTCATTCTTGTAGAGATAGTTCTGTTGGTTTTCTTTGCAATTCTACTTTCAAAAATAAATTCGTTGAGTACGGCTTTTTCGCCGATTTCTCCCAAAATGTTTTTTTTGTTTTGAAAAAAATATGCAAGCGTAAATCTCAGATTTTGAGAAGGTTGATAAGAAATTTCAGGTTTTACTTTTTGATTTTTAATGGCATAATTTCTATTTTCCAGAAAGTCAGAGCCATTGGTTTTTAGCTCGTTCGCCGCCAGCAAGCGAATGTTCCAAGTAGTGGCGATATTGTAGCGAGCATTGAGCTGAAGTTCGTCTTGTTTCCTGGACTCAAACCCATTGGTAAGTAGCTGTTTATTTGTATTTTGCAAGTAGGAAAACTCTGCGCCAAACTTGGTAGCGGTGCGGTCATAGAAAAAAGTAGTCCGCAAATTTGCCAAGTCCGAGAGCAGGCGACTTTCGTTTGCCACTGCCACAAAAGGCGCAAAACGCGGCAAAAAATCGCTGTCTGTCGTTCTGCGATTGATAGTCCACGCGGTAACGTTACTCCATTTTCCTATCCATTTTTTGAAACCTTTTGCCTTTGCCCACGTGCGCGGCGCGTTGAGGTTCAGACGATAGCTGAAATTATTGGAGAACGCAAGCAAATATTGGTCGGTGGGTGTAAAAAACTTGACATAATTTTTTTCATCAGCATTGATAGCAGGATAAAACTCATTGAGTTGTTGCACGCCGTCGCTGTTGTCATCGCGCCACGTGTGCGTGCCAGTGCCAGGATTAACTTTCAGATAGATAAATTCACGTTTTAGCTCTCGTCCAGTGCCGTTTACCAGCGTAAATTCCGATTTGATTGCACCTTTGCCCAAATCGATATTCCAGTCCAAGCGGTTCATAATCGTTTCTTCGGGAATCTGTCCTTGTGTATTGGTTTTCAGTAGGTTATCAAATTTTCGGTAAGTAAACTGAACATTAAAAAGTTGGTGAGCAGTCTGCCTTCGAGCATTGATATTCAGCGTATTAGCATGAAAAGCCTTGACAAGTTCTCCGCTTTGGGGCGCATTATCCTCGCGAATAGTGTAATCAATGCCGTATTGCCATTTAGAAGAATCGCTATTTTTCAAATAAAATTGATGCGCCGAAAAATTCATTGCCGTTGCAAAAATGGAATCATTATTTGTTTTCCTCACCACATTTTTATCAATAGAATACACATAACCCGTTACTAAATACTTGGTTTTGTGCGAAATATCTGTCGACCATCGCGACCAATCTGCGCGGGTTTCTTCTTGGGTATTTTTCATCAAAAAGAAATTGCTTTTCAAGAAAAACTTTTTAAAACGAATCCCTCCCTCTGCAAACTGCTGAAAACCATTGATAGCGGTTTCGCGGTTTCTGCGCGTGTGTCTGAGGGAAATAAAATTATTAATATCTTTTCGCAAGCCAATCGCAGCGTTTAAAATATGCTCACTATGAGGCACTTGCGTATTGCCTGACCAATCTCGGTCAAACTCTACGTAACGAAAGCGGTCAATCGGGCGAAAAAATGCGTCATTGTATTCGTAGTCAAGGGAATAGGATAACCTCCCCCCTGCCCCCTCCAAAGGGGGAGAGATTTGTTTCCCCCCTGCCCCCTCCAAAGGGGGAGAGGTTTGCGCTTTGCCCTCACGAAGCACTTTTTCCTTTGCATAACCCACTTTGACCGCCCAGCCTTCATTGGGTGCGCTACTTTTATCAGAAAAAAGATTTTGGTCGTGGTTACTCAGCGCAGTTTCTACAAAAATGCTTTCATTTTTACGGATTTGGTAGCTTGCGCCTATGGTGGTCATTTGCTTTTGGTTGGGCGCAGGTAGCTGACGCACAGGATTATAGCTACCGCGACCCTGCCCCGCCCAGCGATATTCTCGCCCATTGGCAGTGATGCTTCCTTGCTCGTAATCGCCATTACCCAAGCCCACTTCCGAAAAAGTAATGTTAAAAAGGGGGGCATCGCCGCGGCGCGCCCTGATAAAAAACTGGACTATCACGCCATTGATAATTGTGTCTTTTGGGGTATATAAAACCCTATCTTCTTGGAAATCAGCAACTCGTATGGCACTTTGGGCAACAGCCAAGCTCAGGTCATCGCCAATTTGAGAAAGCAAGCGGCGATTGGCAGTATCTAATTGTGCCAAAATCGGATTGTTTTTATTGTCGCGTTCTCGATAAAAATTTCCAAAAATAGAAAGTTTGCCTAACGCCTGATAGTGGCTTGTGGTCAAGATGGTACGGCTATAATTTTGCGTAGAATACTCAAAATCAACGCGTACGCGCGTGAACTGCGTAATGATGACTTTGGGTGTAAACGTAATTTCGGCGGTGTTGTAATCTATCACGTAATCATAATTAAAACCCCTGACTTGTAGCTTGCCATCGACATACACTTTTTCCGAATTGGCAATGATAATGATAAAGCGTTCATTTCCCTGCCCGCGCAGTCGATACGGACCCTGAACTCCCTCGCTGACAGGCAGTTGAAAAGAATAAAACTGACCTTTGGCAACGGCAACGCCCACTTTGGTATTGGCGCGGTTTTTTGGCAAAATTTGTTCTTCTATTTTTTTGGTGCTGTCCACTGCCACGCCGTAATTGGTTTCTATCAGCCCGCCAAGCACATTTTTGTAAAAACGCAAAAACTGCGAAGGCGAATTACGCAAAACGACATCTCCTGCACTTAGCGACGCGTTTTTGTGCGAAAGTTTGATAAAAACGCGGTCAAATTCTTGAAGTTGTTGCGTATTTCCATCAGGCTGAAAAGGCACATTTTGGTCAGTCATTACCGCAGTAAGGTGAATGTCAGGCGCGATTTTGCCATCTATTTGCAGATTCAGGGCAGAATTGACAAAAACATCTTGCCTATTGCCAAAGGAAATCCCGCGCGTGAGGCTACCGCTTTTGCTCAAACCTTCGTAGCTAAATAACTCTTCGCGTTTTTGAAAAAAATCTTGATACAGAGGAGATTGGAAATTCCCTTTGTTTTTTAAAGTATAAAGCCCTGAATCATAAAGCGTTTGGCTTCTTTTGTAGTAGGTTTTGCTAAACAGAAAAGGAAAAACGCGATAACAAATCAAGATAGAATCAATTTGAGGCAGGCTATCACTTTCCAGCGTTAATTCGTTGGTAGTGAGGCGATAAGAAAGTTTAATGTTCTGATGTTTTTTGGGTAAAACGCTGATAATCTTGATGCTATCAGGTACAAGAGAAAGCGAGTCTAATACGAAAGTGGCAGTAGTTTGAGGAGGCTTGGACTGTGTATCATTTTCTATCTGATGCCTGATAACCACCCATTTACAACGCTTGTTGGAGAGCTGTGCGTTGGCAAAAGTAGCTGAAAGACAGAGCAATATGGCAAATAGATATTTTTGCAAAAGGATTGATTTTTTACAAATTTAATATAAGTAGTTCAATAATTATAATTGTACTTTGCATTTAGCCCCGTTAGGTGGCGACATATTTGTAGAAAATAATAAATTTCTTTGGCTTTAAAAGTCCTGTAGGGACGTAACTAATTCACTTACAAATACTTGTATCGTCCCTGACGGGACTTACTGTAATCTAATTTTTCTATTTTCTACAAAGCTATCGTGCCTAATGGCACTTATAGACTACTTTGTACGCGTATGTAAAGCAATCATTAAATTTTTGAGTAAGTTCTAACAAAAAAGTATTCTCCGCAGAAGCCTATGGACTATTATTAGGAAATTTATGTTTTTTTTGTATAAATTTATATCTTTCGCCTTCCAATCGCACTGTCAAATAGAAAAAATAGTTTAACATTCAGTATAAAATGAAAAAGAAAATTTACATCATATTTTCAGCTTGTTTGCTGACCATCTTGCTACTGACCGCATCAAGTAGTTTTGCTCAAAACAACTCAACTAATACTATGAAAATCAATTACTTCTGCCCGCGCTGGGGCAGTGAAAGCCTCTCTTGGGACGCTTTTTGTGAAAAGGTAAAAAAAGCAGGTTACAATGGCGTAGAAACGGGATTGCCACTCGACGAAAGTGAGAAAAAGGCGATTCTGGAAACCCTGAAAAAGTATGACCTACTGCTCATCTGTCAATACTATCAATCGTTTGAGCGCGACTTTGATACGCATATCAAAAACTATGAAAAGCACCTTCGCAATTTGGCTGATGCCAAGCCTGTACTTATCAATTCGCAAACAGGCAAAGACTATTTTACATTTGAGCAAAACAAAAAACTCATAGAACTCGCCGACAAAATCAGCAAAGAAACTGGTGTAAAAGTTACCCACGAAACACATCGTAACAAGTTTAATTTTGCGGCACACATCACCAAAGATTATTTGGAAAAAATACCCAATTTTCGCATGACGTTGGACATTTCGCATTGGTGCAATGTGCATGAAAGCCTACTGGACGACCAGCCCGAAGCGGTAAACTTGGCAATCAGCCGCACAGACCACATTCACGCCCGCGTGGGGCATCAGGAAGGTCCTCAGGTAAATGACCCGCGTGCGCCCGAATGGACGGACGCACTCAATCACCACTTGGCTTGGTGGGACAAAATAGTGGAAATACAACGCGCCAAAGGCACAACTATTTTTACGATTACGCCTGAGTTTGGTCCTGTAACCTACTTGCCTGCGCTGCCTTATACTCGCCAACCTGTTGCTAATCAGTGGGATATAAATGTATTTATGATGGAATTATTGAAAAAAAGATATAATTAGTACAATGATATGAGGCTGTCTGAAAAATCTTCACTATTAAAATGGTAGCAACTCTCTAAAGGAGAGAATTTCTATACAATCAAAAAAACTTAAACTCAAAAAATAATGTCTAAATCATTTATTTTCAAATCATTAACCGCAATCCTCTTTCTGTCAATGTCTTCATTGACAGTTCCCAACAAGAAAATTACCTCTTTCGAAACGTTGGTAGAGGCAATGCACAAACGCTACATGGGCAAGGCGGCAAAAACAGTAACTTTTGTGCAGTATAATACGCATTATCAGGCAGATACAGTTTCAGGTAAGTCCACTTGGTATGAGGCAATAGCGTACCCTACCAATTTCCGCATCGACTTTGGTGAAATCAAGGAAGGCAATGCGGTGATTTTTGCTCGCGACTCCATTTTTAACTTCAAAAACGGACAAAATACGCGCAAGCAGCCTTTCAAAAACAACTTAATCTTACTGGCGGGCGGCATGAATTTTATGGCGAAAGACAAAATTATGGCAGAACTCAAAAGTGCGGGCTACGACCTGAGCAAATTCCGAACAGACACGCACAACGGCAAGCCTGCCTATGTAATTGGTGCAGCGGAGGGCGATTTTACCTCCTCTCAGTTTTGGATTGACAAAAAAAACTTGCACTTGGTTAGGACTCTCGAGAAAATGCCCAACGGAGATATTCGTGAGGCACGCTTTTCCAAACATATCAAATCAGGCAAGGGTTGGATAGAAACTGATGTTTTGTTTTTGGTAAACGGCAAAAAAACACAACTGGAAGAATACAAGGAAATCAAACCCAATGCCATCTTAGATAGCCGCCTTTTTGATGCGGCGCATTTTGGCAAGGTACACTGGAAAAATTAAAAAATGCTTTACAAAACGAAAGGAATCGTATTGGGTTTTATCCGCTATCGCGACACCTCCATTATCGTCCGCATCTATACGGAGGCGTTTGGGTTGCGGTCATACATTGTCAATAGTGTGCGAAGTGTGAAAAACAAAAACAATAAAATAGCTCTTTATCAGCCATTTACCTTGTTGGATTTGGTCGTTTATAATAAGCCCAACAATGATTTGAATTATATTTCAGAGTCAAAAATTTATCAACCTTTCCAATCTATTCCTTTTGATATTCACAAAACAACGATTAGCCTTTTCTTGACAGAGGTATTGACCAAAATCCTGAAAAGCGAGGAAGCGCACCAAGAAGTCTTTGATTTTCTGCTCAATAGCATTTTGACCTTAGAAAATTTACCTGCAAATTTCGAGAATTTTCACTTACAGTTCCTGATTCGGCTTTCGGGCTTGCTTGGCTTTTATATCACTGACGCTGAGGAAATAGGTACGCAACTCCAATATGCAGGCTATCTATTTGATTATGAGCTATATAAACCCCAACTGGACGCGCTCATTCTGGCGGACTATGGCGCGGCTGTGCCTATGAATCATAAAACAAGGGCAGAATTTTTAGATGCACTTTTAAAATTCTATCAGCTTCATTTTGAGGGCTTTGGAGAGTTAAAGTCTTTGGTGGTGTTAAAAGAAATGTTTTTATAGCCCTATTTGTAAAACTCTAATACAAAACTATGAAAACAAAAAAAGGGAAGCCAAAAAAATGACTTCTCTTTCAAAACTAAAAAAACAACTATGAAAACACCAAATGAAATACTTTTTTGAGTATATTACTTACTCAGCAACTGCTACCTGCTTTTCCATCACGACCTTACCTTTGTGGTAGAGCTTGCCTTCGTGCCAATGCGCCCTGTGGTACAAATGTGGCTCACCTGATGTGGGGCAAATGGCTATGGTTGCAGGAATACACTTGTCATGCGTTCTGCGCTTATCTCTTCTTGTCTTTGAAATCTTACTTTTGGGATGTGCCATTGTTACAAAAATTTAAACTATCTATTAGAATTTATTTATAATTTACTTAATCAATTTTTTCAAATCTTCCCAGCGAGGGTCAATCTCTGCTGTACCGTCTTCTGCGGTGTCTTCCCCAGTAGTGGCAGAAGAATAAATCAGAATATCACTTTCGTCGTCATCATCAGTTTCTGCCTCTACAAATCTTGGGTGCAACTTTTTCATGGGTACACACAAGCCAATGAATTCATAAATGTACTGAGCCACATTCAGTGTATCTAAACCTCTGGGAATCACTACTATCTCATCTGAAAGCTCTTGCGCTTGCTCTCCATATTTGAAGATAATTTGCGCTTTTGTATCTATCGGATAATCAAATAGGTCTAAGCTACGGTCGCAAGTCAGCTCTATCGTTCCCTGAATATCAAACTCTCCAATGAGCATCGTTTCGCTTTTGGTCAGTGCAAGGTGAATAGTACATTTTCCTACTTCTACTAAGCTATGCTCAAACAAAGCAAAAAACGTATTGTCCGCAACATACTGATAATCATGGCGTTTATCTGCCAAACTTATCAAATCAATGTCAAATTCTTTTAGGTTTTTCACTATACCTCAATTTTAGGACTGCAAAGTTATGGAGTTTTTTTGGAAAGAGCAAGAAAAAACTTTAAATTATTCTACTAACTTTATTTGCACTAATTCTACGCCATTATGCGTTTTTTTGAGGATAGTAGTTTCATATTTTTCTATGGTCATTTTATCGCCTACATTAGGGATTCTGCCTAACTTGCTCAGTATCAAGCCCGAAATAGTATCATAACCCTTGCCTTCGGGTAGCGGCTTAGGTAAGAGGCGGTTGGTATCTACGATAGAGGCTACGGCATTGACTACAAACTCTTTATCGCTAATTTTATCAAAAATAATTACTTTTTCTTCGTCGTATTCGTCATAAATTTCACCAAAAATTTCCTCAATAATATCTTCTAAGGAAATAAGCCCAACCGTCCTGCCAAACTCGTCCGTAACAATAGCTATATGCAGTTTATTCTTTTGGAACTCTCTAATCAAATCTTTAATGCGCTTAGAATCAGGTACATAGTAAATAGGGCGCATGAGTTTTCTCAAATCAAATACTTTTTGATGTTGGGCAAAATCCAAGAGGTCTTTGGAATAAACTACACCAATGATTTTGTCCATATTGTCTTCGTAAACGGGCATACGCGAATAGCCTTCTTCTATTACTTTCTTGATAATCTGCTCGTTAGACCAGTTGGCATCGAGTGATGACATTTTCATACGGGGAATCATTACTTGGTGGGCAGAGCGATTATCAAACTCAAAAACTTTTTCTATCAAAAGCTGTTCGTTGGTATTGATAGTACCACTTTTTACGCTTTCTGCAATCACAATTCGCAATTCCTCTTCCGTATGCGCCGCATCATTTCCCTCCAAAGGCTTGATTCCAAAAAGGCGAATGACCAGGTTTGCTGCGCCGTTCAGAATAAAAATAAATGGATAGAAAATATAAAAAAACAAGCGCAAAGGCAGGGCTGTGAAAAGCGTAGTCGCCAAAGGGTAGCGAATAGCGATAGATTTAGGCGCAAGTACCCCAAAAACGACCAATAGAAAGGTCATGGTAAGGAAAGAAATCTCGATGGCGTGCTGGGTAATCTCAGCAGGTGGGTCATACGAAAAAAGTACACAAACCTCTAAAATGACCTCTAAAGTAACCTCTTCACCAATCACACCAATCGCAATGACAATCATGGTGATGCCCAGTCGCGTAGCCGCCAGATAGGGGTCTAAGTGCTGGAGAATATGCCTACAAGTACGTTTGATTAAGCCTTCTTCGAGGCGCAATTCCAGTTGCGAAGAGCGCAACTTGACAATCGCAAACTCAGCGGCTACAAAAAAACCGTTGAGCATAATCAGGAAAATAGTAAGAAAAATATCGCCAATCATAGTTGTTGTCTTAAAAGTGAATTATGCAGGGTCTTCGTCTTGTTTGAAGCCATCGCGGTCTTTGAGTTTTTTATCAACTACATTTTTGTTGAGAAATTCATTGATTTTCTCGATGTCGTGGGTACTGATAATTTCGCCAAAAGAATTAATTTTGACATCAAAACCCTCCAATTCAGGGTGTACTTTGGGTTTTTCGTCTTCTGTTTCTATTTTTGTTTTACTTTTTTTCATAAACAATGCTCAATAAAAGGGAAACTTAGCTCTTATTTCGTAGGCTAAAAGTAGTAAATTTTGTGTTCGAAGTGCTATTTAAGCCTATTTTATTTTTTGTTTGATTGTTTTTTGAAAAAATAGACATCTTTCAGATTAAAACACTGTTAAGTGTTTAATGTTGGTAGTAAATATTTAGCATTCAATGTATTAAGAACTCCGTAGGGGTTCCATCGCAGCGGCGAACCGTATTAAGCCCCTACGAGGCTTTTAGAAATGAGGATTTTGTAATACTACCAATATTTAAGCCCTAACGGACTTACAAACTGAAATTATTTGAGCATTTTTCTAATAGCAAAGATGAGGTTCAAAGAAAATTTGGATAGAAGATTTGCCTACATACGCGAACAAGTAAAAACTGCAAACGAATTGGCAAATTTCATTGATACGCGCAGATTTGCTTGGCAAAAAAATCTGCCTAATCCACTTGTTTTTTCTTTTCCAAACTCACAAATCGGTCTTGGACTTCCATAGCCTGATACACCAAGTTATGGATTTGGTTGCGGACATTTTCGTTGTTTAGCTTGCGATTGTGTGCAAAAGGGTAGCTTTTATTGGTCAAAAAGATAAAAATCAGGTCATGCTTAGGGTCTATCCAAAACGAGGTGCCTGTAAATCCTGTATGCCCGTAGGTTTCAGTAGAGCAGTAGCCCGAGGAAGGTCCCCCAAAGCCTTTGATGGGTTTGTCCCAGCCCAAGCCTCTGCGGTTGGCTTCTACCTGACGTTTTGCTGTAAAAAATGGAATCGTGCCTTCTTTGTAGTAGCGTCTGCCACCATAAAAACCGTTTTGCAAGTGCATCTGCGCTAAGATTGCTACATCATTGGCAGTGCTGAAAACCCCTGCGTGTCCTGCTACACCTCCCGCCAAAGCCGCGTCGGGGTCATGCACAAAGCCCTGCACCGTTCCTTTGCGGAAGTGTTTGTCTTCTTCGGTAGGCGCGATGCGTGTGAGAGGATATTTTTGCAAGGGTAAGTAGCCCATCGCGTTCATACCCAAAGGCTTATATAGATTTTTGCTGAGATATTCGTTTAATGGCTCTTCCAAATATTTCTCGGCAATGCGTTTCAAAATATAAAAACCAATATCGCTGTACAAATAGCCATACTCACCGTTTCCATTCTTTTTAGCTCTCAATTTCAGGTTTTTTGTCCAGTGCCAAATCGAATCTCTGATGGTACTCAATGCAAACACATTTTCAGCAATCTCCACATTGAAAGAATCTGATTTTGAGGTTCTTATGTACGCTTGGCGAAACTCTTTTTTCTCCATTGCTCTCCACCAAAAAGGCTCGTCTTGGATTAGCCCTGCTTGGTGAATTAGCATACTTTTCAGCGTCATATTTTCCTTATTCGAGCCTTTCAAATCGGGGAGATAGTGAACAGCTTTTTTGTCAATATCAATCTTGCCTTGCTCGTGTAAGTGCATGATTGCCTGCATAGTAGCTACAACTTTGGTAAGAGAAGCTAAGTCATAAATGGTGTTATCCGTTACTGGCACAGGCTTTTTTTCGTCGTAGGTAAAATGTCCATAATTCTTATTAAAAATGACCACACCTTTACGCGCCACCATCACCTGACAGCCTGGCGTTGCTTCTTTTTCTATTGCCTTATATATAATAGTATCTATTTTTGCTAACATTTTACTATCAACTCCCACACTTTCAGGGACATACGAGTAACGCAATCTTTGCAAATCTTGCGTGCTGATGCCTGTACCTTGCGGGAAGTTTGCGACGGTCAGCGGCAACTTAGCACTATTGCTCACTGCACCAAAAAGGAACTGAGGTAACAGGCTCTGCGTTTGCTTATTGTCTTGGTAAGTACAAATAAGGTGGTCAATATCCTGATAATCAGCTAATAAAGAGGGTTCACCAAAAACAATTAAGACTACCTTCGTTTTTCCTTTGAGGTTTTCGATAAACTGTTTTACACTCTCACTCACTATATTGTGCAAACCAATAATTACCACACTTTTTTGCTGTACTTTTTCGCATAAGCTATTGAATAAGTGAGGATTATCAAACGCATTTTTTTCTGAAATGTTATAATTTTCAAAAGGCGCATATTTTGACAAAATCCGTTGAAATTCATTGTTTTCATGCTCGCCAATCGCAACAGAGGCAAAAGTCAAACTGTCCAAATGTGTAAATGGAATCAGATTTTGCTTGTTTTTGAGCAAGGTAATTGCCTGTTCATACAATTTTTCATCAATCGCTTTGGCTTCGGGCGTATTCAACTCTTGAAGCAGATTTTCAGCAGGTAAGGGTTTGTAGCCAAATAAACCTGTGGCAAACTTTGCTCTCAAAGCGCGTTGCAATTTTTTGTCCAATGCTTCTTGTGAAATTTGACCCTCTTCGACCGCTTTTTTGACTTGGGCAATGTGCGAGCTAACTTGGTCTGTAATGATTAAATCTTGACTTTCAAAAGCCTTTAAAATATCATTTTCTGCATAGTTTGTGGCTGTCCCTTTCTTAAAAACGTTATTTTCTATGGAAATACCAATCAGTGAAGTTTTTTGTCCTTCATACGTTTTGGTGAAATGAATCACATTTTTTTCGGACATTCCCTTAGCATAGGCGGTGATAAATGGCTGATTAGCCATAGAATCTGCAATGCCCAAGTTAAAATGTATGCCTAATCGCTTGCACTGCCTACCCACTTCGTAGCCTGTTTGTCTTATCAGTTCTTCGTTTTGGATTGCCTTGATAGTGAGCAAATTAGGAAAAGACGAAACGCTGTCCAAGCCACCAGCCAATCCAAATTCGCTATTGATGCCAATGAGCAAAGGAATAGCACTTAGTTGCTGATAATGATTGACTTGGGCAAGCTGCTGAGAGGGCTTACCTTTGAAAAATACAATTCCGCCAAGATGATTCTCTTGGATAAGATTTTCTATCGTACCGTTATTTTGTGCTAAAGAAGTAGAAGCAATAAAAAGCTGACCTATCCTCTGGGCAGTGGTCATATTGGTCATAAGGCTATCTATCCAACGCTGCTGCTGGCGTAGGTAATCGAGTCGGCTAACATATTCGGTTTTCTGCTGTTCATTTTTATTCGCTAATTCCCTGATTTCTAACACATTTAAACCGTTTGTTGGGCTTACCACCAAGTGCAAAAGCAGGGTGAGTAAGCTAAAAAACACGCCTTTGAGCATAATAGACTGATTAAGTGAGGTTGATGAAATTATCTTTTCTTTGCGTTGTTTTTCATTTTCTCGCAATATAAATCATATTTGTTAATCTTAAAATACTTGTTAAAAAATATTTTTACTTGCTATTTTTTATTTCAATTATTCCTGCAAAATATGCTTTTTCATAATTCAATTTCAATACCAATTTGCATTTAATATCGACCAAAATTTAACGCAAACTTAATATTCTTTTTTTATTGATTAATTATCTTGAATAAGTGCAATTTTCGCATTTCTTTTCTATCTTTGTTCTTTACTTTCAAACCCCCGTACGTTTTTCTATTTTCCTATTTTGCCTTATGCAATTTTCACAAATTATTGGTTTAGAGGATATTAAACAAACGCTTGCTGGTGCTATCCAGCATAATCACGTAGCCCATGCCCAGCTTTTCTTGGGAAAGGAAGGGAGCGGAAATTTGGCATTGGCAGTTGCCTACGCGACCTTTCTGAACTGTGAAAACAAAACACCTGAAAGTACAGATTCTTGTGGCACTTGTGCTTCCTGCTATAAATTTAATAAGCTGATTCACCCAGACTTACACTTTATTTTTCCTACCTCGACCACCAAGCAAATCACCAAGCGCGACGAGGCAATTAGTAGTGCTTTTATGAAAGATTGGCGTGAATTTTTTATCAAGAATCCTTACGATTCCCTCAAAAACTGGTCGTCAGCTTTTGGCGGCGAAGGCAGGCAGTGCATGATTCCTGTGGAAGACGGCAGAAATATCATCAGGAGCTTGGCGTTGAAGTCTTTTGAGGCAGAATATAAGGTGTTGGTGATTTGGCTACCCGAATTAATGAACTCAAATGCCGCCAATGCAATTCTGAAAATTTTGGAAGAACCGCCAGAGAAAACAGTTTTTCTGTTGGTGGCGAATAGTGCTGAAAATATGTTAGTTACGATTCAGTCGCGCACGCAGTTGGTGCTTATCAGACCATTTGGGGACGAGGAAATCAAGACGCATCTGATAGAAAAAATGGGCGTAACTGCCGAACGTGCCAGTCAAGTAGCAATGCTGGCGGACGGCAACCTCAATGAGGCGTACAGACTACTCAGCGAAACGCAGAATATTAGCCAAGATTCGTTTCGCGACTGGATGCGAACGTGTTTTCGTTTTGATATTCCGAGTATGATTAAGGAGGCTGACAAATTTAATGAATTGGAGAAGGAAGCACAAAAAAGCCTACTACAATATGGGCTAAATATGCTTCGTGAGGCTTTTGCTTACCGATTTGGCGGGGAAAACCTTGTGCGCGCCGACAAACAGATGATGGAATTTATCAAGAACTTTTCCAAAGTAATCCATGAAAATAACGTGGAAAGACTGCAAGAAAAACTGACAACCGCCTTTTTTCATTTGGAAAGAAATGCCAACGCACGAATTCTATTTTTGGATTTATCTTTGCAAATTGCAGGAATTTTTAAACAGTGATAGATGAAACGACTCAGTGATTTTTGTAAAGTTTTGATAGAAACCAAGTTTTTTCGGCGGTTTATTTTGATGCTCATTTTTATTGCCAGCGTGTTGGTGGGGCTTGAAACCTATGAAAGTCTGGCAATCACCTATGCGCGCCTGTTCGAAATCACCGATTATATCATTGTCTTTTTTTTCACCCTCGAAATCGTCATTAAAATTATAGCAGAAGGGCGGCATCCTTTTCGTTTTTTCACTGATGCGTGGAATATTTTTGATTTTATCATAGTGGCGAGCTGCTTTGTACCAGTAACGGCGGGCTTTGTGGCTATTTTCCGCCTGATTCGCATTTTGCGCGTGCTAAGGCTAATAAGTGCCTTGCCCAAACTGCAACTGCTTGTGAGTGCGCTACTTAAAAGTGTTCCTTCTATGGTGTATGTGATTTTTATGATGGGCATTTTGTTTTACATCTATGCGATTATGGGAACGGTACTTTTTCAGAAAAATGACCCTATGCACTTTGGCTCTTTGCAGCAATCTGCGCTTTCACTTTTTACAGCAATTACCTTAGAAGACTGGACTGATATGATGTACACACAGATTTATGGCAGTGATACCTATGGCTACAACGACCCCGACGAAATGTTGGTAACTGAAAAAACGGGACTGATTCGCCAGCCCGAAGCGCGCCCTATTGCGGGAGTTTTGTACTTTACTTCTTTTATATTGATTGGCGCGATGGTCGTTATCAATATGTTTATTGGCGTGATTCTCAGTGGGATAGACGATGTAAAAATAGAAATGGAACGCAAAGAACGCTTTGCACAATTAGAGAAAAATGGAACTACGCTTTATGACGAGATTGCGGTGCTGGCAATCAAGATGGAAGACCTCAAAGACCAAATGGATTTTATCAAAGACAGAATACAAAAAGAGGATAAAAAAGGAAAATGAAAAACGGAAAATGAAGAAACAGTCAGTAAAAATTAAGAGGTGTAGCTTTTCTTCATCAAATTGCTCAAAAATTTCTCGCTTTTTGCCCTAAAAATGTCTTTTGTTTGATGTTTGAAATGTTAAAAATTCTTTTTTTTAAACAAAAAACCAAACTTTTTTAACACTCTCTATGTAATTTTTTAATCATTTTTCAACTATTTCTACCTTTTGATAAAATTTTTAGCTTGTCTTTTCTCGCATAAATAGCTGTTTTTCAAATATTTAACCTTAATTTGAATTTTGTTTAACTTTGAATAGTTAAATTTTAACAAAATTATTTAATGGAAAGAATAAGTAGGGTTAATGCGCTTTTTTGTTTAAGGCTACGTGCAAAAACTTAAACAAAAATTTGTTTTTTTGTTTAAGCTATATTAATTTTGCTTCAACAAAAAGAAACACTATGAACACAACAGAATTTAATCACTCATTAGACCAAATGACCATTGCTTTAAAGCCATTTGCGCTCAAACTCACCAAAGATGCTGAAGACGCAAATGACCTTTTGCAGGAAACGATGCTCAAAGCCTTTACTAACCGCGATAAGTTTGCTGATGGTACAAACCTAAAAGCATGGCTTTACACAATTATGAAAAATACTTTTATCACCAACTACCAGCGTCTGGTGCGTAAAAATACTTTCATAGATACTACAGATAATCTGCACTATATCAACTCGATGAGCAACGTAACTTATAATCTTGCGTACTCGACTTTTACTCAAAGCGACATAGACCGAGTGATAAATAATATGGAAGAGTCGTTCAAAGTGCCTTTTATTATGCACTTCCGCGGCTTTAAATACCACGAAATTGCGGAGAAACTGCATATTCCGATTGGGACAGTGAAAAACAGAATTCACATTGCGCGGAAGGAATTAAAAGATAGATTGAGCATTTATAGCACAAATTAAGAATCTATTGCTTAGATTTGTGTTCATTTTAGTCTAAATTCTGTGGTGAACATCATGCGCTTTTTTAGAAAGATATTCTTAGTAAATTCATATTTTTTTGTTTTAGTTGTTTTATATTTTTTTGTTGGTCTTTTTATAGTTATTTTTATCCGCAAAGGAGATGATGTGATTTGGATTAATCAATTTCATCATTCCTTTGCGGATAATTTTTTTAAGTACGTAACCCACTTGGGCGATGGCTTATTTTGTATTGCGTTAAGTCTGCTATTTCTTTTCTTCAAAAAGTACAAAAACACACTTTTAATTTTTCTTGCTTTTGCCTTTTCAGGATTGCTTGCTCAGTTTTTCAAAAAAATTATTTTTCCTGACCTCATGCGCCCGATTGCCTACCTGAATCAGGTGGATTTGCAGTTGGTAGAGGGCGTAGAAGTGCTTACTAATAATACCTTTCCTTCGGGGCATACGGCTACGGCTTTTGCTACTTTCCTGATGCTTTCCCTCATTTTCAGCCCAAAAACTTGGGGAGTTTTCTTTTTTGCGCTTGCCTTTATCGTTTCGATATCGCGGATTTATTTGGTTCAGCATTTCTTTGTGGATACTTACGCGGGTGCGTTTTTGGGCGTATTAAGCGCGCTTTTGGCGTATTATTGGAGTATACGCGCCCAATGGTTTAAAAGGCTAACGTAGAGGCAAGGGCGGTAGAAAATCGTGGGTTTCATTTTTTTTCGCATAAAATGATGTTTGAAATCACATTTTCCCTAAATTGTGGTGTTTAGTAAAATATTTGAAAAAACGAAAATGGATTGGAAAAAACAACTTCAACGGTTTGCGATAGGCGCAGAAGGGCATTTTGACAAATTGAAAAGTCAGTTTCGCGAGCGCATGGGTGGCTACGACCAAATAATGATTTTGCCGTATTTTGGTTTTGGTAATCAAAATACTATCTATCTGAAAGGTAGGGTTTTAGAAGATAAAAATATCAAAACGGCAGAAAGTAGTGACTCTATTTGGGAGAATTTGGTGGCTTCGTACAAACGCATGAACAGCAGTGAGCTACCCAATGTGAGGATAAAAGCCTCATTCCAAGGCATTGAAAAAGAAATAGTTACAGATGAAGAAGGCTATTTTATATTGGAATTGACAACGGAAACGGAGTTTGTAAGTGAGCATGGTTGGGCTGAGGTGGGCTTAGAACTGATTGATGTCAGCGGAAAAAATCAGGAAAAGGTAGAAGCCCAAGGCGCAGTTTTGATACCCACTTCCGAGGCAGCATTTGGCATTATTTCGGACATTGACGATACGATTTTGCAAACAAAAGCCACCGAAATTACCAAACTTATCCAACTGACTTTCCTGCGAAATGCGCGCACGCGACTACCTTTTAAGGGCGTTTCTGCTTTTTATCATGCCTTGCAAAAAGGGAAAAACGAGAGCCAACACAACCCGATTTTTTATGTATCGAGCAGCCCTTGGAATCTGTACGATTTTTTGAAGGATTTTTGTCAAATCAATGACATTCCGCAGGGCGTATTTTTTCTGCGAGATTTGGGAATTTCCCAAGAAAAATTTTTGCAATCCTCGCATAGCGACCACAAATCTGCTCAGATTCAGCGCATTATGACCATGTATCCTGCGATGCGATTCATCTTGATTGGCGATAGCGGTCAGCAAGACCCCGAAATTTACTTGGAGGCAATCAGGTCGTACCCAAGCCGAATTTTGGCGATTTATATTCGTGATGTATCTGAAAATGAAAGAGATGCACGCGTAGAGGCAATCATTGGCGAGGCGCAAAACTTAGGCGTGATGATGGTTTTTGTGAAGGATACGCTGGAAGCAGGCAGGCACGCCGCCACGCATGACTTTATGGCGGAAACGGCACTGGCGCAAATAGAAAAAGACCACAATTATCAGGAATTTTTTGAGCTTGACTTCCCACTATTGGAAAAATTCAAGGGAGGCTAAATGTTTCTTTTAACGTTGCTTGGCGTTGTTTTTGATAAGTTTT
>JAAFJS010000140.1 GCA_013298985.1 Cytophagales bacterium
AGTCGGGTAGATTTTTGAGGGCTTTGCTTCAAAATTTTATACTTATCCATTTGTCTATCAAGTTTTTGACAAAAATAATATATTTCTGCAAGTTATCTAATATAAAAATGTAACAAAAAACTTGTATTCATTCTTGATAGAAAAAACAAAGGGCTACCAATTTCTTGATAAACCCCTTGCTTTCACCACTTAATGCAAAAAACTTTAATCCTTACAAAGTAATTTTATCAATTTCTCATCTACATAAATATATTTGGTAGGAGAAAACAGCTTTCGGTCTTCATCACTCATTCTTTCGCCTACTGCCCTAATTTTGTCTTCCTTTTCGCGTTTGGCATCACTGGTGGCTATTTTCATGATTTTGAGGAAGCTGACAATATGCCTACAATCTTCTTTGCCCAAAATGCGAATCTGGCGTTGAATACTGTTAATCAGTTGGTTAAACAAATCCATTTCTCCCATCAGGCAGTATTGGAGTGCCAAAATAGACTTGATTTCTATGGTCGCATACGGAAAACGTTTGAGGCTCAAATCATTTAGTAAGTCGTTCAGCCATTTAGAAGCCTCCGAATATTTATCAACGTAATAGCAGCAAATCGCGCGGTAAGAAACATAATTGACGTAAAGCGCAATATTATCTTCGTCATACTCAAAGTTGTCAAACATTGCCTCATTTTCATCGTAGAGCTGCGCCTGAACGTTCATGCGGAAAGCGCGCTCCAGCTTTGTAGAAAGGAATTGAGCAGAATAGGTAAACAAATTGTAGTTAGAAAGCAGCATTGCCGAACCGTCATTGACATCTTCAAAAAACTTTTCCGCTTTTTTATACACCTTGTAGTGGTTATAATACTCCAATTTGAGGTATTCGAACACCAATTTGAGGTGGTAATAAATAGAATCCGTTTCGTACATCTTGAAAATGCCATTCACATACTCCAACACATCTTCGATAGGCTCTAAGCTGTCAGTCGTCTTATCTTCTTCTATAAAAAGTCGGTGAAACAAACTCATGCAACTCTGATAAATCCGTAGGCGATGCGACTCATACATACTCGCCACATTGGTCATCTCATTATTGAGTAGTGTCAGGTTAAATTTATCAGATTCCTCACCAGAAAGGGCATAAATTCCAAACTTTTTAAAATAATCCGCCAGCATATCTTCTGCCTTATCTACCGCAAGCATATAGGCGATATGGCGATTATAAAGCTGAGAGTAAGTAAAATAATCTGAGGAGTTGAGGTGCAGTTTTTTCAGGTTTTTATAAACCACCGTTAGCTCATTAGAAAGGTCATATTCAAGCAGTTCGCGCTCCAGCTTTTTCAGGGTCGCAATCGCAATCGCTTGTTTTTTCGTAAAAATAATTTCATTGATATTGGCTACTTTTTTGAGCAATTCGGTGCGCGGACTCTCCATCTGTTTGAGCAGATATTCCTCTATTTTTTGGTTCAGGCGCGAGCGTAGCGTATAGTAGGCGTTCGTGTTTACATCGAGTTCTTCCATGATTTTACTATCCGAAAGTTGCTTCTCACGCATATATTTGAGCAAAAATGCTGATTTTTCAGCATTGCTTTCCATCAATGAGGTATAGATGGAATCATAATCATCCGCAGATAATTGTTTGATAATATTCTTTAATTTAGCCATAGTATATTTTTTCAGCTTTAAGACAAAATGTAGAAATTAAAGTTCTTGTAAGGCTTAGTACAAATCTGTAAAAATTTTCTCTAAATTACTAATAAAAAAACAAACTCCAAATATTTTTTTGATATTATAAATTATCTTTGCAGTATTTATTACATGACCGTAAAATAGGTATAATAAAAACACAAATACAAAAAAAATACTCAAAATCAATATTTTAAGAAAAAATAAAACCTATTCAAAAACGTAAAAACAAAAATTTATTGCTTTTTAAGTGAAATATTACTCAAAAAATGTAAAATTTATTTTTTATTACATAGGGAAAAGAACGGTAAAATATGAAGAATTGGCTTGTAATATTTTTAGATTTAAAATAATTTGGCTTGTGCGTTTTGCGTATAGACCGCTGGTTTTTGCAGTTTGAGCAAGCAAACTTTATTCATTTGTGTTATAAAATACACCACCAATTCAGGGGAAAGCACATTATCGGGTTCGTGCATGAAAAAGTACAATTTCTCTAATCCATTTTCCTGCCACAGCCTAATTCTCTGTATCCACTCATCTATTCGCTGATAATCAGTAAGATGCAAGCTATTTCCCACAAACCTGACTACTGCCGTTGTAGTGGTCAGGCACTGATGCAGCACATCTCTGCGCCCACTCACATCACAGATGACAGTGCTTATTTGCTCATTTTCAAGGATTTGACTTGCCAAGTCAAAAGGTGCAATGCCTTTTTTGTGAATAAACCATGCTTCGTGCCGAAACTCAATCGCAAGTGGGATTTGTGTTGGAAAATTTTTGACGAAATTCTCCAAAATATGCAATTTGTCAGGCGCAAAATAAGGAGGAAGTTGCAGAAAACAAATGCCCAAGTGGTCGCGAAGTTCCCAAACACTTTCACAGAAGGCATTGGTCAGTAAATCAGCGTTTTGTAAAAGCTGGGTATGGCTAATCGTTTGCAAAATTTTTGGGCAAAAACGAAAAGTCGCGGGCGTACTTTCTCGCCACTTGTCAATCGTGGAAAAGTCAGGGATTCGATAATGCGTCGTATTGAGTTCTATCGTATTGAACTGCTGGGCGTAGTGCCTCAAAAAATCCTTGCTTTGGGTCTTGGGCGGATACCATTTGCCCACCCATTCCTCACAACTCCAAACGGGGCAACCCACAAAAACCTCTAAGGCAAGTGGCTGTCTATGAAGTTTTTGCAAGTTAGGCAAGGTGTGGTGGTGGTCAGGTGGTAGCGCAAAATTTACCTTGCTGATGTCGATAAGTTTGCCAAAATCCATTTATTTAATCAGTTTGATAGCTCCCATCTCGTCTTCTTTGTTTTTCCTGCATACAATGGCGATTTTGCTTTCGTCTATCAGTTTGAGAATGACCAAGTTACAGTCGTCGCCCAGCCCAAGAACAAAGCCCACACAGCCCGCCCGCCTGTCCATTCCCTCTGCCTCTTCTGGTGGTAGCCCTTTCATAAAATTGCCAATTCCGCCATCACAGTCAATGTTTGGGTTACGCTTGCTGTAAAAAATATTATCGCGAAACGATTTGATGCGTTCTATAAAACTGGGGTCTGCCAACGTTTTGAGTACGGACTCAAACTTGATATTGTGAAAGTCATCAATGATTGCCTGAAACTCTGCGTCAGCTTCCTTGCCCAAATTTTCGGTTTTGTCCATGACGGCGTGGTTCATTTTTACCCAAGCCTTGCGGATTTCGAAGGCAAGTCCTTTAACTGGTTTGAGTTGTTTGCGGAGTAGCTCGGTAGAGTCCTCAAAAGCCTTCAAATCAGCTGTATAGCGTCCGATGGAGTCTTCCATTAATTGCAAGTTTTCCATCATTTTTGTAGAATCTTCTACGGAGGCAGCGAGCATTGCTTGCTCATTTTCTACAAATTTGGCTTGGGCTTTTTCTTGTTTCAGTTTTTCTTTTTCAGTCTGTTTTTGCTTTTCTTTTTCTAACTTTTCCTGCTGCTCCTTCAGTTTTTCTTTTTCAGCTTCTTTTTGCTTTTCTGCTGCCAGTCGCTTGTCTTCCTCTTTTTGCTTTTCCAGTGCGCGCTGTCTTTCCATTTCTTTTTGCTTTTCTTCAGCTTTTGCCCTTTGTTTGTCTTGGGCGGTTGGTTTTTTGTCTTGTTCGCGATAGGTTTTTCGCTTTTCCTCTTTTTCTTGTTTTGGCTTATCAGGTCTGTTTTTTTCTTTTTTCTTTGATTTTTCTTTGACCTTTTCCTTCTCCACAGGTGGCTCATCTCCCCAACCGTCGCCGTCTGTATCTTCTTCTGTCGCAGCCTCTGCGGTAGAGTCGCTTTCATCTTTGCGGGTGAGGCTGTCCAGTATTTTGATTCTACTTTCGCGTGCGGAGGAGAAGTCTGCTTGCTGCTCTTGGAGTGCGTTTACCTCTTTGAGTAGCTGAACGCGATGCGATTCGCGTGCGCTACTTTCCGCCACTCGCTGTTTGATGGGGTCTTCCATAAACTGCACCAACCTCCAAGCCATGTCGCGTATATTTCGCAACTCTTTTTCCTTTTTTTGCAAAGAAGCCAGCGACTCTCCCTCAGAAAAACTTTTCAGTCCATCAAAAACGGTCATCAACTCTTCGTAAGACATACCAATATAAACCGCCGCCGAAACGGAGTCTTCGGGTGCTTCCTCAATGTCGCGCTCTTTGGGCGCAAGCACGCCCTTGGGCTGGGCAGATGAGGGCGCAATACCTATCAGCAATACGAGAATTAGACTCAAAAAAAGAAATTTAGCCATAGTGATGTCGTTTTTGGAATGGTAAATTTACAAAAAATTTAAGTTTTATGTGCTAATTTCATTCCAAAAATGCGACTTCTTTTTTTAACGCATCACTTATTACTATCAACAAGTCTAATATTTTTTATACTGTTTTTGTATTTTGGTTTTGTTGAGGTTAATTGTCTTGCTTTTGGGATACTTGATGGCATAGCTAATCGTATAGGTTTTTGCCTCGCCTTGCGCCAGATTGATGTTCCAAGTGAGTAAACCAGAGTCAGGATTGAGCTTGGCGGCAGAGGTTTCCAGTATTTCAATTTCTATCTCCCCATTTCCAGAGGTAGGGATTTGGTCTGTCAAGTCCAAGCTGATAGGCACACTGTTTGTATTCCTTACATTGATTTCATAAGTATAAAGTTCTCTTACAGTGCTACTTAGGAATTTGCGACTACTGAAATCTTGTTTTTTGATGCGATTAACTATCACCTTTTTGTCGCGTCCCAGCGAAATATCTAAGGTGTCGTTTGCCCTGCGAAGATTGATGAAAGTTTTGCCTATATAGCTGTCGTTGAAGTAGATATTGGCATTGCCTTCTATGAGGTTTAGCGTTTCCCAGCCCAAAATTCTCGCCATCAAAAACGCATCTTTGTCCATTTTTGGGGTGCAAATATAGGTGTAATCAGCTTTGAGTTCGTACTCGTTAATCTCGACGGAGTAAGCGCGATTGTCAGAAAGAATATTGTATAACTCCTTGATTTCAAACTCAATACTTAGCTCAGAAACTGCAACATCGGAGAAAGTAGTGGTAATGCTACCAGCTCGGTTTACGCCTACACCTGCGCGACTCTCCTCCATTTCGAGTCTGTTATTGAGCATATTTGCATTAGATTGTACCTGCTGGGCGTAATAATTGAGGTCGTTTGCAGAGGAAAAATCTAATTTCCAAGCGGTGAGATAGGGCGGATTGGTATTTTGGGTAACATCTGCCGTAGAAAGCGTCAGTTTGATGTTTTTCCAGTCCACGCCCGAATTATTAAAAATATCACCTTTGTAAGTAAAAGCGATAGGCTTGCCGATGCCTTTGGAGCGCAAGTCATACACAGGCGACCAGCCCGCCTCAGAGATGACATAGCTCCAATCTGCTGTAACTGTCTGATTCTCTTTGGATATGACAATGAGGCTAATCTCAAAATTGGCATTTATTTCCCGCTCCTTGACTTTGGTGAGTGCCTGATTTATTTTTTCTAATCTTTCTTTCCATCTCGCTACTTTTAGTTTTTGCTGTGCTGATTTTTCTACCAAATCTTTGGTGCGGCTGATGTAGTGCGCGCTAAATGCCTGTAATTCAGCCAAAGAAAGCCCATTATTCGAGCCAATTCTATTTTGATTGACTGCCAATAATTTTTGCTCGATTTCCAGCACTGCCGTTTCTCCAGCCAGCTTAGTTAGCTCCATTTCTACATATTTGACCGAATCTTCCCAAAATGTTCTTTCTTTGTTTACTTTTTGCCTGCCGCCTACATTTATTTCCCCAGACACAGAGAGAATTTTTACTTTTTCCCCCAAATTAAAGCTCACACTGTTCATATTGATAGAGGAAGGCAAGCCCACAAAGCGAAATTCATTCTGCCCTGCGGCTAACTTCAACGCCGTTTGGTGATGTAGCTCTGCGCCTGACAAAAAAACAGTAACTTCATCAGGAGTTGAGCTGATAATAGTTTCATTTCCCTGTGCAAAAAGTAAAAAAGAGGAAAACACAAAAAACAACGTCAATAGTTTAGTTTTCATAGAGTTAAGGAGTTAAGGTAAAAAATATAGATTTGAAAAAACTCAAATGTATTGACAATATTACGAAAAAAAACTGTAATAATAGCATCTAAACTACTACGTTTTGTTTACCAAGACTATTTTCATTTTGTCTGCCTTTGCCACATTTCTATAAAACGCTACCCATTCCTTGTATTTTTCTTTGGGGAAATGCCCTTTGTTGATGCTTATCTGGCGTGTGTAAATGACTTTATTGCCTTCAAATACTACGGTAGCTTTGTATTCGCCAAAAGCAGACTTGAAATTAACGTCTTCGGGTTTATGCTCTAAAAAATAGCCTTCGGGAAGTTCAAACGCTATTTTATCAGTGTCTATGTACTCATAATCAGTAACTTCTACTTCCTCTTTGCGGTTTTCCATATCTTCAGGGGCTTTTTCCCACTTGGAGAGCAAGTTTGGCTGTAAAAACAGTCGTTTTCCACTTTTGGAAGCTAAGGCATTGATTTTCAGTTTTATATTTTCATTCACGATAGGGATTCTATTTTTCTGACGAGTGAGGTCAAAATCAATAATTTCAAAATTAGGGACACTAATTTTTTCGTACAACCATTTTTTTTGCTCCTCTTTGGAAAGCGTAGTGTAGTAATCCATATTTTGTTCATCTTGCTGTAAACCAGTGTATTGCGTATTAATTTCAGCCGTAGCATTGCCGTCTAAGTCCAGCTTGATGTTTGCTTTTCGGGCGAGCAAGTTATCGTTGCGCGTGTAGGTAGGCGTGCGAACCAATTTTCCACCTTGGGGCGTAATCAGTAGGGCATGGCGGTCGCCTGTGAAATTGCCCATGTAGCCTGCCGCCTGCGATTGGCTGGTACATTCGAGCCAAACAGTGTCTTTTTCCAAAGGCACGCACAAAATAGCGTGGTTAAACTGGCGAGAAGGAAAGGAAGCAATAAAATCGTTTTTTTCACCATCATTACCTGCCCTTATCAAGGCATAATGAGATTCGATGCCCGCCACTTTGAGCAGGGATTTCATGTAGTTAGAAAGTGCTTTACAGTCGCCGTAGCCCTTGCTGTCCACCTCTGCGGCGGGGAAAGGTTGCCAGCCACCAATGCCCAACTGAATCCCCACATAGCGAGTTTTGGACTGCATATATTCGTATAAAGTCTTGATTTTGTCTAACTTACTGGGAATGTTGGTGGTCATTTCTTGGACTTTGGCTTGGGTGGCGGCGGGCAGTTCCTCTCTGCCCTCACTGAGTAAAATATTCCATTTGCCCAAATTTTCCCAGCTTGTCATGCTACCTTTGTAGCCCTCGACCTCAAAAGTGGCAGGGGCAACTGACAAAGATTCTATTTTTTCACTGTTAGCAGGGGCATAAGGCTCTTTTTTGGCGCGTACGGGTAGGTTTTTCCAATTCCACTGATATACTTTCTTGCCTTCGCGTTCGGCAATTTCCGCCTTTATGGTCAAGTGCTGACCATGATAACGCAATTCGGGAAAATCTTTGGGCGTAACTACCTCAAAAACAGAGCTTTCTACGGAAGTCTTGGCATTAGGCTGTGGATACCAAGAACCATAGTGGAGTAGGTTTTTGTCCTCTATTTCATACTCAAATTCTACCGTAAAAGGGTAAGTCGTTCGAGCCAAAGTAGCAGTTTTCATGCGATTATCCGAAATAAAAGTAAAGCCATCAAAGCACAGAACGTCTTGAATATCAGACTTTTTCAGCTTAGAAATCACTTTCCCAAACTGGTCATATACCCTGCCGTCAAAGTGGTCTATTTTCGTCAGCTTATCATAAATGACTCTCATGGTCGTATATTTGTCCGCTTCCTCATTAAAAATCGTAACGGCATACAGCGTCTTCTTGATTGCCCTGCCAATATCTTGAATTTCAATGACTTCCTTATCTACACGTACTACGGCTTGCGCGCCTTTGATAAGTTCCACAGGAATTTTGCTGACCTCATATTTGGGTGGGTCGCCTGCACTTACATTTTTGGAAATAAACAGTAGAAAAATCGAAACCAGTAGAAATACTAATTTTTTCATGGTGAATTTTGTTTGTAGAAAATGATTTTGAAAATTGTTTTTAGAAATAAAAAATACTCAAATAATCGTTTTTATGGGCAAAGTTATGGTTATTTTGTGAAACTCAAAAACTAAAAAATTATAGATAATTTACTTAAAATAATTGCAGTTCGCAAGCCCATAGGCAATTTCATTGAGGAGTGCATAAATAGTTGATTATGAAACTCCTAACGGAGTTTGGAAAAATAATAATGACTTTTTCTACCAACATAAAAGACCTAACGGCGTTTTTAATCTGCAAGATGTGTAATACTTTTTTACGCATTAAAAGTAAAAAATCTCAATTTTTTACAAATCCTTTTTGTTTCAAAAAAAGTTCAAAATCTTCCTCATTTAGCACCTTGTCGTACTGGCTATTAACTTTTTTGATGGTATTGTCGTCTATGATATTTTGGAGAAAATCTTTGAAATCTTTGTTGTCGCCTGCGAGCCTGTCCATCGTGTCAATGTCCAAGTCCTTCTTGGTGCGTGCAGGAACGATAATTTCGCTTTCAAAAATACTTTCTACATTCAAGCGGATAATGCCAATGCCGAACGAATTGTTGAGTCGCCTGATTTCTTCGGTCATTTCCTCGTCTTGGGAGATTTCTAAGCTGACCAAATAGCCTTCATTTGCCCAAGAAGAATTAGAAACTGCCTGAAAATAGGCTTCACGCAAGTTATTCATTTCCAGACTTTTTTTCATTTCAAAAGAAAAAATCTTAATTGTATGGGAGGAAAGATTTTTCTGAAAATCAATCACTACCTTGTCGTATTCGCGCACCTTGTCATGGAAAGGAAAATAAACGCCCACCAAATCGGGGTGAAGCCATTTGTTGTAGCCTTTTGCTTGGCGTACTGAGCTTTCGTGGTAAATGGTTTTCAGTTTTGCACCCCTGAAATAAAGCCCACTCGCAAACTTGACCAAGAGTGGGTGCAAATCTCTCTCATTAAAAGTATCTTTTTTGGGTTTTTCTCCTTGTTTTTCAAGCGTAATGGGTGGCGGAGTGATAGGCTTGGAAGGCAAATTTTTTAAGGAAAAGCGCGTAGGTCTTTTGCTGGCAATGACAAAAATAGAATCAATATTTTCGCTTACATCTACATAGAGCCTTGCACCAATCGTATTCCAAGGCGTTTTTCCTTTGATTTCCATTTTTTTGTCCACGCCCAATTCTACTGCTTTTTCCCAAATCTCGTTGGGTGTGAGTGCCTGTTGCGTCTTGGAAATTACTTCTTTGGTAAGTTCTAAATAAGTCATAAATGAGTTTTTGAGTTATGAGTTTTGAGTTAATAGATTATGAGGGTAAGTTATGATTTTTTTAAGTAGCTAAGTGTTTCAACAAAATTAGTTTATATTGTATATTTTTCATAAAGCATTGATTATTAGAAAATTGTACGATTCGCTTTTGCGATTAAGTAATAACTTATAACTCAAAACTCATAACTACTTACAAACGCGTATTTGCTCAAACAAAAATGCTTGATGGATAGCTGACATCTACCAGATACAAGCCTTGCGGCGGAACGGCACGCCCTGCTTCTCTGCGGTCTTTGCTTTGGATAACTTGCTCAAAATCAGCAATACTCAGGCTACCCTTACCCACCTCCAAAAGTGTACCCACTATTGCCCTGACCATGCCCCGCAAAAAGCGGTCTGCGGAGATATGAAATACCAGTTTGTTGTTGGGTTCTTCCTTCCACTCTGCCTGCTTGATGTGGCAGATGAAGTGCGCCACACTCGTTTTTACCTTGCTAAATGCCTCAAAATCTTCGTATTGAAACAAAATTTTTGCCGCTTCATTCATTTTGCCTACGTCCAAGTTTCGGATAGGGTAAAAATAAGCTGAATCAGTTACAAATGGATTTTTGACGCGTGTGATGTGATATTCATAACTGCGGCTACTCGCTGAAAATCTGGCACTTAGCTCCTCTCTGACAGGAAAAATAGCAGATACAAGTATTTCTGGTGGCAGCAGGCGATTGACGCGGTAGAGAAAATTAGCTGTATTTTCTATGCTTTTAACGGTATCGAAGTGCATAAATTGCTTGCGGCAATGCACGCCCGTATCAGTGCGCCCGCTCCCCACTGACTCTATGTCATGCTGAAGCAAGCCCGACAGCACCCGATGGATTTCGCCCTGAATCGTAGGCACGCCCTCCTGAGCCTGAAAGCCAAAGAAATGAGTGCCTTTGTACGCAATTTGTAAGAAGTAACGCAAATGTAAAAAAAATCAAAGTTTGAATTAAAAATATAAAAACTACAAACCCTTTAACCACTCCCTCGCACGCAGTTCGGCATACGTTTCCTTTTGTCCACTTATCTGAAAACCCACATGACCGCCTTCCAAAGGCATTTCCAAATGTAAAAAAGCATGATTTTCCGCAAGTTTTTGGGGGAAACAAGAAGGCGTAAGAAAAGGGTCGTTCAGGTTATTGATAAGCAAAACGGGTTTTCTGATGCCCTCCAAAAAGTACAAGGAACTTACTTGCTGGTAATAATCAGCCGCATCAATAAATCCATGCAGTTTGGAGGAATACACATTGTCAAAATCTCTGAAAACACGTATTTGGTCTAACAATGCTGCCGAAATCTGGTCAGGCATCAATGCTGCTTTTGCCTTGATTTTCTTGTTCAGCTTATTGAGAAACCGTCGCGTATAAAAAATCTTACTTGGCTTAGAAAGCTCATCACTGCACGCCGCCAAGTCGCAAGGAACAGAAAAAGCGATACCTTTTTTGATTTGAGGCAATATATTTTCGCCTCTTTCGCCAAAATATTTTAAGGTCATGCTGCCGCCCAAGCTAAATCCTGCCAGCACAACAGTCTGATAACCATGCACTTGAACGGCGTGTTTCACCACTAAATCCAAGTCTGGCGTATCTCCATGGTGATAAAAACGCGGCAGGCGATTCAGCTCCCCACTGCAACTGCGGCAGTTCCACCCCAGCCCGTCCCAGCCGTCCTCGTTCAGCACCTTGATAAGCCCTTTTACATAGTGCCTGTGGGCATCTCCCTCCAATCCATGCGAAACAATGATGAGTTTATGCGCTGCCTTGGACTTTTCACGACTAATTTTTGCCCAGTCCAAATCCAAGAAATCACCATCAGGCGTTTCTATTCTTTCGCGCTGGTAGGTAACTCCCTCTACCTTGCGAAACAAACTCGGCACAATGGTTTGTAGATGCGGATTCCCAAAATAATAAAAAGGAGGCTGATAACTACTTGCTTGTACGATTGGCATAAAATATTTTTTTGCAAAACTAAGCAATTTGCGTCAATAGATTTCTTGCAAAAGTGTTTTTTTATCACCTCTCCTTCTGAGATGGAAAAAGATGATTCTTTCGCAAGAAGTCTAATATTTTTTTCTTTATTTTTTATAAATTTTTTGTATAATTCTTTATTTTTTTATAAATTTACAAATGAATACTAAGTAGTGCTTTCAAATGTATGATGCTCAAAACTTTACCTCCCCCGCCCCAGTTGCACTGCGCCTCCAAGGGGAGAAAAGGCTGTTTTCCCCCTTTGGAGGGGGTAAGGGGGAGGTTATCATACAATTAACATCACCATCTAATACTTAAATGTTGGCAAATAAAGAACGGCGAACAACATTAATTTAGCAATAATGAGTTTTTGAAATGATGATGAGAAACTAAAATATTGATTTTAAAATTTGCAAAGTAAAACTATCAATATTTTCTTTTTTATAAAACGTTCACTATATTTGAGTGTTCATTTTTTATAAATAGCACAAATGATAGAAAAAGAAAAACAAATTTTAAACACCGCATTACTCTTATTTCATCAAAATACGGGCTTTGAACTGGTTTCAGAAGCCTCTAAAGAAAACAGTCTTATGGTGGATTGTTTCTTAAAATTTGCCAATAATACAGGAAAGAAAAAATTATTAGCCACAGAAATAAAACCAAATCTTACTAAAAGTATTTTGGATTATGTAATCCATCAATTAGAATTATACCAGTATAAATCTAAAACAAATTTCCCTGTGCTTATTGTTTCTGAGTATATTTCTGAGCCAATCGCGCAGGAACTCATCAAACAAAACATTTTCTTTTTGGATTGTGTTGGGAATGCCTACCTCAAAAATGACACTGTATTTATTTTGATTTCAGGCAAAAAAAAGAGAAAGGAAAAAGGTTATACAAAACCCAAAGCGTTCCAAGCAACAGGTATTAAACTATTATTTGCATTTTTTATAAAAGAGGAGTTACTCAATTATAATTATAGAGAACTTTCAACAATAACAGGCATTGCAACTGGCTCTTTAAGTGAAATTTTCAAAAGTTTGAAAGAAAATAAGTTTTTAATTGAGTCAGAAAAAGAAGGAAAGGTTTTGGTAAATCGGAAAAAGCTATTAGAAAAGTTTATAATTGGCTACAATGAATACCTAAAACCAAAGCTGAATAGTAAAAAATATAGGTTTTTAGACGATACTATGTTAAAACAATGGCAAGTAATCGATTTTCATAATAAAGGCTTTTTTTGGGCGGGAGAGCCTGCGGCAGCTTTACAAACTAATTACCTCAAACCTGAAAAATGGAGTATTTATTCCACAATAGAAAGAAAAGAATTGATAAAAACATTAAAAATAGTGCCTGATGAGAAAGGGAACTTAGAAATAAGGAATGGCTTTTGGACAAGTGAATTGCAAGAAATATTTGAACAAGTAACATCTGTGCCACCTTTATTATCATATCTTGATTTGATTTTGTCGGAGGAAAGCAGAAATATTGAAACTGCCCAAGTTATTTATGAAAGATATTTATCAGATTTTTTTGAAAAATATTAGTCCAAAAGGACTACAAGAAATGTTTGAGGCTTTGCAAAGAGCATTTAAGAAGTATTCTATTGACTTTTTTTTATTAGGAGCATTTGCAAGAGATATTTGGACAACACACCTACATAATATTAGGCAAATCAGGACAACAGGAGATATAGATTTGGCGATTATTCTGTCTAAATGTGAAGAATATGAAGAACTTATCAATTATTTGGTAACACAAGAAAATTTTAGCAAAACAGGAAATAGATTTCGTGTATTATTTGAGCAAAGAATCCCCGTTGATATTATTCCTTTTGGTGAAATTGAACATGATGAAAATTATAGTCAATGGTCTAATAGAGATGGATTTACGCCTATCTCAACACTTGGCTTATCGGAAGCATATCAACACAGTTTCCAAATTACAGCAGAGCATGATTTAAAACTTCCAGTTACTTCATTGGAAAGCATCGTCATACTAAAACTAATTGCATGGAATGATAGACCTGAACAAAGGAAAAAAGATGCAACTGACTTGGCATTTATCTTAGATAACTATTTTACTATCATGGATAATCTTGTTTATGATGAGCATTTTGACCTCATTGATGAATATTTTGATGAGCAAATATGCGCTGCAAGACTTTTAGGAAGGCTTTTAAAACCAATATTAGTACAATCTGAAATATTGAAAGGTCAGATAGTGCGTATATTAACTGAGCAGACGCAAGAAAAAGTAAGTAATTTGGCAATAGCAATGATTGATGAAAAAAATGAATATGAGAAGCGATTACAAATGCTCAAAGCAATATTAGGTGAAATGAATAATCATAATATTTAACTTTCTCAAAATAGATAAAATAATAATAATTAATCTAAACCTATTAATCACGACCTAAAATATTCATAATTAATAACTTATAAATTATCTCTGACTCATGCAATTCAACTACAAATACGGCGGAACTTCCAATATCAATAGCAATGCAAGTGCAGTGGCGATGTCCTTTGCGCCAGATACGCTGAGGCAACCTACTTTTTTTGTGGGCAAGCTACACAAGAAAATCGCTTTTCGCGAGGCAATGTCTGCCTTGCATGACGTAGTCGTATCGGATTTGCGCTTTAAGCCCAAAGACAAAACGGCGTACAAGGCGTGGGCGGCAGAGCAAGAGCAGATTTGGCTGGCAGAATATATGTCGTCCTTTCAGATAGAAAGTGTAAAACAGCGAATCTCGGTCGTCAGAAATGAGTTGAGTGAGGTTTATAAGGAAAAAGAAAAACATTTAGCTCCTTTTAATAAGGCAAAACGTAAGTATTTTGATTTTTTGTACGAAAAAGACAAGGAAGCGTGGTTTGTCCTTGACCCTGTTATTACCGTCCACCCTGACGAGGTTTTCTTTGAATGTTTTAGCCAAGACGAATCTACTTACGGAAAGCTCAGTAGTAGCTACAACGTTTTCAAGGAGATAAATACCTTTGAGTGTGGTACGACCAATATAGATTATTCATCTACTTTGTATAATGAATTTCAAAAAATTAGGGATTATAAAGAAACAGATTTCAAAATAGACCCAAGCGGTTTTGAGGTACAAACGGGCAATGATGACCTCTACAAAGAAATCAAAATAGACCTTCCTGATAGCTGGGTGCGTGGTTTCTTGCAAGTGAGTTCTGCAATGACCCTGCCCGCGACCACTTTTTATCTCCACCCTCTGGATATTTTTAGTATCTGCCAGTTATTGAGGCGATTCAAGGAAAAAGTAAGCCCTCGTTCTTTGAGATTTATCTTAGAGCCTGACAAACCAATTAGGGCGATTTTTGAGCCTTGGAACAAGGAATTGGTGTTTCGCAGGTCTATTTTTAAAGGCGAAAAAGCCCAAGAAGTCCGTTTGTGGGGCAGGAGAAGGCTCTTGATTTTGGAAAGATTGATTCCCATTGCCAAAAACTTCAAAGTTGTATTGCTTGGGTCGGGCTTGCCTTCGTTTTTCATTGCCGATTTGGGCGATATGTCTTATACTTTGGGGCTGTCGGGCTGGACAGCAAACGACTGGTCGCGGGCGGGAAATTTTGATTTGATGGCACCGCGGGCAGAAATAGATAGCCTCACCAAGCACCACGTTTTTAATGCTTTACGAGAAAACTGGTACGAAACCCCTGAAAATCTGGCGCGCAGGCTAAATATGGATACAAAAACCGTTTTTTCTGCCTTAGCTGCTTATACGCAAGCAGGAAGGGCGATTTACGACCTCAATTTGGGCGTGTATCGCGTGCGCGAACTCTCTCGCGAGCCGCTGCCCATGGGCAAGCTGCGGTTTAGTAGCCCACAAGAAGAAAAGGCGAATGAACTGATTGGGCAAGGGAAAGCAAACATCAAAGCTGAACAAAAAACGGAGCAAGGTAGGAAGTTTTTAGCCCTCAAAGGCACATTCAAAGAAGGAAATCATACCTATCACAGCACCGTTACTATCGATGCTGACGAAAGAATGATAGAGGCAACTTGCGAGTGTAACTTCTACAATATGAACAAACTACGCAAGGGACCTTGTGAACATATTTTGGCAACCAGAATGGGTTGGAAAAAAAATTAGCACGTCTGTTGGTAAAGGTTATAGTAGCGCATCTGTTGGCAAAGCCTTAGCTGTTGCCAAAGATGCGTTAAAAAAAATATTCTTATTTTCCAAAAGTCCATTTCAAGAAATCAGGAATCACCAATGCCCATGTGTGCTGGTTGTGTTCGCCGCCGCGTACCTCTAAGTAGCGTATATCTTTTTGATTATCATAGCCTTTCATCACCAGTTCGGCTATCAAGTCCAGTGTATCCTCAATAGAATCAATGATGCCATTGTTGTTTCTGTCAGAAGTTTCGTCGTTTGTCCCTGCCTGAAACCAAAACTTTACGCCTTCCTTCTTAAAACCACTACGGACTATTTCGTGCATAATGCGTTCTATTTGTGCCGTATTATTGTTTTCAGCGTGTTTGCGCCACCAAAACGAGCCAGAGCAAACGCCCACTCTGCCAAAAATATGTGGATTCGTCCAGGTAATGTCAAAGGCGGACAAACCTCCCAAAGAAAAGCCCAACATCGCCATAGTTTCGGGCGTTTTGATGATTCGGTAGCCTTTGGAAATAAAGGGAAGCAACTCTTGGGTAATGAAGTTGGTATAAATGCGCGCTTTCACGCCCCTATTGGCATAGTCAGGGTAGCCCGCCGTTCCGTATTCTTGGATTCGTTGCGTAGCATGAACGGCAACAAAAATGGTGG
>JAAFJS010000141.1 GCA_013298985.1 Cytophagales bacterium
ATAACCCCTATTAATCACCACAAGCAGCGCAACCCACTCACCAAAAGTCATATCAAAACCAGCACACACAGCCAATAAACGACCGTAAACACTTCTAAGGTCATACCAACGACCAATATCAAGCCTTTCCAAGTAATGCCAAAAATCAATATCATTATTCATAACCCAAAAATTTATTATCACCTATCAAAACTTCATTAGGGAAATAAGAATATATGTAAAGAGCGTGTAAAGAATCTGCAATATACCCTACAACAAGTTCAGATTGTAGTAAAAAACCTCTAACAGCGTTAGAATACCACATACTATAAATTTCTAAATCAGTAAGGGTATCTTTTTTATCAATAAGGAATTCTGAAACTGAAACACATTCTTCGCAATAATAAAAACCACTTAGTTTTCTTAGTTGTAGTCCTATTGGTTCAGACCACTTACGAAACTCATCAAAAACCCTTGTATCATGTGCAGTCTGTGTCATAAAGTTAATTGCTTAGAATTACCCCCGCCCTTCACCTCAGCTTCATTATCCTCAATAGACTTAACAAACAAGTCATATTCCTTTTCCTTTGCCTTACAAGCCTCCAAAACGCTTTTATCACCTTTAAAGTATTTGCGTTGTAGCCCTCGCATCTCCTTACCAATCTTGATAAGCCTCAAAAAATTAGTTTCATTAAAAAATGTTGCCATAACATCGTTATTTAAAAAGTTAAAAATCAATTAATTAAATGATTACAAATTACCATACGTACCCTCCAATTCTCCAAACATCTTAAACGAATCCAGCTTCGCTATCCCAGTACCATTATACTTACTCACACACCGAACCAATACATCTATCTCCACTTGCACAAACAGCATACTCGCCATTGGTATATTTGAGCCTTTCATCTTGACCTCTCTAAGTCTGAGGCGTTCAAGGCATTTGCCCAAAATATATACCTCATTCGCTATTTGATAAGCATTTTGGTTAAACCCTTTCATGTTTTCTCCAAAACCAACCACGTAAGCATCTCTATCGCCCTCCATCAAAGGAATAATACTTTCTATCGTCCCTATCAGGTCATCAAAGTCCCATAAGTCAAGGTGTATTTTTCTAACTATCATAAAATCATGCGTAAAGGAATAAAAGCCAAATCAGCAGTAGGTGGGCGGTGCAACTGTAAGTTTTCCGCAAACAAACGTTTGTCCTCAGCGTTACTGTTCTCATTATCAAGCGCCACACGCGTAACAAAAAAATAAACCTCTGCGCCATTAGGCAAAAACCCAATCCAAACACGCGCAGGTACACCGTTAAACTCCACAATCTTTGTTGTACTCTCCATCTCAATTTTCATAAAATTTGTATTTAAAAAATGTAACAATCAAACCACCTTTTTCAATTTTCCTCTGTCCTTAGCTACCCAGCCCGATACCTCTGAAACCCAATCGGCAGACTTCATATTTTTGCTCGCCGAGTAAGCCTTTGCACGCTCATAGTATTGCGCTAATTCTTTATCACCCAGTAATACACCACTACTTCTAAGCATCTCCGCAAGCTTGCTTATAAAGTAAGCCTTGTCAGCAATAGGACTTTCAGAGAATAAAGAATATTGACCTTTTGACTGTATGCACCCAATCTCTGTCTTTTTAAACATTGCCAAATCTTCCATACTTTGCAATAGTGCAATCTTCTCGTTATAAACAGATACCAAGTCGTTATAACTTTTTGAGGCTGCCTGATGATGTCCAAAAAATTCGTTTCTATCCATCCCATTCGCCTCAGGACCTTTATTCAAATTATTCACACGCACCAACACAAATTGTATCTTTTGCTCCAGCCCCACCGATTCCTCGCGTAGCACCTTCCAATCATTGCGTAATTGTTGTATTTCAGTTTCCAAAATCTTAACTTTTTGTGTGTCTAATTCGCACACATTTTCATTACTTGAATTACTTAAATTACTTGAATTACTTACTTGGTTTTGCTTGCGTTTTGTGTGCGTACCGCTTGCGTTTTGCTTGCGTACCGCTTGCGTTTTGCTTGCGTTTTGCGAACCCTTGTAAGTAGTTGGTTTAGTAGTGTTTAAGTGTTCCACTTTCGCGACGACTTCCGAACGGAAAGTAGTACGAGTATCAGACGGAACGTGAACGGAAACGCGTTCGGAATTATCAGAATTTACACCCCCATAACTTTGATAAAAATCGTAATTCAAAACCGTAATTCTAATCGTCTTACTCATATTCTCATAACCTATCATTGACTTAGATTCAAGCAAAAGAAAAAAATCACGAACCTTTCTTTTACTTTGCCAGCCCCAGCGTTCACGCCAAGTATCCAAAGAATACAAGGCTTGTCCACGTTTACACTCAAAAAATGTACTTCCTATCAAGCACCTTGAATCAGTATGATTCACACCGAAAAGTATATCAAGCCAAGCCTCAAACTTGGAAAATTCCCTACGTTCCTTATAAAAATCATTGTCCATCACAGAACGATAAAGAAGAATATACCCTTTTTTCAAGTTCTCCTGATTCATACACTACACAGGTTTTCTTTTCAACGAAGTGGCACGTCCGTACCTTTTCTCGCCAAGCAAAGACTGTTTTTCACTCTCCAGCTTGTCCCCAAGCGAAATCAAACAACGAGCAATAGCAATGTCATTTTCAGAAAAATCACTGACTTTTTTAAGACCGCCAGCCACACGATACACCATTTGAAGGGAAACCTTAACCCCCTCAATAGCAAGATTATCAACCACTTTGCGAGCATAACCAAACCTATGAGGCAGTTTTTTTCTTGCCTTCGCAATTTCATCTAAAATTTTTTCCATATTTTTATTAATTATTAAACGTTATTGTATATTTGTACGTTATTAATGACGTAATACAATACAAACATATAACAAGTATATGAATAAAACAAATAAATACGTGAATATTTTTAATAAAACAATGAATATATATGGAAACATTTGAGCAACGAATGGAAAGCCTTGTTAAAAGCGTCGCAGGAAACGCAAACAAGTTCGCCTTGTCATTAGGGGCAGAACGTGCAAATATGATATACAAAGTACTGAAAGGTGAAACATTACCAAGTTTAGAAACCATTTTCAGGATTAAAAAGGTATATCCAGACATAAACCTTGAGTGGCTATTAAATGGTAACGGAAATATGTTTGTGCAAAACCATGACGAAAACAAACAAGTCAATGAATCCCAAAAAGAAAACTTAGCACTAAATCAATCCTTGTACGAAAAAATAATCCAAGAAAAGGAAAAGGTAATTGCTGAATTGCGCGAGGATAAAGAGTTCTTGAAAGGTATTGTTTTAAAAGAACTTAGAAACATGGGAAAGCTGAAGGGTAACTTAATTAGTCCGAGTAATGAGGTTTTTTTAGCCTCATAGTTACTCATTAGGTTACTGCATTGCACCTTATAGGGTGTAAAGGACTGAAAAATAACTACTTAGATAAATCCTTCTGAGTGCATTTTTAAAACGTAACTTATTGATTATCAAGCAGTTACAAAATAAAAAATAGCTAACAGCAAAAATACTGTTAGCTATTTTCTTTTAAATATCTGTCTATCAATGAGTTAAAATCAAATTTTTGAGAAAAAATTTGATTTTACATTTCCTAACTACCTCATAATCATCTCATTAAAATCTTTGTATTTGTGGTAGAGCATAGAACGGTCGTGGGTTGTGCCTTTGAAGCTGGATTGGTAAAAATGAGAGGTTTCTTTTCCTGTCGTGTCATTGTCCAAGAACAAATGAAGTGAGGAATAATTTGGCAGTAGAGGCAATGATTTTTCCTTGTTGGCTGTGCTGTTTAGTACCAGTACATCTTTAAAAATAAAATTATAATTTTTTAGTAACACACCGCAAATTGATTCAATACGCTTAGATTATTTTTTTCAGTATCTGAACAAGTCTAAAACTAATTCCTTACCTTTTCACTTCAAATAAAAACTTCAACACTGAATCATGTAATTTTTCAGATTGTCAGACAACTTAATTTCCTACTTTGATGACAAATACAGACTTGCTTTATTCCCAAAAGATTACTTACGGGCTAACACCCGAACTTGCTGAAAAAATCAAGAAAATAGGCTTTTCTAACTATTTAGACCAGCAACTCTCTCCAAATGAAGCTGATGATACTGTTTATTTGCAAAAATTCCAAACAACCAAATACGTAATAGAACAAGGTAAAAAACAAGAGCAATATTCATTTTCGTATTTAAAAAAAACAGCCCAAGAGCTTTTCTCGAAACTGAATAAACCAGAAGTCAAAGAGAAAAATCTTCCTGCCTTCGAGGTCTATGCAGATACTTGGTTACGAGCCATTTACAGCCAGTGGCAGGTCAGAGAAATGCTCGTGGAGTTTTGGCATAACCATTTTAACGTCAATGTGCAGGCAGACGAACGCATAGGCATCAGCCTTCCTTTGTTTGATGCACTCATTCGCAAGCACTGTTTGGGGAATTTTAGGGAACTGTTAGGTGCTACTGCCCAAAGCCCTGCCATGCTTTATTATTTGGATAATTATAATTCCAAAGCAAGCCCCGCCAATGAAAACTATGCGCGCGAACTATTTGAATTGCATACATTAGGTTCAGAAAATTACCTCAATCACCTCTACAATCGATGGAAAGAAGTTCCTAATGCCTTGCAAGAAAAACCGATTGGCTACATAGACGAAGACGTATATGAGGCGGCGCGTGCATTTACAGGCTGGACGGTCGCAGATGGCACAAACAACGAAAAAGGGGGCAATTTCCCCAATACAGGCGAGTTTTTGTACTATGAAGGCTGGCACGACAACTACCAAAAACGGGTGCTGGGCGTGGAATTTGCACCAAATCAGCCTCCCATGGCGGACGGGCAGAAAGTCTTGGATTTGTTGGCGGCTCACCCCGCGACCGCACGTTTTGTTTGCACCAAACTTTGCCGAAGATTTGTCAGTGATAGTCCACCTGAAAGTTTGGTCAAAAAAGTAACTACAATTTGGCTCGCAAACCTCAAAAGCCCAGACCAAATCAAGCAAGTTTTGAAAGCAATTTTGACTTCTGAGGAGTTCAAACAAAACGCAGGTCAGAAAAGTAAACGCCCTTTCGAGCTATTAATCTCTACTTTTAGGGCATTACAAATGGACTTACAGCCCAACCAGACGCTGGTGTATCTTTTTGCTCAAACGGGGCAAACGCCTTTTATGTGGGCAACGCCAACAGGACACCCTGATGTGGCTACGTATTGGCACACCCCTAATTTGTTACTTTCGCGTTGGAATGTGCTAATGAGTCTGCTGGGAGAAGATTGGCACAAAATCACGAAGCCCGAACTGGTCAATAAAATGCCTACAACGCTAAAAACTGCCAGAGAAATTACTGAGTATTGGTTAAATCGCTTTTTACCTGCGGGCTACAGCGAAAAATTAAAACAAAAAGCGTCAAATTTTATTGCAGGTGGTGGCGACATAGACGATGAGCCGTTTTTTTATAACAATGATGAACGAAATCATAAAATACTGAATATGATTGCTTTGATGGCAATGAGTCCTGAGTTCCAAAGAAGGTAAATGGAAGTATTAAGTAGTTATGAGTTATGAATTAATATATATAATTGATTATCAATATTTTATGTAACAATTATACAATAAACTAATTTTGTGTCGTTACTTTAATGACTTAATACAAAAACAAATAATCATAGTGTACCAGAGGGCGTTGGTTTTTCCAACCTATTCTTTCTGAGGCTCTTTCGCTTTCGTATTGTGAAATTCCTAAGCCGATTAGTGCGTCGTTTTCGTTTATAATCTTGACCACATCACCCTTGTCAAAGTCGCCTACTATTTCCAGAATCCCCACGAGCAAGAGGCTACTTGCCTTGTTTTCAAGCAGAGCTTGTCGCGCGCCCTCATTTATCCGCACTGTTCCTTTGACGAATCCTTCGGAATGTGCCAACCATTTTTTGAGGTTCGAGGAGTTTTTTTGTGGTTTAAAAAGTGTCCCTAACTTTTCGCCTTTCATCAAGTCTGTCAAGATGTTATCCGTTTTTCCATTGGCTATATGGACAGGAATCCCCAGCTTGGCTATGCGCTTGGCGATATTGCTTTTTGTTACCATGCCACCTCTGCCAAAATTAGATTTTTCCGTAGAAACAAAGTGCTGAAAATCAGTAGTTTGGTCAGTAACTACAGGAATTAATTTGGCGTTTGGGCTTTTGGGGTCGCCGTCATAAATACCGTTTACATTGGTCAAGATAAACATTCCCTCCAAGTTCATCATGCTGGTCAGCAGTCCCGAAAGTTCGTCGTTATCCGTAAACATAAGTTCGGTGATGGAAATGACATCATTTTCGTTGATGATAGGCACAATTTGGTTTTGTAGCAAGGTATAAAGGCAGTTTTTCATGTTGAGGTAGTGCCTGCGGTCGCGAAAGTCCTCTTTGGTAACTAACACTTGGGCGCAGCAAAGCCCTTGTTTTTCAAAGAGTTCGCTGTAAGTATTCATGAGCTTTATCTGCCCGACAGAGGCAAATAGCTGGCGTTGGGCGATGGTATCATTTTTTTCGGAGGCACTGACCATGCTCCTGCCAAAAGCTACCGCGCCCGAAGAAACCAAAATAACTTCTACTCCTTGTGCTTTGAGTGCGCTTATTTGGCTGACTAAGGCTAACATACGGCTGACATCAGGCAATCCGTCCGCTTGGGTGAGTACATTGGAGCCAACTTTAACTAAGATTTTTTTGTATAACACGCGAATAATCAATAAAATTTGAAATTGCCAATCGTTAATAAGTATCTATCATATCAAACAACTCACGAATCTCAAAAGCAACTCCCTCATATTTTTTTAGTTCATTCATTTTGATAAAAACAATTTCTCTATCTGGAATATCTTTATCTAACTCCATATTGAGGATGTCTAAATCTTTTAAAATATCTACCTCACTTACCTTGACAGTTTCTGATATTTTTTCTCTTGCATTTTTTATTTTTTCTAAGACTGGTTTTCTTGATGTCCTGATATTTGCCAAAGACATTTCTAATATGCTGGTATAATCTGTCGAGCTATTTAGGAACCTTTCTAAATTTTCTATAATACTTTTATTTTCCACATACAAAATACCATCTGTTGTAATTTTTATAAATATATCTCCAATTTGTCGTTCTGCTTTTACAAAACCTTCTGCCTCCAAATACTTACCAATCCCATACATATCACTTATGGAAACGCTGTAATTGAGTTTTTCCAAAATAGTTTTTAGGCTATAGTAGCCAGTGCGACCTTGTTTTTTAATTTCATATAAAATACCAAGCACATAGTTAACTAAATCTTTATGACGTAACATAAATGTAAGATTTTAAAAGATTAAACTTATTTTTTTACGTTTTTTGCTTATTCCCAGATGTTCCAATTCATTGATAAATCCTAAGTTTCCTAAAAGATGAGTCTCCATTTGTTTATCAAAGGCAACTATCAAATCCTTAAATAAAACACCTTGAACTTTTAAATTTACTTTATACACAGGGAATTCTCTTGTTTTTCCATCGCCATATTTAACGATAGCATATTCATTTATTGGTGTTTTCTCGTCAAAAAGCCTGTGAAAAACTCTCCCTAAAACACTGATAGATGCACCTGTATCAATTAAAAATCGTTGAACTGTACTTTTCTCGCCATTCAGTGGGTTTTCTATAATGCCATCTAAATAAGGTAAATAAAAAGATTTTGAGGTTTGATTTTTTAAGATGTTATTATGTAACCTCAAAGCTACTTCTATTTTTGTTTCCATTCAATTTTATTTCTTTGTTAAATGATTCAAAAACACAACAAACATATAATATTTTACAATAATTTGATTTTTAGTTTTCAATTTTTTGTTAATTAAATGAGTGGTAATCAGCCTTTTTATATTTTATGCGTTTGCCTACTACCTGATATTTTTTCTAATTGTACAAAGTAAACATTTATTTTATACATTTACTTATTTTTACATTAAAAACAAAAAAACTACATAGAAAAATGCAATTACAAGTCATCAATTCAGGTTTTTTCAAATTGGACGGCGGGGCTATGTTTGGCGTAGTGCCTCAGTCAATGTGGAAAAAGCTCAATCCGCCCGATACCAATAATATGTGTAGCTGGGCTATGCGCTGCCTACTCATTCAGGACGGGAATCGTATCTTCTTGATTGACAATGGTATGGGTAGAAAGCAAAGTGAGAAGTTTTTTGGTTTTTACTATTTACATGGAGAAGATTCTTTGGAAAAATCCATGCAAAAAGCAGGCATCAGCAACCACCAAATTACAGATATGTTCCTCACCCACTTGCACTTTGACCACTGCGGCGGCGGTATCAGGCAGGACGGCGACAAGTTAGTGCCTACTTTTCGAAATGCCACTTATTGGTCAAACGAGGCGCATTGGAACTGGGCTGTAACACCAAATGCGCGCGAAAAAGCAAGTTTTTTGAAGGAAAATATTTTGCCCATGCAGGAAAGCAGGCAACTGCAATTCCTGACAGAGATGAAACTAACGGAAAACATAGAAATTTTGTGTGTAGATGGGCATACCGAAAAAATGATGTTGCCACTGATAAGCTACAAAGGCAGGAAAATATTGTTTTGCGCTGATTTATTTCCTTCGGTGGGACATATTCCGCTACCCTACGTGATGGCGTATGACACGCGCCCCTTGCTCACTTTACAGGAAAAAGATACCATTTTAAAGCAGGCGGTTGAGCAAGACTGGGTGCTGTTTTTTGAGCATGACCCGCTTAATGAGTGCTGCAACTTGCAAAGGACGGAAACTGGCGTGCGCGCAAAGGACGTATTCCGATTGAGTGAACTCGGATAAAAAATTACAGGATTAGCCCTTAATTGGTGTAGTTTTGACTATTTGCTTTCCTTGACAAACTTGAGATTTTTGTCAAAAAAAGGCACAAAAAATAGCAGGGCTGACTAACTAAGCAAGCGAAATATCAATGAACAATTAGTAATTAATGTAATAAAATTCACTTTTATTTAAAAAAATATTAATTCATTGATATTTAACATTAAATTGTATAAATAAATAGGATATAAACGAAAAAAATAATATAAAGTTTTAGAGCTAATTTTAATTGTAAACGATTGATTAACAATGATTTAATATAAAAAACCCAGAAATAAAATATCCAGAATAGCGGATTCAGCGTGTTTTCCAAGTTTTAGGAATCTTATTGTGCAAAATTTCTTAGTTATGTATTCTTTTGCGTTATTTAGATTTGCATAGTAAGCCTAAAACCCCTACTTTTGTATCAGCATAATAATATAAAGTTTTTAGGTAGAAGCATTTAGGAGAGTACAGCGGCTCATAAATGTAGAAATGAGGCAGCCTTCGTAGCATCTACGGAGGCTGTTTGCTTTTTTAGCCAATTTATATACTTCCCAGCACACGCAACAAAGTATTATTTTCCTCTGCTGTGCCTACTGTAATTCGCAGACAATCATCACATAAGGCAACTTTGGAACGGTCGCGCACGATGACTTGGTGACTAACCAAAAAATCATAAATCTTTTTGGCATCTGTCGTCTTGACCAATACAAAATTGGCATTGGAAGGATACACTTTGATAACACAAGGAGTTTTGCCTAATGCACTGACCAGATTTTCTCGTTCACTCAAAATGGCTTTGACCATTTCGTTTTTCTTTTCTACATTGTCAAGTGCTTGTAAAGCAAGCTGTTGTGTTACTTCATTGATATTGTAAGGGGGTTTGATTTTGTTCAGCACTTTTATAATTTCGGGGGAGGCAAATGCCATTCCGAGCCGCAACGCCGCCAATCCCCACGCCTTCGAGAAAGTCTGCAAAATCACCAAGTTCGGAAAATTATCCAATTCTTCTATCCAAGAAGTATCTCCCGCAAAGTCTATGTATGCCTCATCAATCACGACCAGCCCACCAAAATTGCTCAGGAGCAGGCGAATAGGCACTTTTTTAAGGCTATTGGCACTTGGATTGTTGGGTGAGCAGACAAAAATTAGTTTGGTATGGCTATCAATCGCTTTGAGTACAGCATCTATATCTATTTGAAAATCAGGTGTTAGCCTTATTTTCTTTGCCTCTACCAAGTTCAAATCTGCACTGACCTCGTACATTCCGTATGTGGGCGGCATGAGGATTACGCTGTCTTTGTGTGGTTCACAAAAAGCCCTAAAAAGCAAGTCAATGGGTTCATCACTGCCATTCCCCAAAAAGATTTGTTCAGGCTGGCAGTGCTTTACTTTTGCCAATTTTTCTTTGACTTTGCGCTGGTAAGGGTCTGGATAGCGATGATAATTTTCGTTTAGTACAGAGCCAAAAGCGTTTTCATTGGCATCAAGAAAAGTTCCTTCCGCGCCCGTATATTCATCTCTTGCTGACGAATAGGGTTTGAGTGTCAAGATGTGCGGTCTGACGAGGTTTTGTACGTTAAACATTGATTTTGAGATTAAATTTTTACCCTGCCATATCTGCCAGCTCGCGAGAGGCGTATTCGCCTGCCATGAGCTTGTCTTTGATAGCTTCAAAAGCCGCAATCGTGCGCGTTACGTCTGCCAAAGAGTGCGCCGCCGTTGGGATTAAACGCAAGAGAATCACGTCTTTGGGAACGACAGGATAGACCACCATAGAGCAAAAAATGCCAAAATTTTCACGCAAATCCACAATCAAATTTCCTGCTTCTGGTACGCCGCCTTGCATGAAAACAGGGGTTACGGGCGTATTGGTTGTGCCAATATTAAAGCCTCTTTCGCGCAAGCCGTTTTGGAGTGCGTGGACTATTTTCCACAATTTATCTTTGTATTCGGGGTTTTTACGCACCAATTCCAAGCGTTTCATGTTGCCAATCACCAATGACATGGGTAGCGTTTTGGCAAAAATCTGGGAACGCATATTGTAGCGTAAAAAATCAATCACTTTTTTGGGTCCTGAAAGGAAGCCGCCAATGCTCGCCATTGATTTGGCAAAGGTAGAAAAGTATATATCTATCTCACTCTGAACGTCTTGCTCCTCACCTACGCCTGCGCCAGTCTTGCCCATTGTTCCAAAGCCATGTGCGTCATCTACGAGCAAACGGAACTGGTATTTTTTCTTTAATTCAACGATTTCTTTCAACTTTCCTTGGTCGCCCAGCATACCAAATACGCCCTCGGTAATGACTAAAATTGCGCCACCTGTTTCAGCCACAATGCGTTGTGCTTTTTGTAGGCGGTCTTCGCAGGACTCGATGTCATTGTGCTCGAAACGGAAACGCTTGCCAATGTGCATACGCAAACCGTCAATGATACAAGCATGACATTCTGAATCATATACTACTACGTCTTTTCTATCTAAAATACAGTCAATCGCTGACATAATACCCTGATAGCCATAGTTTACCACTACGGTATCTTCTTTCTGCACAAAATCAGACAGTTGGCGTTCAAAATCTTCTAAAATAAAAGAGTTCCCTGACATCATACGTGCGCCCATCGGGTAAGCAAGCCCGTACTTGGCAGCCGCTTCTGCATCTGTTTTCCTCACTTCGGGGTGATTTGCCAAGCCCAAATAATTGTTTAGACTCCATACCAACACGTCTTTGCTCCTGAACTTCATGTGCGCCCCTATCTCACCTTCCAAACGTGGGAACATATAATAACCATACGCCCTGTCAGCGTGCTGCCCCATCAAATTACTGTTCAGTTGCAGTTTTTCAAATAAATCTGTCATTGAGAAAATCTATTAAGTGTTTATCAATCAATTACTAAAAATAAAAATTTTGCAAAGTTAGTGATAAAACACAGATAAGCGCAATTCTTGGATTGATTTTGATATAAAAAGTTAGACGGTTTGTATTGTTTGGGTAGTGATATATGCACCACCAAAAAAACAAATTACTCAAATCCTAATCCCCACCACACAAATATCATCTGTCTGCGTTTCATTTCCTGCAAGTATCCAATCGGTAATCGTTGTTTCTAAAATTTGCTTTTGTGCTGCCATTGGCTTTTCAGAAATTTCTAACAATAGTTTTTTGAATTTGCTCACCATAAATTTACGATTTTCTTTACCTCCAAACTGGTCTTGGAAGCCGTCAGTACACAGGTAAATTACTAATTTGGAATTACTAATTACTTTATTTGCGTTGTCATCAGTCATTAGTAATTTGTCATTATTTATCTCGTGTTTTTGGTAAGTGAATCCTTCTCTCTGTCTATCCCCACCCCCAATTGGTACTTTGTCTGCTTTTATTTCTTTAAATTCTTGATTTTCAATGTAATATAAAGGATTCATTGCGCCTGCATACGTAGTTTCTATCTTTGTGATGTTTTCCTCCTCTGGCAGATACTGAATAGCAACCACCGAAATATCCATTCCATCTTTGACTGTTCCATCTGAATGGAGTAGCGTTTTTTTCAATAAAGGAGTCATAAGGTTAAGAATTTCGTTTGGTTCTGTAACTTCTTGGTCGTGGACGATATGATTGAGCATATTATTGCCTATCATGGTCATAAACGCACCCGACACGCCATGCCCTGTGCAGTCAGCAACGACCATAATTTTCTTGTTGCCTTGTGCTGTCATTTTATCAGCAAACCAATAAAAATCGCCAGATACGATGTCTTTGGGGCGAAAAAGCACAAAACTTTCAGGAAAATGCTTTTGAATTTCTTGCTCTTTGGGAATGATGGCATTTTGGATTCGCAGGGCATAGTTTATCGATGAAATAATGTTATCTCTTTGTTTTTCAACGGTATGCAAGGTTGTATTAAGTTCTTCTGCTTGTTCGCTTAGTGATTGCCTCTGTAACTCTATTTTTTGGGATAGTTCTCTGGCTACATTTTTTGCCCTGATATTTCTCTTGCGGCTTAGAAATAGAAAATAAGAAACCGCCATACCAGCAATAGAAAAAGCAGCAATCACATAGATAATGGTGAGTTGGAATTTGCTATCTTTTTTCAATATTTCCTGATTTTTATTCAACAACGCAATTTCTTTTTCCTTTTCTGCGGTTTCTGCTTTGTTTTCCAAATTGGTTATTTTCTCTGTATTTTCAACATTGAAAATGCTATCATTCATTTGCTTATAAAGCTCATGGTATTCGAGGGCTTTTGTATCATCTCCTTTGAGTTTATAGGTTTTATAAAGGGTTTCACTTGCATTTTTTATTTCCAGCGTAACGTTGATTTCTTGGGCTATTTCCAAACTTTTCTTGGCATAGTCAATGCTTTTATCATAGTCTTTCCTGTTTCTATAAATCTGTGCCATGCCAATAAGCGGGTACGTCATACTTCTTTTATCTCCCATAGCTGTATGAATAGCCAAACTACGCTGATAATAGGCTAAGGCTTTGGAGCTATTGTCTTGCCTCATATAAACATCTGCTATGTTATTAAGGCTAATGGCTATTTCGTTTTTATCTGCGAATCTTTCTCGGATTGCTAAACTTTTTTGATAGTATTCCAATGCTTCCAAGAGTTTACCTTGTTTGGCATAAAGCACACCAATCACATTTAGGGCAACGGCGGTGCTGTATTCATCAGCCATTTCTTTGCTTAATGCCATACTGCGCTGGTAATAATCTAAGGCTTTGGGGAAGTTATTTTGGTCACTGTAAAGAATCCCTGTATTGCCTAAAATTCTGTAAGTCAATTGTTTATCCCTCATTTTTTCTGCCAGTTCCAAACTTTGCGTATAACAATTTAGGGCTTGGGGATAGTTGCCTTGCTTTCTATAAATAGTGCCTGTATTCATTAAAATACCTGCAATACCCTGTTCATCTCCAATAATTTCATAGTATTTGATAGCTTTTTCATATTGTGTTACTGCCAATGCAAATTTACTTTGCATCTCATACATAAATCCTGCTGCTTGATAATTCCAAGCCAATCCTTTTACATCTTCTATTTTTTCAAAACCTTGCTGGGCTTTTTCTAATAAGGTGGTGGCTATTTCAAAATCCCCTTTTGTAATTTTTGCCCTTGCTATTCTGAGCCGCGCCCACGCTTTTCCCTTCTCAAAACCTGTTTTTTCACTTTGGGCAAGAGCCTGCTCTGCGATAGCAATACAGGTATCAGGTTTGTTATTTCTATATTCGTAGGCTATACTCGTGAGGGCAAGTATGCGTGTAGTGTCGTGCTTGGCGGTCTGATATACTTTTTGTAGGCTATCTAATAGCATTTTATTTTGGGCATTGACTGTTGTATAGCACAAGCAAAATAATAGGAAGAAGCCTAAGTTTTTCATATTCAACGGATAGTTTTTGTAAAGATAAAAAAAATGTTCAGAATTTGTAAAGATGAGTGCTGCACTAAAAATCCTGTCAATAGGGTAAAGAAACTTTTATCTCAAATTTTCTAACAAATAAACTAAATTTGTAGCTATATTCGCAATCAAAATTAAAAAAATTATGGATAAAAGAACTTTTATCAAAGCAGGCGGCTTGCTGACCGTAGCTACACTTGTTGCTCCTCTGACGGCTTGCTCTACCAGCAAAGCGGTCGCCTCTGCCCAAAAAGGCGAGTTTACATTGCCAGTTTTACCGTATGCTGTAGATGCCTTAGAGCCAAATATGGACAAGATGACGATGGAAATACATCATGGAAAGCACCACGCCACTTATGTACAACGCCTGAACGAGGCTATCAAAGGCAATGCTTTTGCCGAGATGACGCTGGAAGAAATGATGGGCAAAATTACTGATAAAGAAGGCGCAATTCGCAACAATGGCGGCGGACACTATAATCATTCCCTTTTTTGGTCGATTCTCTCGCCCAAGGGTGGCGCGCCTACGGGCAAATTAGCGGAGGCATTGGGCAGCACCTTTGGTTCGGTAGATAAATTTAAAACTACTTTTAATGACTCTGCCAAAACTGTTTTTGGCTCAGGCTGGACTTGGCTTTGTGTAGGCAAGGACAAAAAGCTATTTATCAGCACCACACCAAACCAAGATAATCCCTTGATGACCAACATAGTAAAGCAATTAGGAACTCCCATTTTAGGTTTAGATGTTTGGGAACACGCCTATTACCTCAAATACCAAAACAAACGCGCAGATTACATCACTGCTTTTTGGAATGTGGTGAATTGGGAGGAAGTAAGCAAGCGATTGGTGAGTGCGATGAGCTAAAATAAAAAATTGGACTTAAATTTGATTTAATTTTAAAATACTGTTTCCTTTGTATTGCTATCGCGTTAAAATAAATACTAATTCCCCTAATAATTGCACTTTTCAAAGAAAAAATATTCTTAATCAAAGACATTTTTTAGGGAAAACAGTATTTTAAAAAATGAATACTATTCTAATCACAGGTGTTGCAGGTTTTATAGGTCATAGGACAGCAGAATTACTTTTACGACAAGGGTATCATATAGTGGGCTTGGATAACATGAACAACTATTATGACAATCGCTTGCAGGAGTATCGTCTTCATATTTTGCAGCAATATCCAACTTTTACTTTTTACTATGCTGACATCAAGGATAGAACCAAGCTCACTGATATTTTTTCAAGACATCAGCTTGATGCGGTGATGCACTTGGCGGCAAAAGCAGGCGTGCGCGAAAGTATGAATAATCCGCACATCTACTTGGATACCAACACCAAAGGTACGCTAAATGTACTGGATTGTATGATAAAACACGAAGTAAGCAAGATGGTATTTGCCTCTACTTCTTCTGTGTATTCGGGAATGGAAGTGCCTTTCCGCGAAGATATGCCCGCTAATACGCCCGCCTCTAACTACGCCGCGACCAAAAAAGCCGCAGAAGTGCTTTGTAACGCCTACCACCAGCTTTACGGATTGGACGTTTCTATTGTGCGTTATTTTACGGTATATGGTCCCGCAGGCAGACCTGACATGAGCTATTTCAAGTTTATCAAGGCAATAGACGAGGGCAAACCCCTGACAATTTATGGAGATGGTACACAACTGAGAGATTTTTCTTACATTGACGATATAGCACTCGGAAATATTAGCGCGTTGCAAAAGGTAAACCTCGAGATTTTTAACTTGGGCGGCGGCAACGGCACTTATTCCCTGCTCATGCTCATAGACCAGATAGAAAAACAGTTAGGAAAAAAAGCGCAAATTATTCACGAACCCTTCGAGAAAGCAGATATGAAAGCAACTTGGGCAAATATTGACAAAGCCAAAACCATACTGAACTGGCAACCTACTGTCCATTTTGAAACTGGAATCCAGCAATGCGTAGCTTGGTACTTGGAAAATAAATCTTGGGTGAG
>JAAFJS010000142.1 GCA_013298985.1 Cytophagales bacterium
ATCTACCTTTTTATCTTCTAAATTTGCCACATCGCGCACTATCCTATGAAATTTCATAAACATCATGCCCACCTGCACCAGTCGCACATTCATCACTGCATATTGCAAATCGGACGTGAGGCGGTACAAACTGGAATATTCATTTTTGCGCTGATACTCGCCTGCGTTTTTGACCATGAGCCTGTCGCGCTCTATAATCAGTTCCCCCACCAAGTTCAGCAAGCTATCTAACTTACGGATAGGCACTTGCACCAAATCAGAAAAAGCCAATAATTCGCTACCCTCAGTTTCTTGCTTCTGGTCTATCGCCTCCTCAGTCATAGCCTCGACGCTTATTGCTGGCTCGTTAGTAACTGATAGCTGTTCGCTACTCATTCCCAACTGCTCATTGATAACCCTGAGTTTGGTCAAAATTCCTTTGTATTGGACTTTTGTACCATTTTTCACACCCATAATCAGTTCGCCAAGTTTGTCGTTGGCACGAAACAAATCATTGAATAGCTGATTGTTAAGTAGGTATGTTTTTTTTTTGATTTGACTAAAAATATCTTCTAAAAGGTGGGAAACTTCGGCAATACCATCATAACCCATCGCGGCGGCATTGGCTTTGAGGGTATGCGTGATTCGAAAAATAGCCTCTACCGCCTGCTGGTCAGAGTTATCCTTTTCCAAGCGAGTAAAAAAGCGGTTGAGTTGTTCGTAGCCTTCTAATGCCTCCGCCAAGAAGATTTCTTTGAGTTCGTCTTCCTTCATGTTGATTTTATCAGAATCATTTTCCCAAAACTACAAAAAACCTTTATAAAAGCAAATTTTTATTTTTCCACCCAGTAGTTTGCCTTGATGGGAAAGTGGTCAGAATAATCTATTTCTCTGATGGTTTGGCAGTCTTTGATTTGGACATCATGGCTAAAAAACTGATTATCAATACGTAAGAAGAAAAGCCAGCTATTAAAAGTAAAGCCAAAACCTTTGCCTCCCTGCTCAAAAGAGTTTTCAAGCACGCTGCGAAGTTGGTGATAGGTGTAGCTATACGGCAAATCGTTCAAATCTCCGCACAAAATCACCTTATAGGGACATTGCTCAATACTTTTTTTGATAAGTTTTACTTGTTTTGCACGTTCTACAAATCCGTTTTTGAGTCTTCGGAACAAATCAAAGTAGTTTTTCTGGAAATTGTCCGTATCTGTAAGCGCATCTGTATTTATACTCATAGATTTGAGATGTATGTTATAAACTCTAATTGTATCTTTTTCAAACAAAATATCTACATAAATAGCTCCATAATCATATCTTTCTCTGACTTTCAGACTTCCTTTTTTCAAAACAGGGTGCTTTGAAAAAATAGCCATGCCCACCAGCCCGCCCACGTCATTGGTATAGGCACGCTGAAAATGTGCAAGATATTTTTGCTTTTGCCCAAACTGGTAAATAGTATTCAGCACTTTAGAATCTTTCCAGTCATAAAATTCTTGGAAGCACTTAACATCTGAATCGTCTTCGCGAAGCCATTTTACTATTTTTTGTGTTTCTGCGCCTTCGGCATCAGGCTGATAAGCATTAAAAATTTTGGCATTGTAACTTAATACTGAAAAATTAGCATTTTCAGTATCGCGTACATTCCAGTTAAACGTCCTGAAAACGAAGGAGTAAGCAATCAGAAGGCTTGCCAATGAGTAAAAACAATAATTGTATTTTTTGAATAAAATCCAGTACGCAATAAAGAAAATATGAACAGCCAAAAAAACGGGAATGAATAAAGAAAAAAAACCTGCCAGCCAAACTACATCAGGCGGTACAAAAATGCTTGCATAGCATAATAAGCTGATAAAAAAAATGAGTTTGTTTAAAAGGAATCGCTTTTTCAAATCTTTGGAGGTAAATTATCACTGTTATTTTACACCAAATTTCATAAAAAATTTATTTTTTTACAAATTTGGGGTTGTAAAACACATTTTAACCTTTATTTTTAACAAAAATTTGTGTAATGAATCGGATTGACGTAATTTTAAATTTGCAATTCATGTTTGTATCTGATTTTAAACTAATTTATAGAAGATGAGAAAAATAACCTTGATTTTTATCTGCCTTGTGGCAATTTCCGTAAGCGTACAAGCACAAGACCCTACTCCTCAGCAACTTGCACAACAGCTCAAAAGTTTGCAGGACTTGAGGCGAGCTGATAGTGTGCGTATTATTTCACTGAACGACTCGCTGAAAAGACGTATTCAAATGCTCGATAATATGCAAAAACGCATAGATGACCACGAACTCGATTTGCAGAAAGCCGACGCAGGCATCAAGCAGTTTGGGAAGCGACTGGAAGTCAGTGATGAAAATCGCTATCGTGTGATTAAGAGCAACTTAGTCTATTCTTCTGAACTTTTTGAGATGCTCAACGAAAGGCTAAATACCTTGGACGCACTCAATCAGTTGCAGGCTTATCAGCAAATATTGACGGATTTGAACAATCCCGCCAATGAAAATTTAGGCTTTTCTTACAACAAAAAAGTGTTGCAACTGCTCGAGAGCAATATTCAGGGCAAAAAGAAAAGTAGGCTTCTGGAAATTACGAGTATGGTGCTGAACAATCCTGTGTTGAAAGGAGTGGCTTCTATGACTCCTATTTTGAACATAGGCAGTTCTGTTTTTAACGTAGTTTCTTCTTTTGCCGCCCAAGATGACAAAATTAGCACGTCTTCGCTACAAAATATCAAGGGTGAACTGGACAAATACACCCTTTATTACGGCAAACTCAATGATACCAACGCCACTTTTCAAAGAAATCTGGACAGCTACCGTATCAATGTGAGTAATTTGCATACAAAAATTAAAGATTTTGTCGTGAAAAACCTCAAAGAAAGTGGCTTTGGCGGTAATTTACCACAGCAAACTGCGGGCATGACCACTGGCGCGTACCTGACTACCTTGTTTGCTACTTATAACAGAGATGCGGTGGAACGCTATTTTTCTAATTTGGAAAGGGCAAATGTGGATTCCAAAGGCGCAATTAAGTATGAGGCTTTGCTCAAGTCCAACACCAGCCTTATCAATATGAACAAACGCACTGAGGAAGTGATTGATATTTACAAGGATTTTGAAAATACGTATCGTCAGTATATCGCGATGATTAACCAAAACAATGACATCATGCAAGAGATTCTGCAAGTGGCAATTACGGAAAAACTGACAGACAGCGCAAGCAAAGTTACTGAGCAAATCAATCGCCTCAAAACTGAAAAAGACAAGGGCATTGCCTCTATCGAGGTAGCCATTAATATCAATAAAATGAAAAGTACAGTAGAACGCTTAGATAGCTTTTTCCCTGCACTCTAATTTTTTTGGTGCATTTATTCAAAACTTATTCAAATCAGGTAAAAAACAAAAAAGAGTTTGCCCAAAAGCAAACTCTTTTTGATTTTATATATTCACAAAAACCTGAACTTAATTTTAGTTTTTGCTCATTTCTTCTTTCAGAGAAGACAATGCTTCCAAATCTCCCAAAGTAGCTTTTGATTCTGTTTCTGCTCCTTTTTCCTCTTTTGAAGAAGATGCAGAGGTATCTTTGGTATCTTTGAAGGTATTGGTGTGAGAAAGGATAATGCGTTTATCTTCTTTGGTAAACTCCAATACTTTGAAATCTAAGTTTTCGCCAACTTCTACTTTTGAGCCATCTTCTTTGCTCAAATGCTTATTGTTAGAGAAGCCTTCGATACCGTAAGGCAGTTCAAGCAATGCACCTTTTTCGTTTTTGCTTAGAACAGTAGCTTTGTGTGTAGAACCCACTGTAAATAAGGTTTCGAAAGTATCCCAAGGATTTTCTTCTAACTGCTTGTGTCCGAGAGCCAAGCGGCGTTGCTCAGTGTCCAGTTCAAGGACTTGAACTTCCAATTTTTCACCTATTTTGATAAACTCAGAAGGGTGTTTGATTTTCTTTGTCCAAGAAAGGTCAGAGATGTGTACCAAGCCGTCGATGCCTTCTTCTAATTCTAAGAACAAGCCAAAGTTGGTCAGGTTACGCACCAAGCCAGTGTGTTTAGAGCCTAATGAATATTTTTCTTTGAGGTCTGGTCTTGTCCAAGGGTCAGAGGTGAGTTGTTTTAAGCCCAAAGACATTTTGCGGTCGTCGCGGTCAAGCGTTAGTGCGATTGCTTCTAATTCATCGCCCACTTTGATAAAATCTTGTGGATTTCTGAGGTGTTGCGACCAAGACATTTCAGAAACGTGGATTAAACCTTCTACGCCAGGCATCACTTCTAAGAACGCACCATAATCGGCTACGTTTACTATCCTGCCTTTAATCTTAGAACCTACGGTTACGTCGGCAGGAATATTATCCCATGGATGAGGTATCAACTGCTTCATACCCAACGAGATACGCTTTTTATCTTCATCAAAATCCAATACAGCCACACGTACTCTTTGGTCAAGTTTGAGGAGTTCTTCTGGGTGATTGATTCTACCCCAAGAAATATCTGTAATGTGCAACAAGCCATCTACACCACCCAAGTCAATAAATACGCCAAAGTTTGTCATGTTTTTGATGACCCCTTCGAGTACCTGACCTTTTTCTAAGTTGCTCAAAATTTCTGCTTTTTGTGCTTCCAAATCTTTCTCAATCAATACTTTATGAGAAACCACTACGTTGTCATTAGCATAGTTAATCTTTACTACCTTCACTTCCATTTTCTTGCCAACAAAGATGTCAAAATCTCTGATAGGCTTAACGTCAATTTGAGAGCCTGGCAAGAACGCTTCGATGCTATAAATATCGACAATCAAACCACCTTTGGTGCGGCGTTTGACGATACCCTCGATAACGGTATCATTTTGCAGTGCCAATTCGATGTTTTCCCACGCCTTTACCACTTTTGCCTTTTTACGAGAAAGCACCAACTGACCGAGCAGGTTTTCTTTGGTTTCCACATACACGTCAATCACTTCGCCCACCTGCAAGTTTGGGGAATCTCTGAACTCAGAAAGGGGAACTAAACCATCGGACTTAAAGCCAATGTTTACAACTACTTCTTTGTCAGTGATACTGACGATAGTACCTGTAATTACTTGTGTTTCTTTTACTTCTGTCAGCGTTCCATCATAAAGAGAAGCCAATTTTGCTTTCTCGTCAGAGGTATAACCTACGCCAAATTTGTTTTTCTTTGATGTCTGGAAACTGTTCCAATCAAACTCTTGTACTTGATTTTCTGCCATTAGATTTGTGTTTGCACCTGCTTTTTACACTTTTGGGTGGTGCCGTCCACAAAAGCATTTGATTTGATAACTGCCTCACAAATAATCATTTGCAAGTCTTTCTACTTGAAAGGACTGCAAAGTTAGCCAATAATTTTATTTTTCTATTTTTTTCAATCAAATTTTTCTTAATTTTATTGTTTTTACTCAATCGGCAAATCTGAGGGAAGCCCCCACGCTGCCCACGAGCCATCATAAACGCTAATAGGCGAATAACCAGCTACTTCTGCGCCCAAAGCCAAGATACACGCCGTTACACCAGAGCCACAGCTAAAAATGAGTGGCTTGTTTTCTGTGGCGAGGTTTGCATAAATGTTTTCTAATTCATGTTTTTCGCGCAAGAAATTGCCTTGTAGAATAGTAGGAAAGGGAAGATTGACTGCATGAGGAATATGTCCGCGTCGTAGCCCTTCTCGCGGCTCGGCGACCTTGCCCAAAAATCGTTCTTCGGAACGCGCATCAATGATAAGTTGGGTTTTATCATCTAAAACTGCTAAAATATCTTGGGAATCTTTGTATAAGTCTGCCTGATAATTTGCGGTAAAATTACCTGATTTGGTAAGAGTTACATTTTCTATGGGTTCACATTCCTGCCCTGCCTGCTTCCATGCAGGAAGTCCGCCATTCAGTACAAACACTTGCTTATGCCCCATGGTGCGAAATAGCCACCACGCACGCGGACTCGAATATACGCCCGTAGTATCATACGCCACTATAATACTGTCGTGATTGATGCCCAAAGTTGCCGCCGCTTTGGTGAACGCCTCTGGAGAAAGCATGGTGTGTGGCAAGTGGCTACTGGTATCACTAAAAACATTTTCTATGTCAAAAAAAATGGCGTTTGGTATTTTCAGGGTTTCCTTAGCGGCATTTGGCTTGCCAATAGGCGGCAAACTGGCATCTAAAATGACCAAATTGGGCTGATGTAAGTTTTCAGCAAGCCATGCCACCGAAACCAAAGATTGAGTTGGTTTTTCCATGATTTTTTGGGAGTTAAAAATGTAAGGTAATACCAGAGATGTAATGTTATGTTGTTGGTGTTGCACACCGCGTTCAACACACAACAACGGCATTGTAATCACAAAGCTACTGCTTGTCCCACAATTTTTTGTATTCCTCCAAGTTTTTTTCCCAAACCGTTACTCCACCTCCACTAAATGCAGGAGAAATGAGCTTGCTCTGGTTTTCATACTGTTTTGCCAATGTTTTTTCGCCCAAAAAGAAATAAACCTCACCCAAAGAATCCCAAACATTAGGGTCAGAAGGCTTTATCATTACTTGGAACTGGGCAAATAACAAAGCTTTTTCAAATTTCTTTGTTCTCAGTGCCGAATACACGCCACTGTTAAATATGGAGGCGGGAATATTATTGGCAATGACTTCTTTGAGCAAGCTGTCCCTTTTTTCGCGGAGAATTTTCTCCTCTAAACTTAGGTATTTTTGCGTTATCTCACTCATTCTAACTCCATTTTTAATCACATTTTCAAGGTTAAAATAGGGTTGCATTCCACTTTTTTCTATCTTTTCATTATTCAAACGGATTAAAAAAGAGGGCTTTAAGTTCCTCGTTACTAAAAACTTATTTAGGTCTTCTTCCCTTCCTGTGAGCAGTTCTCTGCCTTCTACCTTGTCGCCGTCCCATTTGTTATACATACAGCCACAATGCAAAAAATTGTATTTGGGCAGGTAAAAATATAAATAATCTGAGGTGGGCGTATTCGGAAAATCCACTTGTTTGAAACGATAGGCAATGATTTTGTTACTTTTGTCCTCAATAATCAGGGAATCACCACTCACAAACTGAATATGAGTTCCGTATTGGGCTATCGTAGTTGAATCTACAAATTCTTTTAGTTTCTCAAAATTAGTTTGGGTGGAAATGAGCTTGATACCTTTGGAAATAAACGGTTTGACGGAAGATATGCTATGCGGATGCCAATGGCTATGAATGAGGTATTTCAAAGGCTTGTTAGGAAAGTAGTTTTGCAGTGATAGCATTGCTTTTTCTGCGCCCTTGCTATGGTCTTTGAGGTTTCTCGCGCCACCGCCTTCGTCTTTGATAGGCAATTCGAGCAGGACAATAAAATCGGCAAACTCTACGATAGTGCTTTTGGTATTGGAGGAATCGTAGCGCATAAAGTACAAATTTTCATCTACTTTGTCGATAACATTGTACTTGTCATTTTTCTGGGCAAAGACATTCAATGACACGAATAGGAATAAAAATAAAATTTTTTGCATCGGATTTAAAAATTTAAGTTAAAAAATTGATGCAGCAAAGCTCGCTTTTGTTTTCCAAAGGGCGTGTTAATGAGTTCCTAAGATAATTGAATGAAATGTTAAGGTTGGTTAGACTTCCTGCAAAAGTGTTTTTTATCGCCTCTCCCCTGCCCCTCTCCTTCTGAGAGGGAAAAAATGCTAATTCGCAAGAAGTCTATTATCAGCAAATCAAATTTTGTTCTCAAAAAGTCTATTTTTTTATTACCTTTGTAAAATACAAGATTGAAAAATTATGGCAAAGAAAACAAAGCAATACAGTGAAGCAGAGTTAATTGAGCTATTTGGTTTGGAGCGTCTGATAGGCAATGAAGCCTCTCCGTTACTCAAAGAATGGCTCTCTGCTACCACTACACTTTCAGAAGTAGAACATCTCTTATTTGATGATATTTACGAAAATGCCGTTCAAAATATTGGGGGCTGGCAGGAAGAAGACCTGAAAATGAAATTTATTTCTTTTGTACTCCGCTTGGGTTATTTGAAAGATAATCCTAAATTTAGAACTTACTTTGAAAAGACCATTTTTGCAACGGTAGATACCACTTTCCTGAAAACCAAAACGGATTTTATGGTAGCAAAAGGTATTTTGGATATGCCCCAAATCCCATACTTCCATTTTCAAGAGTATAAACCACAACTTAACCCAACAGGAGAACCCATCGCGCAAATATTAGAAGCATTCTTGATAGCCCAGCATAAAAACAATCATCAAAAGCCGCTTTATGGCTGTGAGGTAGTAGGCAAGATGTGGAACTTTATAGTCATGGAAAACAAAACTTATTGTATTTCAAAATCTTATGACTGTACAGATAAGGAAGACCTGCTCCAAATCATTGCTATCCTTCGCAAATTCAAAGAAATATTGGAAACGAGGCTATTGGATTGATTTACAAAATTTTATGTCTATGTTAAAAGTAAATACAAAAGATTATGGCAAAAAAGATAAAATCATATACGGAAGCCGAAATCATTAAAATGTTTGGCTTAGAAAGACTGGCAGGGAATAATGCCCATCATTTGATGCAAGATTGGACGAATACCTCTACAAAATTGAACGATTGGGAAATGGCATTGTTTGAGGATACTTACGAGGGTATGCCTGAAAAAATAACAGGCTGGAATGAGGAAATGCTCAAAATGAACTTGATTGCCTTTATCCTACGTTTGGGTCATTTGAGAGAAACTAAAAGTTACAAAACCTACTATGAGAGTATCTTAGAAGCAACGGTGGAGAATCATTTTTTGAAGGTACGTGCGGATATGATGATTGCTACAGGCATTTTAGAAATTCCTGAAAAGCCCTATTTTTACTTTCAAGAGTATAAAAAAGTGAAAGACCCCAAGGGTGATATTACAGGACAGTTATTAGAGGCTTGTTTGATTGCCCAAGAAAAAAATAAAAATAATAAACCACTTTATGGCTGTACAGTCTATGGACGTGAGTGGGAATTTTATGTGATGGAGAAAAAAACCTATTGCGTTTCCCAAGCCTATAATTGTACCAACAAAGATGACCTCCTCCAAATCATTGCTATCCTTCGCAAATTCAAAGAAATATTGGAAACAAGATTACTGGATTAATAGCCATTTTTACCAAAAAAAGCGTACATTTCCAAAAAAATCATTATGTGTATGCTTCCAACATCTATATTACACCACATCAGGTCAATCACATTTGCTGGGCTGGTCGTGGCAGCCACTGCTTGCACACAGCTCAAGCCCGAGGAGCCAGCAAAGTTACCTTTTGACCCACCTATCTCGCCCGCAATGTCATCTGTAAGTACCCCTATCATTTTGCCAATCAGCGCATTAAAGAAAAAAATTAATACTGCACTCAAAGAAGTGATTGTCAATGACCAAAGCTATGAAAATAATAAGCAAGACAATCTAAAACTCAAAATAGTTAGGACAGGAGAGGTGAGTCTGCAAATGATGGGCAACGAGCTATTTTATGCCGCACCACTCAAAATTTTTGTCGATAAACGCTTTGAAACCAAGCTGTTGGGAAAGAAAATACAAAAAAGTCAGGCGATTACTTTCGCACTACGCGTCAAGTTCCGAAGCAAGGTCGACATTGGCAATGATTGGCAGATTCAGAGCCAAACTTCGTTTGCAGGATTGGAATGGATTGAAAAACCAAGCCTCAATTTGCTACTTTTCAAAATAGATTTGACCAAAACCATCGAAAAAGTATTGCTCGAAGAAGTCCCCTCCATCGAGAAAATGATAGACCAACTGGCGCACGACGAAATTCATTTAGACCAAGAAATCTTACATATCTGGACGGAGCTGCAAAAGCCCATTCTCCTCAATCGCGCCCACAAAAAAGTATGGATTAAGGCGCGCCCCACTGAGTTTACTGCCAGCCATATACGCAGTGATGGCGAAAATATCCTTATTGATGGCAAAATAGGCGCAATGGTCGAAACACTTTTTGGGGAGAATCCACCCAGCGAAATCGTGGCGAAATTGCCCAAACTACAGCGCGCAGACTCTATTCCCAACACCTGCGATTTGAACGCGGTCAGTGAAATTTATTATGCTGATATCAACGAGCTATTAGACAAGCAGTTAGCAGGAAAAACACTGGATTTGAAAGGTAATAAATTGAAAATTAATAATATAAGAATTACAGGAAGTGGCAGCCTTATCGTACTGCGCGTAGAAGTCAAAGGTGATGCCAACGGAACAATTTACCTCAAAGGCAAGCCCGTTTATGACCACGACGAAAGCCAAACTATTCGTATCCAAGACTTTGATTTTGACGTACATACGCAGGAAAAACTGCTTGGCACTGCTGACTGGCTTTTACATGATACTTTCAAAAACTTAATCCAAGAAAAACTCCATTTTCCACTCAAAAGCGAGGTCGAGAAACTGCCCGAACTCATCTACAACGGAATTGCCAAAGGAAAAGTAGGCAAAAAAATAGATATTCAACTGGCAAATATGAATTTAGTTCCCCAAAAAATAGCTGTTCACGAAGACCGAATTTCTATTTTACTAAACATGAAAACTGATTTGGTTTTGAAGCTAAAACGCTTGTAATCAGTAATAAATATCTATCTAAAAATTTAATTCATAGTATAAAACGCATTGATGTTTTGGTGTGATGGAGAAATGAATATTTACCAATAGAAGAGTTTTATCAATATTTAATTAGGAGTTTCATAATCAATTATTTATGCACTCCCCAATGGAATTGCCTGACGGAGTAGAAAGGCATTTATATCAATTTTCTACTACCAACATTTAACACCTACGGGGAAAAACAAAGATAAAATTTGCTGTTAGAAACGAAACGCGCTAACTCCTCACCTCTACATAGTACAATATCCAATTCTTGACTTTACCTTCTGAGATTTCCACGACCATTTTTGCTTTTTCGTAAAAATAAAACTCAGAATTACTGCCCGATTTGATGTAAGTGGGTGAACCATAAGCGGTTACTAATTGGTTTTTGGTTGAGCCAACTGCCACTCCCAGTGAGGTTTTGCCCTGATAAGTGGGCTTGGCTATCAGCAAATAGATATTTTTATCAAAAAGGCGAATTTTGATTTTTTCTGTGTTTTCATAAGTAAAGTTTGCGATATGGATAGCTCTGCCTTGGAGTTGGATAGTAGTATTTTCGCTAAACTTTTCTTGTACTAATTTCTGAACAGGCTGATTATCAATTTTTTCTGTATGAGCAGGAATAAATTTGCTATTGTCTTTTTTGTTTTCTGCCACGAAATCGCTAATCCATTCTTTGATATTTTGCACATCAAATAGTTTTTCCAAGAAAGATTGATTGAGCTTGTTGTAGAGAGCCAAATTGTAGTCAGCCATGTACGCGCTTTTCTTGCTTGCCGTTTCGAAGTCCGACATTGCTTCCTCCATCTGGTTATTTCTGGCGAGGGCTATTCCCCTGATAAGGTGAGCATTAGCAGGAATCCCGCCCTTGTTTGTGGGTGTTTCCGCGAGGACTTTTTCCAGTTCGTTGATATGCCCCACCGCAAAAGCATGGTTGCCTTCCAGCGAATATTTGCACGCCAGATTGATGTAGGCGGAAGTGTAGGATTTGTCCAGCTTCAATACTTGCTTCAAATGTGTTTCGGCTTTTTTGAGTAAGTCCTTGATTTGTTGCTTTTTATCTCTTTTGGTATCTCCTGAAAAAGTGCTTCTCGTGGTCGAACTTAGCAATCTGCCCGCCGCGTCCAGCTCGCAAGGATAAGCAAAATAAACTTCCTCTTTGTCCATGAGGTTAATAGCCTGTGCCAGCGCAGAAACGCCAATATTATTGGCTATATCTCTGTCAGTGAAGGTATTACTGATGAATTGGAAACACGCACTTGCATCTTCGTAATTTTTTGAAAGGTATAAAAACTTTCCTGCATTAAAAACAGGAATCAAGGCTTTTAGCTCGGCAACTGTTTTTTCAGCAGAGCTAATGCGCTCATTCTTAGTAGGATAGCCCTCTAACTGCTCACTTAGCTTGTATTCCTCATAAATTTTGCTCAATACCTTAGGCAATAGCTGGTAGGTGTTGTAGCCCGCCAGATATCCCTGCAAAAGTCCATAATAATCTGCCTCAACTTCCAGTTCCATTTTTTGCTCTTTGGCATTTTTTCTTACGTTTTTGGGAATCCCAAACGAGTTTGGCAATAGTCCTGCAAAAAAACCATCTTTATACTGGTGATTTTGCGTATAATGTGCCATTTCATGCCCCACAATGCACGCCAAGGCGTTCAAAGAGTCTGCCCCAAATTTGGTGCAAAGGTCGTATAGTTTTTCATCTACATAAATCATCTGATGCCCATTCATGGCTACAAACTGCGCGATGACCTGCACCTTGCTGGCGCGGGCGTACATTTTGAGTTCGGGAACGACGCGGTCATACTCTCTGACTTTGGCGATTTTTTCACAAACTTTCTCTACCACCCTAAACTTGTGGTTTGTGCTGGGCAGAAGCAAATCTTGTGCATTGATTTCTGGTGAATAAATACACAAAAAAAGTAAAAAATATAAAATCTTATTTTTCATAACAAAACTTACTTTATATTCGTAGCTATAAATCAATTATTTATCTTATTTTAAGGCAAGAATCAAATGAATATCAGTACATTACCTATTAATTTTGTCTTTACGTAGTTCCAAATTTCGTTCCTTTTTTAATTGCAAACAAATCCAAAAGTCAGTGTGAAAAATCAAAAAATATTCTTTCAATGCTTCTTTTTCCTGCTTTTTTTGCTGAGTAATCGTACTATTCAGGCACAGGAACGATTATCGCCACAAAAATACTTAGTTTTAGACAAATATAGCCTGCATCGCATTTATTTGGCGCAAGGCACTGCTATCCGTTTTAGGCTCAAAGGAGAAAAGACGATTTACAATGACCATATCGAGGAACTTAACGACAAAGACAGCACCATTTTTCTCGCAGGGGCAAAGATAGGGATTCCACTCAAAGAATTTGCCCAATTTTATTTTGACCGCAGATGGCTGAATTTCAGTAGGGCAGGGCTGGGGTTTATGGGTGGCGGTTTTCTGGCTTCTGCGGCTGTTCACCCTCTGATGGGGGCTAATGCCAATTACGACCCCAGAGAGCAGGCAATCATAGGGGCAAGTGCCTTGACACTGGGGCAAATCACCAAAATTTTTCGCACCAAAAAATTCAGAATTGGCAAAAATAGCCGTATCCGAATCTTGGATATGAAATAAAAAGTTAAGTTAAGGTAGGGGAGGGGAGGGGAGGGGAGGAGTGCTTCCCTTAGAAATCTAACTTATCTGTATTTCCAAATCCAAAGCAAATAAATTCATCATTGAGCAAAGAAACTTTGTTGTAGGGAAAACGCTGTTTGTCAGCACCCAAAATCTTTCCGCCACTGATTTCCAAAATAGCCTGCCCCGAAGCCGAATCCCACTCCATATTGGGGCTTTGGCGGTAATAAATATCAGCACTTCCTTCAGCAAGCAGGCAGTATTTGATGGCACTTCCTATGGGCGTAATCTGCTTTACGCCTAATTTTTCTAAGACTTGATATTCGGAAGTTTTGTACGTATTGCTATTGCTTTTTAGGGCGCGTAGGTTCTCATAATCAGGCTCTTGTGGAAGGTTTAGGCGTGTTTTTTCTTGTTGTGCATTTATTTTGAAAGCACCATTTTCGTCTGCAAAATACAGCGTATCTATCACAGGCAAATAGATAACGCCCGCAATAGGGTAATTTTGGTGGATAAGCCCAATATTGACCGTAAAATTTCCATTTGCCTTGATAAACTCCTTCGTGCCGTCCAGTGGGTCGACCAGCCAAAAAGTTTCCCAATTTTTTCGTTCTTCATAAGGAATAGCTACGCCTTCTTCGGAAAGAATAGGAAATCCATAATTCAGCTTTTCCAATTCCGCCACGATAAACTGGTTGGCGGCATAATCGGCAGCAGATACGGGCGAATCATCTTCTTTGTAGTTGATTTGCAGGTCGGCACGCTGATAAAATTCCAGCAATATTTTCCCTGCGCTGACGGCAATCTCATTGATGGCTTGGATATGAACGGTTGGTTTCAATGACTTTTTTGGTTTAGTTTTGATGACAAAGGTACAAAATTATTTGCAAGCAAAAAAATCTTTGTAATTGATGCAACCTTCTATTTTAAGTAGTTATCTATAAATAAACACTATTTTTTTCAGGAGAATTGTATGGTGTATTTTTCACCGAACTCATCTAAAATTTCCTGCATTTTAGCTGTAATGCTTGCCCAAGATAGGTAATCTTTGGGGAGCAGCCATTCGTATTTACATTTTCTCCATAGGGTTTCTATGCTGTTTAGAGGTGGACTGTAGGCTGTTAAGTAAAAGATTTCCACGCCTTTTTCTTGCCACGCTGGTATTTTATCCACAAAAGTAGCCCAATGATGAATTTTAGCATTATCTAAGACAATGACCGACCTTGGCGCACGTTTATCACCATCAGCAGACTTATTGATAGCATCTATGACAAAAACTGAATGGATACTCTTTTCTGTTTCAGAGGCATACGCCTTCCCATCACAGAAACTGAGTATTTAGATTTAATTAGCCATCGTAAAATAGTTATCGAAAAATTGTCTATTTATTCAGATTTACACCCAGCACTGTTTCCCAAAGGCTGGAATTCAAGTGATTACGGTTTTCATCAGTATCGGGTATCCAAAAAAGCTGGGCTTCAAAGCCTATTTTGATGCGCCCACAGCAGAAAGAACGACCAATATGGAAGCAAATCAGCAATCTGATGAAGATAATGCTCCTTCCAACATCGAATCTGCCTAAAAACTTTCCTCAAATCAATTCATTTTTTATCTTTGCAAACTTTTTTATAAAATCTGGAATGAAATCGCGGCGGCGAACCGTACAAAATCTGGAATCTGGAATTTTTAATTTCTCATTCCAGATTCCACATTGATAGATTTCTAATTCTCATTTATTCCAGACGGTTCGCCGTTGCGATTCCAGATTAATAGATTCCACATTAAATAAAATTATGGAGTACAATCACAAAGAAATCGAAGCAAAGTGGCAAAAATATTGGGAAGATAACCACATCTACAAAGTTGAAAATGACATCACTAAGGAAAAGTTTTATGCCTTAGATATGTTTCCCTATCCTTCGGGTGCAGGCTTGCACGTGGGGCATCCGCTTGGCTACATTGCCTCAGACATCGTTGCCCGCTACAAAAGACTCAAAGGTTTTAATGTATTGCACCCTATGGGCTTCGATTCTTTTGGCTTGCCTGCCGAGCAGTATGCGATAGAAACGGGACAGCACCCTGCCATCACGACCGCCAAAAACATAGATACCTACAAGAAGCAACTCCGCAAAATCGGTTTTAACTACGATTGGAGTCGAGAGGTGCAGACTTCTGACCCTGCTTATTATAAGTGGACGCAGTGGATTTTTGCCCAGTTGTTCAGTGCTTGGTACGACTATTCCGACCCCGCCAATAACGGCATGGGCAAGGCAAAGCACCTTGATTCATTGATACAAACCTTTGAAAAAGAAGGAAATACAAATATCAACGCCGCTTGTGATGAGGACACACCTCAGTTTTCTGCAAGTGATTGGAAAAACTTTTCTGAAAAAGAAAAATCAGACATTCTATTAAAATATAGATTAACTTATTTATCAGAAGCGATTGTAAATTGGTGTCCTGCCTTGGGAACAGTATTGGCAAATGACGAGGTAAAAGACGGCTTTTCGGAGCGTGGCGGCTATCCAGTAGAGCGCAAAAAGATGAAGCAGTGGATGATGCGAATTACTGCCTTTGCAGAACGCCTACTTACTGGTTTGGACAAAATCGACTGGTCAGAATCGCTGAAAGAATCGCAAAGAAACTGGATAGGAAAGAGTTATGGGGCGGAATTGGAGTTTAAGGTATTGGGGGCTGAATTAACCCTTACCGTCTTCACCACCCGTATTGACACCACCTTTGGCGTTACCTTTGTGAGCATTGCGCCTGAGCATGAGTTGATTCCTGTTTTGACATCTCCCGAACAAAAAGAGGCAGTAGAGGAATACGTGAGCAAGGCAAAAAATCGTTCGGAAAGAGATAGAATGGCAGATGTAAAAACCGTATCTGGCGTATTTACAGGGAGTTATGTTATTAATCCTTTTTCAGGAGAAAAAATAGAACTGTGGATTGCAGATTACGTCTTGGCGGGCTATGGCAC
>JAAFJS010000143.1 GCA_013298985.1 Cytophagales bacterium
TTTTGGGAATTTATTTTGGGGTGCTATTCCTGGTTGTGTAGGCGAAACTTCTACCTTGATGGCTTTGCTTGGTGCATTAATTTTAGTAGTAACTGGCGTAGGAAGCGGTAGAATCATTTTAAGTGTATTTGTGGGTGCGTATGTGATGGGTTGGGTATTCAGTTTGTTGAGTAGTAACACTTTTGCAGATATGCCTCCTCATTATCACTTGGTGATTGGAGGGTTGGCTTTTGGCGCAGTATTTATGGCAACAGACCCTGTTTCGGCAGCACATACAGCCACAGGAAAGTGGGTGTATGGATTTTTGATAGGTGTTTTGACGGTGATTATCAGGGTGGCAAATCCTGCTTATCCCGAAGGCATCATGTTGGCGGTGCTTTTGATGAACGTCTTTGCACCACTGATAGACCATTATGTAGTTGAAGCAAACAAAAAACGTAGAGAAAGGAGGTTAGTACGTCGTGAAGCAATCTAACGGATATATTATCGGATTTTCAATCGCTTGTACCATCATTTTGGGTGCAATGCTTTCCTTAGCCGCCGTAGGTTTGCAAGAAAAGCAAACCGAAGCAAGGGATTTGGACACGCAAAAACAAATCTTAGGTGCTGTGATGGTGCTGAAAGAAACGGATAACGTCAAGGACATTTACAGCAAACGCATCAAGTCGTTTGTGGTAGATGCCAATGGTGATGAAAAAGCAGGTGTCGTTGCTGAAAAAGTAGATATTGGCAAAAATTATAAATTTGCGCCCGAAGCAAGAGAATATCCTGTTTTCAAGTTTGTATCAGAAAGCAATCCTAACGAAGTGGAATCCTATATTTTGCCCTTGTATGGTTCTGGTCTTTGGGATAGAATCTGGGGCTATATGGCTCTTTCGGGCGATTTGAATACGGTCAAAGGTATTGTTTTTGCCCATAAAGGCGAAACTCCAGGCTTGGGTGCGAGAATTTCTGACATAGATATTCAATCAAGGTATGTGAATAAAAAACTCTATGACAATACGGGTAAATTTATGTCAATCACCATGTTGAAATCTGAAAAAGGCAATATGCTCGACGACCACAAAGTAGATGGAATGTCAGGCGCAACGATTACTGCAAATGGTGTAAATAAGATGATTAAGGCATATATTTCGTATTATCAGCCTTATTTGGATAAAATTGCGAAGGCAAAAGTAACGCCCAAAGAGATGCCTGTCATGGACTCTATTCAGATGAATATTGATACAACAAAAGTATTGATTGATACCGTAAATACAGCAAAACCGCAATTGGGAGCAGATGCAGTAGGAAACAACTAAGTTTTAAACCTAAAATTAAAATATAAAAAAATATGGCTGAAACAACAGTAGCAAACGTAAAACCTGCTGAGGCATTACTCTCAAAGCGCAGGAAGGCTTTGGTTACAGACCCACTTAACAGCGATAATCCTGTAACAATTCAAGTCTTAGGTATTTGTTCTTCTTTGGCAGTTACCAGCAAGATGGAACCAACTTTGGTGATGGCGATAGGGGTAACAGTAGTCGTGGCAATGTCTAATTTTGTGATTTCATTGATTAGAAACTTGATTCCTAATCGTATTCGTATCATCGTGCAGTTAGCGATTGTAGCCACCTTGGTTATTGTGGTCGACCAAGTATTAAAGGCATATTTCTATGATGTATCCAAATTGCTTTCCGTATTTGTAGGGCTAATCATCACAAACTGTATCGTAATGGGTCGCTTGGAGGCGTATGCCATGGGCAACAAACCTTATGACTCCGTTTTAGATGGCTTGGGTAACGGCTTGGGTTATTCTTGGATTATTTTGACCATTGCCTTTATCAGAGAACTTTTTGGTTCTGGTGCTATCTTTGGCTTCAAGATATTTGAGGCAGTAGGTATCTCAGAAACAGGCTGGACTGGTGCCGCCTTCCCGACTAACGGTTTGATGACTTCTCCCGTAGGTGCGTTCCTCTTATTAGGCATCATTGTTTGGGTACAGCGTCATTTTAACAAATATCACGAACATTAAAATATTTAGTGATGAAATTATGAGTTAATAAATTATTTAAAAAAACTCATAACTTATCACTCTAAACTCATAACTAATTAAAAGACATGGATTTAATTAACCTTGCAGTAAAATCAATTTTCCTCGAAAACATGGTATTTGCGTACTTTTTGGGTATGTGTTCATACTTGGCTGTATCTAAAAAAGTATCTACTGCCATGGGCTTGGGCGTAGCCGTAACCTTCGTGTTAGGCATCACCGTACCCATGAGCTGGCTCTTGCAAGAGTACGTTCTCAAAGAAGGTGCTTTGGCGTGGTTAAGTGCTGATTTGGCAGGAATTAACTTAGATTTCTTGCAATTCATTACTTTCATAGCGGCGATAGCGGCGATAGTGCAGTTAGTAGAAATGATAGTAGAAAAAGTTTCTCCCGCGCTTTACGGCACGCTGGGCATCTTTTTGCCACTGATTGCGGTAAATTGCGCTATTTTGGGGGCTTGTTTATTTATGGTACAAAGAGATTACACCTTGGCAGAGGCTACTGTATTTGGCTTAGGCTCTGGCGTGGGTTGGTGGTTAGCGATTGTGGCTTTGGCGGCAATTCGCGAACGCCTCAAATACTCTAACGTACCTGCACCCTTGCGCGGCTTAGGTATCACCATGATTCTCACAGGCTTAATGGGCATGGCGTTCATGTCTTTCATGGGCATTACTTTATAAAAATAAGGAAAACAAATTAAACTTTGTTTCCAGCAAAAAAAGATTGCGACTACGAGAGTTTTTCTGGTGGTCGCAATTTTTTTAGGTTTATTATTCAACATTTATTTTGTGGAAATAAGTAAAACACAAAATTAGTTTATATGATAATTATTATGTAAAACACTGATTATGAAGTATTTGTACGGTTCGCTGCTGCGATTAATTCATAATTTATAACTAATAATTCATAATTATTACTTACCTATTTTCAAAGCATCATCTTTTCCTTGTGCATATACTTTCCCCCAATCCTTGCGATAGGTTCTGCGAACAACAAATTCTATGCCTTGCAAGATATGTTTGGTAAAAATTGGGTCTGAATAATCTTTTTTATCATGCCCCAGTGTAGTAATCCAAGCAAGCCCACCATCATAAAAGTTGTGCCAGGCGGCGGGATAAAAATTGCCAAAAGAGCCATTATGTTGCTTAATCAGGTTTTGTTCTTTTTCATCGGCTGGTTTTAGACTACTTACATCTTGCACCAAAAAAGGCTGTATGGTGGGATATATTTCTTTCTCGAAATAACATTCATCTTCCCTTTCCCAATTCAAAGGCAAGCCTGCAACTGAAGGATGTTCGGGAGCTATGACCTTTACGCTATACTTTTGAAAACGGGCGTGCCATGCAAAACTTGCCCCCATCAACTGTTTGAACCAAGTCCAGTTGCGCTCTGTGCCAACAATGGAATGGATACCTACCAAGCCACCGCCCGCCTCTATATAATGTCTGAACGCAAGACGCTGATTATCCGTATCAAAAACATCATTATTGGTACTTGTAAAAATCAAACAATTATACTTTTGGAGGTTTTCGGTTGTAAACACCGCAGCACTATCTGATACATCTACTTTGAAACCCTGCTCCTGCCCTAACTTTTGTATCGCGGCAACTGCAAAAGGAATATTATCATGTACGAAGCCTTTTCCGTTTTTTGTATAAACCAATACTTGCACTTTTTTCCATTTGATAGCTTTTTCGGACTGAGGGAAAGCATTAGTTATGAACACAATACAAATAAAAAAGGATAAAAACAATTTGAGTTTGTCCATGATGAAAAATGAATATGGTTTAATTTTTATTTTCGCCTTCGCTGATATTTGCCAATCGTACAAAATGAGAAACTGCACTTACTCAGTCATTGTCCAGCATCAGATACAGTTGTTCCTCTCTGATAGGTTTTTTGAAAAAATCTTTGACCGTTTTGTAGTGTTTTGCTTTATCGATATTTTTTTGTTCGGGCGAGGAAGTCATCATATAAACCTCAAAAGCTGCTTGGAAACTTACTGGCAACTGCTCAAAAACCTCCAAAAAATCCCACGCCCAGTCTGGAGCTATGTATAAATCCAATAACAAAATATATTTTTCAGAGGTAACTTCTAACTGCTTTACAAAGTCAAGGGCTTTGCTAATGCTCTGAAAAGAAATAGTAGTAGTTTGTGGATATTTGGCATTGATAAGTTTATTGGTGATAAAATTGTCAAGCCCATCATCATCTACTATAATGATGGTATTGGTCATCTTTTCCATGTTTTTTGGTATGTGTTGAAATTTTAAAAAAGCTAATAATTAAGCTACCTAAAAAACAGTTCAAAAATGATACAAAACTCGAATTTTGCAGTAAAAAATTAGATGAATGAGGTTTTTATTTATACAGATGAACTAAATACTCACATCTTTTCTACAAAAGTAATTTTGTGAGGGGCATCATCTATCCTGTCCGTAAAGCGTGCGTCCACATTAATTTTCATCAGTTCCCCGCGCTTATTGACCACTTCCCAGATGTTCGAGATTTCCTTTTGCTTTTCTATGTACTCGTCATGTAGCTTGTTCAGCACTGCTTTGGTATTCTCAGGAACGACCATGCTGAAATGATTGCCCACCAGTTCTTCGCGCGTGTAGCCGTAGGTGGCACAATAATTATCATTCACAAACGCAAAATAGCCCTTGTCATTGGTAATGCAAATGCAGTATTCAGAGCCATTGATGATACTCTGCGTATTTTTAGGATTCGCATCTATTGCTTCCTTAATTTGCTTAGTTTTAAATAGATTAATCATGTGTGTAAGTGTGATGAGTTAAATTATTGATTATCAAATATTTATGCAAAACCTGCAAAAACAAAATGAATCGTTTTTTTTATTCTTGTGAAAATTAACACTTGTTTTTGTATTTTTGTAATTATTCTCAAAAAAATTATTGAATTTTTAAATCTATAAAAAAATTTGAATAGCCGTCGCAACCTATACCTTATTCCTCTTTTTGCCGCAGTGCTTATTTACCTTGTTTTCCAGGGTATTAGTTTGATTTGGAACAAAGCAACACCTGACGAAGTTTGGAGTTTAATCCCTGAAAATGCGGTACTTGCCCTCAAAGTTGCCAACGCCTCGAGCCTTTGGCAAGAGGCAGATTCTATGTCTATCTGGAAAAATCTAAATGAAACTACTTATTTTCAAAAAGTAGGGCAACGAACCGCGTTACTGGACTCGTTACTCAGGCAAGGCATTGATATAGAGCAATATCTGCAAAATAAAGAAATCGTGATTAGTATGCACATCACTGCCAAGGGCGATTTGGACTATGTGTTTTTTGTGCCTGTAACTGATGGTGAAAACAACTTTGCTGCCCAAGTCATCAAGGCACTGGACGACCGCAAACATTTTAGCTTTGATAAGCATGAATATCAAGGAGTTACGATTCAAGAAATTACACAAAACCAGCACTCATTTTCTTATATTTTTCATAACAATTATTTTATTGGCAGTTTTACGCCTTTTTTGGTGGAAGATGTGATTAGAAATGTCAGTGGCGCAAGCAAAAATAACTTCCTCACTGTCAATCAATCTGCTTTTGAGTTTGAGCAAGGCAAGGATGGACAGGGTAGTTTGTATGTGAACTTTGAGCTATTTTCCGATTTGGTAAATATGTTTGCCAATACAGCCCCTATTCACCAGAGAGCCAATATGTTATCGCTGTTTTCGCCTGCACTTTCTGCCCAGTGGATGCTGGAAGACCAATCGCTGACCCTAAATGGCGTAGCTTCCGCAGACGACCTCAAAGACGCAACGCATTTTCTTTCTGTTTTCCAAGCGCAAAAGCCAACTGAACTGGGTAACTTGCTGAATTTCATACCCAAACGCACCGCACTTTTCTATCGTCTGAGCTTTGACAACAATGACAAACTCTATGAATCCATGCGGAATTATTGGGCAAAAAATGATACGTTGCTTTACCTTGCCGCTGATAGTTTGGAAAACGAATACAACTTTAACAGCAAGGATTTTTACCAAGATTTGAAAGGTGAAATCGCGATAACTACCTTAGAATCACTGGATAACAGCGAAGTGGATAAGTTGGTTTTTGTCAAAATCAATAACCCTATGGATATGCTTGCGCGCATGAACCGCCTTTCTACCAGTGCGATAGGGGCAAAGCAAGACAGTATAGTTTATGAAAATTATGGGAAACTCAAAATAGTACAAATCAATGTCCCCCAACTGCCTGAAAAACTTTTTGGGCAAGTTTTTAGTGGGTTTCAGTATAGTTATTTCACGATTTTTAATGACTACTTGGTGATTGGCAATAGCTTCAAAGCCATCAGAAATTTGCTAAACGACATCAATAACGAACAGGTGTGGGCAAAGCTGGACAAGCAGAAAAAAATGCTCAGTGTGCTGAACAAATCTTCTAACTTCACTATGATTGTCAATAACTTACGCTGTTGGAATATCTTAAAAGCAAACTTAGGGAATCAATGGCAGGAGGTAGTCGAACGCCACAAAAGACATTTGTTGCGCTTTGAATTTTTTACTTATCAAGCAAATTTGCAAGAAAATATTTTTAGAAGTACCGCCAATTTTTTACACAGGAAATTGAACTTTACCAAGAAAGGCACACAGCATACTCCCATTTTAATTTCCAATACGAGTTTAGATAATAACCTGATAAGCAAGCCTTTCACAGTCAGGAATCATACAGACAAAAGCAGGGAAATTTTGGTACAAGATTCGAAAAATACAATTCATCTTCTCTCCGCGCAGGGCAAAAAACTGTGGAGTTTGCCCATGGGCGCAAAGGTTTTACCTGAAATTCAGCAGGTAGATATGCTGGGAAACGATAAGCTACAATATCTCCTCAGCACCAACAGAAAAATTTATGTGATAGACCGATTGGGCAGAATTTTAGGAAATTTTCCGATAGAATATGGTTTTGAACAGCCTTTGGAACACGTGGGAATCATTGATTATGACAAAACAAAGGCGTATCGTTTTGGCGCATCAGATATGCAGGGCAATATTTATCTTTTTTCCAAAGAAGGAAAAGTCTTAGCTGGCTGGAATCCAAGACGTTTGCTATATCCCTTGGCGATGCCGCCCCTGCACGTGCGCGTGGGTACGCAGGACTGCATCATCGCGATTCAGGGCAATGGAGTGATTAATCTGTTCAAACGGACAGGTGAAATGTATAGTGGTTTCCCGATGAGCTTTGATAACACTAACATTTTCAGCAATGTATATATTCAGTACGGCACGTTGCTTTCCAATACGCTGATTATTTTGCTGTCCTCGAAAGGTGATTTGATAAAAGTCAATCTGCTGGGACAAGTAGTTGGGCGTGAGAGCTTTGCACGCGAAGAAACCGAAACTTACTATCACCTTTGTATCGATGAAATCGACGGACAGGACTGGGTGATAGCCCGCCAAAGCAATGAAACGGTGAGCATCTTAGCCAAAGATGGAAAGGTGCTTTTTGAGAAGTCATACCCCAATGCCTCTGCCAAAATCGTTCAATATTTTAACTTTGGTACGAGTGTAGAAATATTTGCGATTACGGACAAAGAGGAGCATAAAACCTATCTATACTATGCTAACGGCGACAATATTGGTGAAAAACCATTGGACAGCGACCAAGCCGTTAGCATTTTTTACTCGGAACTCTACGAAAAAATTATCATCAATAAATGCTTTAAAAATGAAGTGCAACAGTTGAGTTTTCTGAGGAATTGAAGCGAGAGGTGATGTTCTAATTGTATGATAGCCTCCCCCCAACCCCCTCCAAAGGGGGAGAAAAGGCTGTTTCCCCCTCTCTGAGGGCTAATCTTGTAGGGGTTTCAAAAAAAATGGATATTTGCAAAAAGTATAAAAAAATATATCAGAATTCATTAACATACAAGGTTTTCGTCCTCAATTAAAAAAAGTTTAGACAAAGCCTACGAATTATTATTATCTACACCGAGTTGTTCTTTCTCTGCTTGTATGGGCAATAGTTTTCGTCAGACGATAGCGAGTATATTTTCACATTCAAAAATGACGGCTGAAAAGATGTTAGAAAGCCATAGAGCCAGTAGTATTGAACGGGGCAAGACGAGCGAGGGGGAATATTTGATAGTTGCTCAAGACACGACCTATTACACTTATAGCGGACATGAGCAGATGCAAGGTTTGGGCTATATCCAAGGAGGTGTAAGAGGTATTATGTAACATAATGTATTATTAATGAACGAATTAGGTCAGCCTTTGGGTTTGATAGACCAGCAATATTGGACCAGAAAAGGCTCAAAAGATTTTGTGGGGAAAGAAAGTTTGAAGTGGTCAAATGGCTTGAAATCGGTGAACAAACAGTTGAAAGAGCTTGACAAAAAAGTTGTTTTGGTTCAAGATAGGGAAGCCGATATTTTTAATTTTTTTAAGGCAGAACCTGAGGAAGGGATTGAATTATTAGTGCGGGTTCATCAGCCCCGCAATATGGCAGTATTGTCTAATGGGGCAGTATCAAAATTAGCAAGTGTAGGAGAACATTTGCAAGAGGTAGGAAGTAAAGAGGTGATGATAGAAAGAAATCATCAGGAAGTGAAATTGACTTTGTCGCTCAAAGCGGGTGCTGTCAATATATTTGCTGACAAGGATTTGAGTATTGCCAAACACCAAACAGAAGGTTTGTCTTTGGTCATTGCTGAGGAAATTGACTGTGTGGACATCAAAACGGGCAAAAGCGTTTTCAAAGAAGGGGACAAAGTAATTTGGTATTTGCTGACAAGTTTAAGTATTGAAAATCAAGAAGATGCAGCAAGGATAGTTCATTTTTATGCACTTCGTTGGCGCATAGAACGCTTGCATTACACACTCAAATCGGGTGCTTTGAATGTAGAAAAACTACAATTTGATGATATAGAAAGTATTTGTAATGCGTTGGCTTTTTATTCCATAGTGGCTTGGCAAGTTTTGGCTTGGACTTATTTTGTACGCCAAGAAAAAGAAGCCCAAGCCTCCACGCTTTTTGATGAAACAGAAATTGAAATTTTGGAAAAACAAATTGAAAAATCTATATGGAATGCTTAATAGTGTATTTTAAGGGACTTTTATTTTTGTTGAAATCCTTTCACCTATCCACCTCGCCCATCACAAAGTCCAGCGAGCCTACAATCGCAATCAAGTCAGCAAGCATGATACCCTTGCTGATGGAGGGAAGTACGGAAAGATTGGAAAAAGAACACGCCCGCGCCTTGACGCGAAAGGGAATATCGCTATTGGGAATGGTGCGAAAAAAGAAACCCAACTCGCCTTTGGGGTTTTCTGCCCTCGAATAATAATCTATCTGTTCCTTAAAACGTACTTTTTTAGGTATGGTGGCTTGTGGGTCAAATGCCCGCGTCCTTTTCAAATCAGTGGTGAGCCTCTCTAAGCATTGCCTTATAATTCGCACAGATTCAGCACATTCCATAGCCCTGACGTAGGTTCTGTCCCAGCAGTCGCCAAGTGTTCCCATCTCGCCTCTACCAATGGGTATATCAAACTCCAGTTCAGGATAAGCAGAATAAGCATCTACGCGGCGGAGGTCGTATTTTAAGCCTGAGCCACGCAAGATGGGTCCCGTAACTCCGTAATTAATAGCGGTTTGCAAGGGTAGAACGCCTACATTGGCAGTTCTTTCTACAAAAATCTTGTTGTCAATCAATACATTGCGTAGCTCTACCAACTTGGGTTGGAGGTAAGCTATAAATTCCTGACAACGTTCCTCAAATCCTACGGGCAAATCATAATACAGCCCCCCAATCCAGATGTAATTATAAAGTAGCCGCGAGCCACAAGTCCACTCTAACAGCCTCAAAATGTGTTCTCTGTCGCGCATCAGCCACAAAAAAGGAGTAACTGCCCCCATGTCAAGTCCATAAGTGCCTATCGCAAAAAAATGTGAAACAATGCGGTTCAGTTCCGCTACCAATACGCGGATATACTCAACGCGAGGAGAGAGTTGCGCTGTAATGCCAAGCATTTTTTCTATGCCCATCACGTACGCGTGTTCGGAGTTCATTGCCGCGATATAGTCCATTCTATCTACATACGGAATAGTTTGGTTGTAAGCAATTGATTCTGCGTGCTTTTCGAAGCAACGGTGCAGGTAGCCAATGTGTGGCACTACATCTACGACTATTTCGCCATCAGTGATGACTTCTAAGCGCAAAACGCCGTGCATGGAAGGGTGCTGAGGACCTAAATTAATGAGCATTTCCTCTCTTTTCAGGGCGTTAGGTTGGTATTTGGTTGGCTCTGAGATAGATAGGTTTTCCTTTTTGAATTGGTATTGAATGTTGCTCATTGTGCTTGGCATTAACGTCTATATTTTTTGCATTAGATGTAGCAAAGATATAAAAAACATTTTTTAAAAAATATAGCAGGGCTTACGCAAAAATTAAAAATGACCAACTTATAAATAGAAAAATAAGACTTCTTTTTACACGTTTTTAAAACTATATGAGTTTTCAAAACTACAAAAAAGCACACTTGACTTTTTTCCCAAAAAATAAGTGTGCTTTAAAAATAAGTAATTTTGTCAAAAAAAAATGCTCATAAACTTAGAATGCTATACCCACTGTTACCCCAAAACGCAAACCAAAACTGCCAAAACCTGTCAGTGTAAAATCTTCTTCTGTGGTGCCGTTGGTTGTAGCTTTGAAACGTCTGCTGTTCAGGGAGGGACCACCGAACACATCTAAGGAGATTCTCTCAGAAAAAATCCACTGTCCGCCAATCACCAGTCCACCACCAAAAGCGGTCAGGGTTGCTTTTTCAGCAGCTGCATCAGTGGTAAGTTCCAGATTTTGGTAGCGCAAGAATGGTGCAACAAAAAAGCCTTGGGGGGCTTGCTTGCTATTAGAAACATAAAATCGGTATTCAGGCGTAATGCCAAACCCCCTTATCTTAGTGCCAGAAGACGACCAGCCTGTATAAAAAAAGCCTAATTGTGCTGTACTTTTTTCGGTAATGACTCTTTCATAAAAAAAAGAACCAGTACGAACAATGGGGCTTAACAGATTGACTTTGAAGATGTTTTTGACCTCACTTTGGGCAAAAACAGTTGTTTGAAAAGAGGTGATTGCAAAAAGTGCAAGCGCAAAAAAAAGTGTTTTTTTCATTTGTTTAAGATTTGTTTTGTATAAAAAAGATATATGAAAGGACGGAAGATTTGGCAATAGGTTGCTTTGGTAATACTATTTCCCTTCCTTATCAGGTCGTTCTATGTTGATTTTCAAGGGTTTATTAATTTTCTTTAATTGACTATTAAAATCAGGAATGTCCTTTTCTATTATCGTTTTGAACTCAGATTGCGCTTTTTTTAGCTTGCCATCAAAGCCTGCATAAGCCTCACGCTGCTGCGAAGTTGGCTTGAAATCCAATCCGCTACTGCCAATGTCGCTTGCTAACGAAAGCAGTCTTTCATATAACTGAACGGGATTGCGGAATGCGTCCTCGCGTGCGCCTGTGAGGTGAATATCATAAAGCTGAGAAACGATATTGGTCGCTTTGGTTTCCAAGTTTTGAGCAACAGCAAGCAATTTTTTATCTTTCAAGTCCTTCATCACGTCTTTGAGTTCCTTGCGAATCCACTCCAAGCGATTAATCATGCTGACCGTTGTATTGGTCGCGTCGCGGAGTTCCAAACAAAACTTCACTTGTTCTTCTATTTCTGCTTGCGAGCCTTGTGCGTTGGGGTCTTTTAGCACTTCCAACTCTTGCGTATATTCCTGATTACCAACGATTAACTTGACAGTGTATTTATTAGGTGCTACTTTTGGACCCAACTTTCCAGCGTCCAAATCCAAGTCCCAAGCTACCAAAGGTCGCCAGCCTTCTTTGTTAAACTCCACCCAAGGCTTGTCAGGCGGCAAGGTGCGAAGCTGTGGCGAAAGTACAGGTTCATGGCGCAAATCCCACCATACTCGATGGATTCCTGCTTGTTTTTTGCCTTCCATTGCCTTGCCTTCTATGGTTCTAACTACTTGATTGTCTTTGAGTATCTGAATTTTTACTTCATTGGTCGTGCTGTCTTTGAGGAAATAATTGATGCTTGCGCCGTAGGGTGGATTTTTACCTACATTCATACTGCGAAAATCCTCTTTGATGCCTTCTACTTCATGGAAACGGTACGCCTTGCGAACAGGGAATAAAGTCGTCTGTGAGGACACAGACAACGGCGTATTATTATTGCCGTTGTCCGAGTCTGCTCGGACAACATTAATATTCCTAATTACTGAAATATCGTCCAAAATGTAATAGCCTCTGCCGTACGTACTTATCACCAAGTCATCAAAATTTTCTTGGACAGTGAGCCAATACACAGGCGCAGGTGGGAGGTTATTTTGCAAGCGAAACCAATTTTTTCCATCATCTTTGGAAATATAAACGGCATTGTCCGTTCCTGCGTACAACATTCCCTTCATTTTGGGGTCTTCGCGCACCACGTGAATAAAACTCAAGATAGATTTTGGGATATTTTGACTTATCAAACTCCATGTTTTTCCGAAATCTGAAGTTTTAAAAATATACGGGTCAAAGTTGCCCAACTGGTGAAAATCTACACTGATATAAGCTGTACCAGCCTCATAACGAGAAGGTTCTATATTGGCTATCGTTCCCCAAGCAGGCATATTGATATTTTTGGTGAGGTTTTCCCAGTTTTTCCCTCCATCTTTGGTCAGGTGTAGTTGCCCGTCATTGCTTCCCACCCAAATCAGGTCTTTTTGCAAGGGAGATTCCTCAATCGCAAAAAGCGTACAACCGTCAAAAGTCATCAGATTGTCCGTAGCCACGCCGCCTGAACGCTGTTGGTGCGTTTTATCATTTGTAGTCAAATCAGGGCTAATAATTTGCCAGGACTGCCCGTTGTCGTCAGTTTTATGCACAAATTGGCTTCCTACATACACACGATGCTTGGTATGTGGTGAAAAACTCAAAGGAAAATTCCAATGCCAGCGAAAACGCATATCCGCCGCATTCCAGCCGTAACCTGCTTCGGGGAAAACCCTCACGTCTTGCGCCAGGTTGGTACGAAGGTCGTAGCGGTCTAAACCACCATCATAGCAGCCCGACCAAATAATGTTTTCGTCAAAGGGGTCAGGTTTGGCAAATCCGCTTTCGCAACCGCCTACGCCCTGCCAAAGCCCCAAAGGAATGTTTCCACCGTCTTTGCTATTGCTGGGACCTCGGTACGACCAGCCGTCTTGCCTGTTACCGTACAGAAAATAAGGCACACGATTATCCACCGAAACGTGGTACATTTGGGCGATGGGCAAAACGACATATTGAAATGATTTTCCACGATTTAACGTAATACTTGCACAGCCATCATGCGCGACCAAGTAACGATTGGGGTTTTTGACATCAAACCAAAGGTCGTGATTATCGCCGCCGCCTTGGTAGCCAAATTTTTTGTCAAAAGTTTTTCCACCATCAAAAGAACGCAAAATCTTGACGCAAATCGTATAAATCTCATCAGGATTGTCAGGCGAAACCGCAATTCTGGTGTAATAAGAGGCACGTTCTGCCATGCTGTGGTCATTGCTCATCAGTTTCCACGATTCGCCGCTATCTTCCGAACGGTAAAGCGCAGGGCTACTTCCCTCAAAAAGGGTATAAACCACATTGGGTTTATTGTGGCAAAGTGCAACCGCCACCTTGCCCACAGGAGTATCTTTGCCAAAAGGTAAACCCTTCTTATTCAAGGCTTCCCACGTATTTCCACCGTCTTTACTTCGGTAAAGTCCACTGCTTGCGCCTCCGCTATTGAGTCCCCAAGTTTTGATGGAAATTTGCCACATTCCTGCATACAAAATGTCAGGATTTTGAGGGTCAAGCGCAAGGTCAGCGCAACCTGTATTTTCGTCCAAGAAAAAGACTCGTTCCCAAGATTTACCCCCATCTTTGGTGCGATATACGCCACGTTCCTGCTGAGGTGCGTAGGTATGCCCCAAAGCCGCAACATACACAATATCAGGATTTTTGGGGTGAACAATCACTCTGCCAATGCGCGCAGTTTTCTCCAAGCCCATATTTTTCCATGTCTTGCCTGCGTCAGTGGATTTGTAAATGCCGTTGCCGACCGAGTGCGCGGGACGAATCAGAAAAGTTTCGCCTGTACCCGCCCAAACTTGGTTAGGGTCAGTAGGCGCAACTGCAATCGCGCCAATCGAGGAAACGTCTTGCTCATCAAAAATGGGCTTCCAAGTAATGCCCGCGTCATCAGTTTTCCACAGTCCGCCCGAAGCCGCCCCAATATAGGCGATATTGTTATCTCCATTCACACCCGCGGCAGCAATGGCGCGATTGCCTTCGGGACCAATAAATCGATATTTTAACTGATTGAAAATGTTAGGATTAGCTTGTTGCGCCTGAACGAAAACAGCGCAAAAGTATAAAAACAAGAAAATAGTAAGGTGTTTCATAGTACGATTGGTTTAGTTTTTTGAAAAATAAAGCTACGAAAAAAAATACTTTATTCTTCGCTTTTTGATTCTTTTAATCTTAAAATCTCTAATTTATCAAAAATGAAGGTGATGAAACACAAAAAAACAGCCCTCTCACAAAATGAAAGGACTGTTTCAGATTTTATTTCAAGCGGAGTGCCGCCCAACGGTTCGCCGCCCGGTTACAGGTTTCTTATTACTAAACTATAACATGGTTTGCTCAAAAATAGTGAGTGGGAATACTCAAATTTTTTAGTGGGTAAATGTCTTAGAGTTTTCTTCTATGTTTTTATCTCTTGTGTGATTTTCTTATTATCAGGTATATAACAAAAACTACTAAAAGTGATAAAGAGTGTAAGCCTGACTGCCACCAATGCCCTAAATCATTTTGTAAAAAAACAGAGTGGACATTTGCCCAAGCAATGAAAGCATCAGCGATAGGGAGTAAACCAAACAAATAATATTTCTGCCCATTTCTATCCAAAGCAAATCCAAATGCCTCGATACCATTCCTAATTTGCCATGCTGTTTGCACATCTCCATTTTGAGCAAAAGCACGAATACCCACAATAGAAGCTGCCGCTCCAATATCATAAATGATTAAGCCCGAATCTATATCTCCCTCGCCCTCAATACCTTTTGGGTATTCTCTAATCGCAGGTAGAAAAAAGCGATAACCCAAAAAATGTGCTTTGTATTTAGTAAACTGACTTTGGGCAAATGAAATATCTATCTCAGGTAAAAAGTTGTGTATAAGACTTTGAGATGAACCTCTCGCTCCCTCGCCCATTGTCCCATTGACATTACGCGCAGAATGAGGTATCAAGCCTGTTTTGGGGTCAAGGTGAAGTTTTACTTTTCCTATCCAAGATTGTAGAAAATTTTGATATTGAGGTGTAAAAATTCTATCGTGCAAAGCAAGGCTTGCTATGCAAACGACATTATCCGCCTGCCAAACAGCACCTTGATAAGATTCTAATAATACAACTTCTTCATTTTGATAGGCTTGGTAAATTTTTTTACAAATTTCTTGAAACAGCTTTACTTCACTCGAATCCCTTTGCTTAGACCCTAATAAAATCAATTTTTTGCCCAATAAATAGTTAGACCAACCTACATAAAAAGCACCATATTCCAAAGGTAAGTCTTTGGAAAAGATAGACTTCGCTTGCTCAGAGCGCATCTTTGAGAGTGTCCAATCAATTTCTGAAATGCCTTGCCGAAACTGCTCATAATCAGCAGGAACAGAGCAAAGCCAATCAGCCCAAGAGAGTCCATAGAGCGCGTACATAAACATCAATCCTTCTGGAAAAATGCCTTGCATTTGCTCCCCAGCTCCCATTTTAAGCTGTGCCTTAAGGTAGTTTAACTGGGCAAATATGTCTTGATTATTAGGCTTATGTGCTATATATTGCATAGAAGGGCTTTGATGAAGGCGAAGATTAACTATCAATAAAATCAAGAAAATAGGAGTTAGGATAATGTAAGTGATGGTTTTGAATAAAATTTTCATTTTTTATCATTTTTTTCAAAATTAAGAAAAATTAAAATATAAAAAAAACAGCCCTCTCACAAAATGAAAGGACTGTTTCAGATTTTATTTCAAGCGGAGTGCCGCCCAACGGTTC
>JAAFJS010000144.1 GCA_013298985.1 Cytophagales bacterium
TGAGTGCTAACTGTCTTTGTTTTTTATTAAAATTGTTTGTATTATCTTTCTATACTCAATATATCCTTGACAATGAACTCTATACGCCGATTCAATTCATGTTCGTTTCCATTACAGCGCACTCCATTGGCACAGTGATTTACCAAAAGTGTTTCTCCGTAACCTTTTGCGACTAATCTATTTTTGGGAACTCCCTTTTTGAGTAAGTTAAACACAATCTCGTCCGCGCGCCCCTGCGAGAGAGCCAAGTTATATTCGTCATTGCCACGCGAATCAGTATGAACACCAATCTCAAAAACCAAGTGTGGGTTTTCTTCCATCAATTTGTGCAGTTTTTCCAGCGTAACTTCCGATTCCTGCATGGGAATATTGGTATTTGGGTCAAAATCAATGCCTTCGATGCGTACACCTTTGCCAACCAGTACCTCTTTGAGTTTGAATTTGTATTGAAAAATTTTGTTGCGAAGCGTCGTGTTTACCTCTGCATGAGCCTGCGTGAAAAACTGGGGGTGGCTCACGTTTATGTCATAGATTTGTTCTGGCTCGACCAGCGTATGAAAGTAGCCTTTGCTGTCCGTCAAAACCTTAATGCTATTTTTTTTCTCCAAATTGGTGAGTAAAATCAGCGCATTTGCTATTGGTTTGCCCGTTTCCTCATGGAAAACCCAGCCCTCCACCGCATAAAAAAATAACTTGGCTTGCAAAAATGCAGGCGAAAACAATAGAAAAAGAAAAATGATGCTTACGAGAAAAAATGCCTTGCAAGCGTGGCTTGATACTTTCAAAAGATACAACTGTATTTTATATTTGAAACTTAAAACTCTATGCCCAATTTATAACTCATCTAATAATTTCTTTTCTGATTTAGACAACTTACTCACTATCAAATCGTAAGAATGTTGAATCCAATGCTTAATCTCAGCGTCAGTCAGCTCACTATTCATTTCTATTGTGTTCCAATGCTTTTTGTTCATGTGATAACCTGCCGTTACGCTACTGTATTTTTCGCGCAACTCTACCGCCTTTTCAGGGTCGCATTTGACATTGATACTGACAAAATCGTTAATGTCTGCCAGCGCAAACATCTTATCCATTACTTTGATAACCAGCGTATTATCACCAAAAGGCAGAGAGTCTGTTGTTCCTTTGAGTGATAAACAAAACTCACGAAATTCCTCTATATTCATACTTTATACGATTCTTCTGATAATCCAAACGGTAAGTGCTATCAAAAACATCACAATAGATATACGGTTGATTCCGTGCATCATACGAAGATTGATATTAAACTTGCTATTGGGGTCTTTTTTGAAAACCCTCGCAAAATATTGGAACAATTCATTGACTGCAAAATATTCTTGAAAAGAATTTCTGCCTTTTTGTGCTTCTTTATTTTCCATCATTTTTTTTATGTCATTTGCTAACTAACTGTAAATATATTAATCAAAAGTAAAAATCTAAGTAAAAAGTTTTTCTACTTTAAAACTTTCAGTAAAAAGAGAATTAGTTGAACGAAAGTGATGGTGGAGGTCAATAAAAAAAGGCAAGAAACTGGCTACTAAATCAATGATTTTTAGCCGTTCTATTTTTGAAAAAGTTTTCTGGTCGACTGACTAATATCTCTGAAATAGTCAATTTTTTGTTTCTCTGAAAGCAAGGCAAGTAGCTGATTCCCTGTAAATTCTATGGGAGTTTCTATGATAAATGATTGCCCTGTATCTTCTATTTTGATGGATTGCTGATTTTTTAACCACTGATACAGCTCTACGCGTGAAAAACTGCCCGAAAGCTCAAAGACATTGGTATTTCTGTCCTTGCCAAACTCACTGACCTTTCCGTTATAAATGGGGTTTCCTTCTTGGAGAAAAATGATGTTATCTACCACATTTTCAATCTCATGTAGTTGCTGCGAACTCATCAGAATCGCGATAGGGTAGCGCAGGGAATTGGACAGCAAGCGCAAATCTTGCATAAATAAAAGTTTGGAATTGATGTCCAGGTTGCCCAACGGCTCGTCCAAAATCAAGAGTTTGGGTCGCCAGACCAATGCACGCGCCAGCTCAAAACGCAGTTTGTAGCCACTCGAAATATCTTTCCAAGTCGCTTGTTTGTAGCGAGTTAGCCCCAAACGGTGAATAATAAAATCAACAGCTTCCTCGTTTTCCTGCCCAAAAATGCCATGATTGGCGGCGGAAAGGTGCAGATTGTCTTTGAGCAAACCCGTCCATTTTTCCAAATGCTGTGGAATAAAAGCTATATTTTGCTTGATGTGATACCAGTCGGGCTTCTGAGATTTATAAGATGCTACTGACGGGTCAGTATCCGCTATTTTGATGAGTTGATTATTTGAGTGTTTTTCTTGTGCTTCGAAGGCAGGGTAAGAAATCGCGCCGCCATCAATGCTCAATTCACCCGCTACAATATTGAGAAGCGTAGTTTTGCCATTTCCATTTTCGCCCACAATGCCCGTAATCTCGCCCGCGCGCAGGGTCAAATTGATACTGCTGAGTTTGAAACGAACTGATTTATAGCCTTTGGTGATGTTTAGACCCTCAAAAACGGTTAAACTTTCATTGACGGCGATATTTTCAGGATTAAAAATGAGGTACTTGTCTTTGAGAAACTCGTTTTGTGCGTCCTCAAAAGTGCTGACTTGCGGGGTTTGTTGGCTGAGGTCTTGGGTGAGTGTATTTTCCAGTTCATCTAAAAGTGCCAAAAAACCAACCCACATTTCTGTTTTTGAGGTTTCTGTCAAAGGTTCTTCTGCATTAGCTGATTGATTAAAATTGGCGCGCAGATAGGTTGCCTTGCCTTTTAGCGATTGGATTAACGAGTTTTCCAAAGGCAAATCGGTAAATAAATCCATGAGGCTACGCGTAGCCAAGCTGAGGTCGCCTGCCGCCGCAAGCAAACGCAGTTCGTCCAATCGAGATTTGAGAATATTGATATTCAAGGGTTTAGATTAATTTTGGGGTTTGTTTGAAATACGTATTAAAATTATTGATAATCACACTTTCGCCATTTTGGTTCTTTTACAATTTTTGTAGAAATACTTTTTGAGTAAGTAGCTCACAATTACATTGCGTCCCTCTTAAAAGAGGGTGTTATAAATTGATAATCAGTGTATTAATAAACTAAACCCCTCGCTTTAGCGGGGGAGAACTCGTATCTCCACAAAAAATATCACACTTTCGCAATTTTTTTGCTGCAAAAATTTCACCAAGAACTATTTGCTTTTTAACTCTATGTAGCTGCAAAGCTCGCCAATCGTCTTGAACTGCTTGGCATCAGCATCAGGAATTTCAATCTCGAACTCCGCCTCTATGTGCATCACCAACTCTACATAGTCGATGTCGTCAAGGCTTCTTTTGATGCCCAAGTCGGTGAGCTTGGTCGAGGCTTTGATGCTATCTGTCTTTATATCAAGGATTTCACTCGTGATTTGTTTGACAACAGACAGCGTATAATTTGTATTTTGTTTTACTTGCGTAGCATGGTCGTTATACGCCAAGATAGCTTCCTTGTGCGCCTCTTTTTTCCCACAGCCAAATAGCAGAAACGCGATAAATAATGTAAAGTAAGTTAGGTTTTTCATGATTGTATTGGGTTGTTTGTTAAAGAAAATAACGTAAAAAACAGGGGGGAAAGTATATAAAAGCAAAATAGAAAAGTCTAAATAATTCCTTTTTGGCACTATTTAGACTTTAAGGGGGGTAAATTTGATACATTATTAGTTTAACAAAGTTATGTATTTTCTTTGTAAAATCCAAAAATTAGGTTTACTTTTATCATAAAAAAACAATATGTGGTCGCATTTAAAAGGTTCTGAACGTTTCAAAGAAGAAATAGATTGGTGGCAAAAGCAAGGCTGGGTTAGCCCAGAGCAGGCTAACTTGCTGATAGACAGCTATGAACTAAATCTTGCGCCGCCTTGGTATCGGCAATCGGGTGTGCTGATAAAAGCCATTAGCTTGTTTATCGTAGCCATGGGTATTTTTTTGCTTATTTCTGCCAACTGGCAAAATCTCCCTATGCCTTTGCAAATGTTGGCGGGTTTGCTACCTTTGGTGGTGGCTTATGTAGTGAGTATCAGGGCTTATTTGCGCGGCGACATGGTTTCTGCGCGCCTTGCTATGATTTTTGCCTCCTTGATTTTTGGGGCAAATATAGCCCTACAAGCCCAAATTTTCTACATTTCAGCTTATTATCCTGATGGCATACTTTGGTGGATTATAGGTGCATTGCCTGTAATTTTCTTTTTCCAAAGCACCTTTTTAGCAGTTATTTTTCAAGGACTTTTTCTGATGTGGCTATTTTGGCAAAACGAATTTTTCCAATTTTCGCTTTGGAGTCCCGTTTTGATGCTTGCTTTTGGCTATTTTGTGTATAAAAAACCTCATTGGCTCGATTTGTTGTTCATGTTGGGCAGTTTTTATATGTTTTTGGTCAATCTCATTATTTTTGTAGAGGAAAAACGTTTAGAGCGCATTTACGAAATAGAGTTGATGCCTTTGTTTTTTAGCGCGTATATCTTGCTGTTTCTGAGCATTTTCACCTTCATCAAAAAAGATTATGCAGGCAAATTTGCAGTCAATTTTCAGACTGCCTTGCAAACCATCATTGTTTTCTTCTTTTACATTTTTACTTTCCATGATGCCTTAGAAAGCGTAGCAAAAAGCATTGCCAGCAAAGGCGTGCCTGCCAGTTTTTATGCTTTGCTCTTGATTGCCTGCGTGTTGCACTGGCAGGGGCGTGAGGTCAGCGAAGACAAGAGTGCGCGCACCAAGCTATCCATTGCTTTTGGCATTGTAGGCTTGCTTTTCGTTCCTGCCCTATTTCTATCCTTCGCCAAGGTAGAGGCAGACCAGCTAAAAGTCTATGTCGATTTTATTTTTATGGGTATGAATATTTTGTTTTTTGCGTATTGTATTTGGAAAATCTATCATGGCATTGGTACACGCGAAAAAAGCGATTTTATGCGTGGTATTTTCTATTTATTGATTTGGTTAATAGGGCGTTACATCATTTTGTTCGAAGATTATTTGACCACCTCCATCATCTTTATTTTGGCAGGCGTAGGGCTTTATTACCTCAATAACTATTGGAATAAGAAGTTTGAAAGCTGAAAATATTGACATTCCACGTCCTTAGTTTTGACTGTTTCCTTTGGCAACTGCTATCAGCCTTGTTAAAAGTTTTGTAGATTTAATTTAAAAACAAATCATCATCTATGCGCCTGATTATCACATTTTTACTCCTCATTTCTTTTTGCTTCTCTTGTGAAAACAAAAAGCAGAAAAAAGAGGCAAGAAAGTTCACGCCCGAACTGCAAAAAGCAATGGCAGATTTTGAGATTGCCGATGATTTTCAAATAGAACTCTTTGCCGCAGAGCCACTTATCGCCGACCCCGTAGCGATGGAAATAGACGAAAACGGCAAGATTTACGTAGTGGAAATGCACGGCTACCCCTTAGACAAAAGCGGTACGGGCAAGGTAAAAATCTTAAAAGACACAGACGCAGACGGTTATCCTGACCAAAGTATTGTTTTTGCAGATAGTTTGGTGCTGCCTACGGGCATTATGCGCTGGAAAAAAGGCGTAATTGTTACTGACCCGCCCCACGTGCTTTATTTGGAAGATACCAATAATGATGACAAGGCAGATATAAAAAAAATCCTACTCACAGGTTTCGCGCTTTCCAATCCGCAGCACAACCTGAACAACCCTATTTTTGGCTTGGACAATTGGATTTATTTGGCGCACGAAAGCTCTATTACACCCAATATTTATAAAAACGAATTTGGTGATGAAGGCACAGAAATTCACTTTCCTGACAAGCCTGAAATCAAGCTACCTAAAAATGCCAATGGTCGCAATGTACGCTTTAAACCAGACACTTACGAATTGGAAATGCTCTCTGGTGAAACGCAATTTGGACAAACTTTCGACGAATTTGGGCATCATATCCTTACAAGTAACGGACATCACCTTTTCCATGAGGTAATAGCTGACCGTTATTTGAGAAGAAATCCTGACCTTTTGGTAGCAGACGCGACCCAATCTATGCCTGACCACGGCGATGCTTGTGAAATTTATCCAATCACTCAAAATCCAGCACATCAATTACTTACAGATGTAGGCGTTGTAACTTCTTCTTGCGGAGTTACATGGTACTTGGGCGGGCTTTTCCCAGAAAAGTACAAAAACATGACCTTCATTGCCGAGCCTGTGCATAACTTAGTTCATGCCGATATTATCAAAGAAAACGGGGCAAGTTTTACGGCAAGTCGCGCCTTCGAGAAAAAGGAATTTCTTGCCTCCAAAGATGCTTGGTTTCGTCCTGTAAATTTCTATACTGCACCCGACGGCGGGCTGTATGTCATTGATTATTACCGACAAATCGTGGAACACCCCGAATGGATGGCGGAGGACGTAGGCAAGTCAGGCAAGCTCTACAACGGAACGGACAAAGGTAGGATTTATAGAGTTTTTCCTAAAAATAAAGAAAATCAACGTTTGTCAAGGTCTTTAACTATTGACAACGTTGGAGATAAAGAATTAGTGAACTTGCTAAAAAGCCCAAATATCTGGCACAGACGCACCGTACAACGCCTATTGTTAGATAGAAAAAATCCTGAAACTATCCCTCTATTAAAAGAAATAGTCAAGGCAAATGAATCTCCTGAAAGTGTAGTTCACGCGCTTTGGACTTTGCAAGGATTAGGTGAGATACAAAGTGAGGAGGAATTATTAAAATTGGCACTCAAAAATGAAAGTGCAGGTGTGAGGGAAAATGCGATAAAAGTAGCTGAATATGAGATGAATAATGTCGCAAAATTAGGTGCTGATGTCATTCCTAATATGATTCATAAAATCTTAGATTTAGACAATTTGAAAAACGACCCCTCTCCCAAAGTGCGTTATCAACTGCTCTGTATGCTTGGTTTTTTGAATGATGAAAAGTCCTTGGCAGTTCGCAATGAACTCTTAATGAAAGACATAGAAGACAAATGGGTACACTATGCTGCACTTTCGGCTTCTCAGGGGAAGGAAATGGAAGTATTCGATTTTGCAGTAAAAAACTTGGGCAACGCACCTACGGAAGGGAAAGGGCTATTTTTTGCCAATGTATGCGGACTGATTGCATTAAGTGAAGACAAGCAGAAAATCGGCAACTTGATGGAGAAAATTTTGCAAAATACTGATAATCAAAACGCTTGGTGGCAGGCAGCAAGTTTAGAAGGAATAGTCAATGCTTCGCGTGCGTGGGAGTCTAAAAATCTGGAATCTTTGAAAAATACAAAATTAGAGAATCTGGAATCTGGAATTGAAAATACAATTCAAAGAATACAAAAATTATTATTGGCGAATCTAAGTATGGGCAAAGCACCTGAACTGCAAAAGGCAAGCATCAGAACGCTGGAAGTGATAGGTCTGCCACAAGAAAATATCTTGAAACCCTTTATTACCAATGCTTTAAGTGCATTAAATGATAAAAATGCAGAGGAAAATGTAAAAGCAAGTGCGATTGGTTTGCTGGCTCTTTATCAACCTGAAAAGTATGCTACTCAAATCCAAGAAGTGATTACGCCGCAAAGTTCTATTGATGTGCAGAAAATAGCAATGCAAGCATTAAATAAGACCAAAGGCACGCAAATTTGTAGCTTTTTACTGAAAGAATGGGCAAATTTTACCCCTGAAATCAAAGATGAGGCAATTGGCGTTTTTATGAAAAATACGGAAAGAACGCAGTTTTTGCTCACTGCCTTAGAGAAAAAACAAATTCCGAGCAGTGCCATTGCGTGGCACAATCAAGTGCGCCTCATGAACAATGACGACATGAATATTCGCCAAAAAGCAAGGAAAATCTTGACGGTAAACGAAACTGACAAGGCGGCTATCTTGGAAAAGTACAAATCTGCTTTTGCGGAAAAAGGTGATGAAATCAATGGTTTGAAGCTATACAATACCTACTGCGCCCAGTGCCACCAAATAAACGGCAAGTTAGGCAAGTACATCGCGCCTGACTTGGGAACGCTGCGAAACAGGCAACCGCTTTCTATCGCACTGGAAGTTTTGCTTCCAAGTAACTCTATTGCAGATGGTTACGAATACTGGACGGTGGAAAGGAAAAATGGAGAAAAAAGCTACGGCATCATCAGCACTGAAACAGCAACGGCAATTACCCTGAAAAACTTGGCAGGGATGGAAACGGTAATTCCCCGAAATGAAATCGTAAAACTCTCTGCCTCCAATACTTCCATTATGCCCGCAGGCTTCGAGCAGTCCCTTGACCCCAAGGCAATGAACGACTTGGTGAGTTTTATAAAAGGGTATAGGGAGTAAATATTTCTATTTAATCATCAATATTTATGTTAGAAAAAGTTACCATTCAATTGATAAATGCACTTGAAAATTTTGACTCAACAGTAGAAGAAATTAACAACAAAAGAAACTCTTTTTTTAAGGCGGTGAAAAAGAGTACATCTGATGAAATCGAAAAGTCAATGCAACTCTTAGCAGATTTATTTCCCTCTATCGATTTGAATTGTGCCACACAGTCTTTAATAATTTGTGGTTGTTTGATAGAACAAGGTTATAATCCACAAGTCATCAATATACAATTGAAAGAGCATTTGGAATTTTCTCTAAAAGATGCTTATCAGTTTTTTTTAGCTGCGAAAAAAGAGATTGAGAAATATGATAGTGATGATGATGAATTTGATGCTTTTGAGATTTTAGAAAATTTAAAAGAGAGTTTACAAGAGGAATTACAAGATGAGATTTTTTCTTGGAACGCCTTAGAACATCAATATTGTGTTTTTGTAAGTGCTTGTTCTTTGGATAGGCAGCTTGGGAGTGAATGTAAACAAATTTTAGAACATTATCAGGAAATGTCTGAATATAATAGTGGTGTACTCTGGCTTGCAAAGTTATTTTCTGTTTTATATGATGCTCCTATTTTAGTGATAGACCCAATGAATAAATTAGGTTTTATTGGGAAAATGGGTGGAATAGTTACTAACTTTCAGTTACATACTATTTTACTTGATGTTTTTCCATATAAAAAACCTTCAAAAGAAAAAAGAATTTCTAAGACAGATGCCTCTATTGCCAAAGGGCTTAGCAAAATACAACAAAGGGATAAAAGTATTCGTGGCGCATGGGACTTGCATCATTGGACAGCAATCACAAAAGATTTTAGCTTACCCAAAAACAATGCAGAATATTGGATTTGGAATGAAGGAAAACCATCTGATATTCAGCTATTTGAAAACTATTATACGATTTTACTTAGAGAGTCTTCATATAATCGTACTTGGGGTTCTCAAAGAACTTTCGCTTATCTAAAAGCAGAGATGGAAGTTATACATTTTCTTTCAGAAAATGATGTAGATAATTGGTTAGCTAAAATGTGGGAGAAAAAAAATGAAAAAATCACCCCAAGGCAATGAACGACTTGGTGAGTTTTATAAAAGGGTATAGGGAGTAGGGGAAGTTAAATAGCTATTGAAAATTTCCTATTTTTGCAACAAGCGCAACTGACTGATAGCGATGGCATTAGCTGGGTCTATCTGCAAAACTCGTTGATAATCAGCCATTGCTTGTGCGTTTTGCCCCAGCGCAAGTAGGCTATAAGCACGATTGAGGTACGCCGATACATTCATCGCGTTTTCTTGGATTAGCCTATTAAAATCATCAATCGCCTGAGCATAGTTTTTCAGGTTCATCAGCGAAGTGCCACGATTAAAAAGTGCCTCCTGCCTGCTCTGAGGAGGCAATTCGAGCGCAAGTGCCTTGTTATAATCCATGAATGCCTCTCCAAATCTTTTCATGTTAAAGTAAGCATACGCCCTGCCCAAATATGCCTGTTCGTAGTTTATATCCCTGCCCAGAGATTGTGTATATTTTTCTACTGCCGCAGGAAAATCTTGCTTTTCCATCAATTCATCACCTATGTTTTTGAGAGCTATCTTATTGGCATTGTGGTCATTAGGATTTTTCTTTGCCATGTCAGCAAAAAACACAATGTCGTTTTGCCAAACTTTACAACGCTGAAAAGACAAAAAACCAAGCAAAGCCAAATACGCAAGCAAGCCTGCGCGCACATAATCATTTAACCTAATTTTTTGTAAATAAACTACGCCAATCAAAAATAAACCATTGTATGCCAAATAGTTAAACCTTTCGTAAGCAATGGCAGTATTGACGCTGAACACTTGCAAAAAAATAAAAATATTGGCAAAATAGAACAAAACACCAAAAACAACTAACTTATTTTTCCTAAATTTTCTCCAAAATAAAACAGCTAAACCCAACAAAATCAAGGGCGTAACATAGAAAATAATAGGATAAAAACCGTCTTTTAAGATTGGATATTCATAAAAATTATTGAGATGGAAAGGAAAAAAGAGTTTTAGTAAGTAAAGGCAGAGCTGGTAACAAGAAAATAAGAATCGTTCAAAGAAATTGTAGTCTATCGTTTTAGTAGAAACCCTTGTTCCTACATTGATTAATAAATACAGACCTGCCAGCAAGCTCACTAAAAAGAATGGTGTTTTTTGAGTTATTAATTTGATTTTCAGTGGTTTATCTTTGAAAAAATCTACCAACAAAAGCAAAATAGGAAAAAAGATAGCCTGCGGTTTGGCAAGTACAGAAAGCACAAAAAATAGCAAGGAAAGCAAATAATGTTTGTTGATTTCAAATTTGTAGTTTATTGTTTCTTGTTCAGCATTTTTGTCTTGTTTTTGATAGTGAAACAATGCCCAAAGTGTAAAAAAAGTATAAAGCAAATCCTTGCGTTCTGTTGCCCAAGCCACTGATTCTACGTTCATGGGGTGGATTCCGAATAACAAAGCTACCAGCAAAGGAGTTTCACGCCCCGCTACCAGTTTTTTGATAAAAAAATAAATCAGCACCACATTCATCAGGTGCAAGAACAAGTTATTCAGGTGATACGGAAAAGGATTTAGCCCAAAAAAATAATGCTCAATTTGGAAGGAAAGCAAGGTAAGCGGTACACTGAAATTATTGATTTTATAGGTAAAAATATCTGCTAAATTCGTAAAAGGAACTTGCTTAATTACCTCATTTTTAGTGATATAGACTTCATCGTCCCAGTTTACAAATTGGTTTTGCAGGGCAGGCGACATCACGACGAAAGTTATAATAACTACCAAGAGCAGGTATTTCCAGTCTTGACGCGAATGGTTTGATGGATTGGCTTTATGCTGTTTGTTCATATTTTTGCCTAAAATTTATGCAAAGCTATGAATAATGTCTTTTGCACGAATGAAATATCCAAAAATCTATACAAACCCATGTCGTTTTTTCAATAGTTGGGCTAAACACACTTATCTGTTTATCAAGTTTTGACGAAAATAACCTATTTTTGCACGTTATTTTAGTTAATTTTTTAGAAAAAACCATGACCTCAAGTCCCAAAGTAACCGTAATTATACCCGCCTACAATGCAGAAAAATATATAAGCAAGGCAATAGAAAGCATTTTGAACCAAACTTTTCAGGATTTTGAACTGCTCATTATCAATGATTGCTCTACTGACGGAGGCATGAAAATCGTGCAACAATTTGAGGATAAGCGCATTAGCATCATACCTACGCCCACCAATACAGGCTCGGCAGGAGGCTGTCGCAACTACGGTTTGGCGGTAGCGCAAGGGCAATACATCGCTTTTTTAGATGCCGACGACTGGGCTTACCCTGAGCGTCTGGCGGCGCAAGTAGATTTTTTGGACAAAAACCCTCGCTATGGACTGACGGGAACTTGGACAGAAGTTTTTGATAGCAAATATCAGTTTTTGACGCATTTTAACCTTACCATTCCAGATTCCCACCTTGCGCCAAGGCTACTTTTTCACAACTGTTTTGCCGTTTCTTCGATAATGTTAAGGCGTAATTTGGTGCATTTTAGGTTTGATGGCACTTATTCGCCTGTCGAGGATTATGAACTCTGGACTCGCATTGCCCCTGACGCTAAGGTTGCGAATATACATCAATACCTTGTGGGCTATTTGGAACATGAAGGAGGAATCAGCAAAACACAACACGATAGATTAATAAAAAATGCAAGGAAAGTGATTTGTAATCAGCTACTTAGGTTGGGGATTTCGCCCACAGAGGCAGAACTGGAACTTCACCAGCAAATTGCTCATCTGGACGTGGCAATAAATCGTCAAAATCTCAGGGCAGTCAATGATTGGTTAGTGAAGCTCAAAAAAGCAAATGAAACAGTGCAAGTTTTTGACCAAAAAGCAATGAATTTGGTGCTTTCCTATTACTGGTTTAGGCTCTGCTCGGCGCATAGTAGCTTGGGCAGCTTTACCATCTTGTTGTTTATTAACTCTCCCTTGACCAAGTATTTACCCTTAGTGAATCGGTTGAAACTTTGTCTTCATTGTCTATCCTCTAAAATAAAAATCTTTTTTAAGTAAGTTTTTACCAAAAAATGTATCATTTTTGCGCCAATTACGTTAGAATGGGAAAACGCCCCTCTATTTATGAAGATTTACATTTTATTGATTTTCTTGGTATTTTTTTACGCCCAAAATACTTTTTCAGGAACTAAACAACTGAAAAACAGTCCTCCTACCGCCTCCTATCCTCTGAAAAGAGAGCCTGTCAAAATCTCTTTGGCGGACTTTGATGCTGACCCTTTTGGTTATGAAATCAGTGCTAACTACCTCAGCGCAAAGTTTGGTAAGAAATTTAAGGTTTCCAAAGAAATAGTATTTAATACGCACAACAAAAAAGTAAGAGATACCATTTTTCATTTTTCTTACCTAACCACGAAAGTCAAAGTCTATAAATCACAAGACAATGAAATGATTTTTTCCGCACAAATTACGGATAATACCATCGAGTTGCGAAACAAAATCAGCGTGGGTATGAGCAAAGATGAGTTTTGGCAAAAATTTACTGACTTGGAAAAGTACAAATATCAGCAAGGCATTGTCCAAGTTACTGGAAATGACGAAATGAGTAGCTATGTACTGCATATACAGCCTAATCGCATCAAAGTCAGTAACTTAATGGAAACCGCAGATTATTCTTTTGCTTTTATAGACAACAAACTCAGCCAAGTCAATATCAATATTTATATTGATTAAGTGCTATTTTATTTTCTGGGCAGGCGCGCCAAAAACTGTTTCGCCATCTGGTACATCTCGCATGACCAGCGAGCCTGCGCCCACGCGAGCATTTTTGCCTATATGAATGCCTGCCACAATAGTAACGCCTGCGCCAATGAAGGCACTTTCTTCTATTTTTGCCCCTGAACCTACCACTGTACCTGCGCCAACTTGCACAAAATCAGCTAATTCGGCTTCATAATCAATGACTGCTTTGGTGTTCAGGATACAGTGATTGCCTATCTTGGCAAAAGTATTGATAATTGTACCCGCCGAAACCAAGTTGCCATGCCCCAAGATGGCAGTGGGCGAGATGAAAGAACTTGCATGAATGGCATTGACAGGCATGACTTGGTAGTCAGTCATCAGCATTTTTACCAAGCTCTTTTTCAGGCGATTATCATCAAGGGCTACGAAAGCCTCACATTTTTTGCCTAAGATTTTCAGAAACTGCTCATCTTCGGTGCTACCCATCACCTGTACCTCGTCAATCTCTTGTCCATGTAGTTTTTTGTCATCATCTAAAAAACTATATACGATGATTTGATTGCTTTTAAAAATTTCTAAGGCAACTTTGCCCAAGCCGCTTGCACCAAAAATAATCACTGGATTTTCCATTGCTATTGTATGAAAAGTAAGAAAATTAAAAATTATAGGCTGTATTTCAGCTACTTGTGTCCGCTAAGACCTGCGAAACAGCAACAAAAGTATGAATTATAATTTGTAATCTTGACTAAGCTCATTATAGACTTTCAAATTTACTCATTACGTGAAGATTTCAAAATTAACCCTGATTTCCCGTTTCCCCAAACTTATCCAATATTTCATTCAATATTTTAGCTTCTTCTGGGCTAATTACTTGTAAAATTTTATCTAAGTCATTCATTTTTTTATCTATTTCCTTTAAAAGTGCTTGTCCTTCTTCTGAAATAAGCACATTGACCAGCCGCTTGTCTTCTTCGCAGACTTTCTTATTCACCCAGCCTTTGGCGCATAGCCTATCTACCAAGCGTGAAGCATCGCTACTCTTGTCTAACATTCGCTCTCTGATTTCAGCCGTACTGATTGGTGTGGGATAAGAACCTCTTAGGATTCTTAACACATTGAATTGCTGTTGTGTAAGGTCAAAAGGTTCAAGCACTTCGTTTACCTCTGTCCTCAGCCAGCTACCTACATATAATAGATTTGCTCTCAATTTATGCCACTCGTTTTGGAAATTACCTTTCATGTTAGTTGAACTTTATTTGATGTAATTAGCAATCGTTTCTCCGTCTTCAAAAGAAGTAGAAGTTGCCAAGTCATGCCAAGTTGTATTTTCCTCTTGCATAATTTGTATGCGTTTTTGCAAAACCATTGCGGCATCTTCTCCAATCGCTATCCGCAATGGCGGATTCTCTGATTCGCTTAACTTGATGATAGCTTCCGCAAACTTTTCTGGGTTGCCTTTCTGGTTTCCATTCATGCGAACTACCTGTGCATTTAGCTCCTCTGCAAGTTGCTGATAATCTTCACTTTCTGTTGTAAAGTTTGGCTTCCCACTTTCAAAAAATGAAGTGCGAAATGCCCCAGGTTCTATCACTGTTGCTTTAATTCCCAAGTGCTTTACTTCCAAAGAAAGCCCCTCTGTCAGTCCATTCACTGCAAATTTGCTTGCGCTATACGCTGACCTACCTGCCATGCCCACGCTACCCGCAATGGAAGAAATATTTACAATCCAGCCACTTCTTTGCGCCCTCATCTGTGGCAAAACCTCTTGCATGGTGCGAATAATACCGTAAAAATTAGTATCAAATTGTTTTTGAATATCTGCAATACTCAGGCTTTCAAACAGTTCGTAATAACCATAGCCTGCATTGTTCACCAAAACATCTATGCCACCAAATTTTTTAACTGCCTCACTAACAGCAGTTTGGATAGAACCCAAATCTGTTACGTCCAATCTGGTAATTAGTACATTATCAGTATGATAGCCTTTAAAGTCAGCTAATTTTTCTACATTTCTTGCTGTAACTACTACATTAAACCCCTTTTCTATGAGTTTCTGCGCCAAAGACTTTCCCAAGCCCAGCGAAGCCCCTGTGATTAGCCAAGTTTTATTTTTCATTGTTTTTGTTGTTTTAAATATGGATAATTTGCCCCTATCACCATGAATCCTATACCCAAAAATGCTAAATCTTTTAGAATAAATGCGTCAGGAATCCAAATTCCATCAACTACATTGAAAGAATTGGGTGTAGTAAACATAAAACTTAATGTACTCAAAAAAATCACCGTATTTAATACTCCTCCTACCAAAGAAAGTTTTTTACTAAATGGAAAAGTTGCCAAAAATAAAGCAGTGATTATCTCAAAAATTCCTATAAAATTGCTCACTTGTTGCACATTACCAATGAGATACAGCCAGCTCATCAAGGGACTATTTTCCACCAAAGGCTTGATTGCTTTTGCCTCTGTCGGCGTGAATTTGAAAATCCCAATCCACAACAATATAATCACTGCACCAAAAAGCGCAGTATAAAAACCCGTTTTAAAAATCTTATTTTCTATTTCCATTTTAATCTATGAATTAACTGCTATTTTTTTATTTTGATTCCATTTTAAAAAACCTCTACTATTCATTACCAAAAAGATAGAATTCCCCACTACAATCGCATAACTCGATATAAATAATGTTCCTAAAAACAACCAGACAATATTGGCTGAAATGAAGGTTAAAAAACCCCATCTATTTCTGTTTCCAAGAAGATAAACTGAAAGCAAGTTTAGAAACACAGCTAACCAATCTAATCCGTAATACTTCAATAAATCGTTCATTTTTTTGGTTGTCTGACAATTTTTGTGGAATCAATTAGAAATGGCTAAACACCTCCATCTCAGATTTTCAAAATTAGGCATACCAAAAGCGGTTCTTCTTACACTTCTAATGAGGTTGTTCAGTCCTTCCGT
>JAAFJS010000145.1 GCA_013298985.1 Cytophagales bacterium
GCTGGGCGTGGTCGTCAAGGACATGAAAGACAAAATAGACTGGGCTTTTGAGGAGTAAGTAATACAGTAGCTAAAAATAAGACCTGTAAAGTTTTGTCGTTCTCTGCTATAAAAAGTTATTAATCAGTTAAAGTCCTGTTACGGACTTAATATTGGTGAGTAATTGATTTACGCGTTTCTAAACTCCGTTAGGAGTTTTATGTTGGTAGAAAAAGTCATTATTATTTTCCCAAACTCCGTTAGGAGTTTCATAATCAACTATTTATGCACTCCCCAATGGAATTGCCTAACAGAGTAGAAATACATTTGTATCCATTTTTTGCTATCGCAACGGCGAACCGTCAATATTTAGCACCTAACGGTGTATAATAATCTAATAGTATAAAGGTAAAAACCCCTTACAGGTCTGGTTATTCAACAAGAAAAACAGCAAAAATATTTTTTTCGGAAATTACTTTGAAATTCAAAGTTCTTTTTGTAAATTTGTTTATCTTATTTGAATGATAAGCATAAATAATTGATTATTAATTCCTTAAAAATAAAAACGATGAACCAAGAAATAGAAAAACAAACTGTTGCGCTGGGAAAGCCTCTCCGCAACCACATTATCCCAAGTATTATAACATTAGGAATTTCAGCAGCTATTTTTGTATTTTCTGACACCCTAATCAAAGGAAATGATGCAAACGTCAGTATCTTTTTTATTACTTATCTTATCGCTGTTGGTCATTTTTGCATCACGCGCTTTGGCTTTTCTATTGACAAATCGCAGCGCGCCCTCTCACACGAAGTTTTTACAGTTTTGCTTTTTCTCATCAGTGCTTATGCTTTGAATAGAGAAATGAGTGTTTTTTTGGAGTCTGTGGATTGGCAGTCTGCGCTCTTGGTGCTGACGGGCGCGGCAATGATTTTGGCTTGTTTTTTCAATGTTTTGCCTGTGGCTGTCAATCTCTCTATTAGCTTTGTATTGGGCATTAGTACGGTGCTTTTTATTTATTTGGCGTGTTATGTTTTTCCTTTGTATTTTATTTCTGTGCCTTTGCTGTTGGTTTTGGGCGTTTCCGTTCATTCTTTTGTGCCTATCATGGTGCTGATTGTACTTTGGAAAATCGTAAGCAAAATGAAGGCGTATAATAACGTGAATTTCTTGTTTTTCATCGGCGGTTGTAGTGTTTCCGTCTTGGCAGTAATTTTATTTGCATTTTCTTGGGTAAAGCTAAATCGTGATGCCAAACTTGCTTATAATCAGCATGATACACAGTACATTCAAAATTATCCTTCGTGGGTAACGCTTGCCCAACGCCTTCCTGATGACTGGCTCACAAAGCGTTTTTTGAAAACAAATTTGGTCTATTCCGAAGGCGAAGCAATGAGTTTTATGCCCAGTTTTAATTCAAATTTCAACGAAAAACGTGTGCATGACCCGCTTGTGATGATTGCCCAACTGTTTGGCAAGGTCGAAATCAGCAGTGAGGACAAAATCAAGGTGCTGGAAACCATACACGACGCGCGGCATCAGGCGCAGGAGCAATATTGGCGCGGCGACCGCCTCAGCACGTCCAATATCCTCACCAACGTACGAATTTATCCTGCCTATCGACTTGCCTATACCGAAAAAACGTTGGACATTCACTACAAATCCGAAGACCGTTGGGACGACCCGCAGGAAGCACTTTACACTTTTTATATGCCCGAAGGTAGCGTGGTTAGCTCGCTTTCGCTTTGGGTAAACGGCAAGGAAGAAAAAGGCTATTTGACGACCAAAGCAAAGGCAGATTCTGCCTATAAAACCATTGTGGACAAGGAATCTCGCGTGCTTGCCCGCGACCCTTCTGTGGTGCATTGGCAGGAAGGCAATGCCGTTTCGGTGCGCGTTTTTCCCTGTACGCCCGCGACTGACCGCAAAGTCAAAGTCGGGTTTACTACGCCTTTATTGCTCAAAGACAATGCGTTAATCTACCAAAGTATTTACTTCAAAGGCGTAACTCCCAAAGATGCCCGCGAAACTATCCAAGTCAAAATAGAGGATTACCAAGGCAAAGACGCTGATTTTCCATTTAGTTTCACCGCCAAGCCTGATGATTTTTTTCTCTATGAAGGCGGCTTCAAGCCGTACTGGGAAATTGAGTTAGAGGCAATTCCTTTGGCAAAAACGCAGTTTAGTTTTCAAGGAAAAACCTATCAACTTTCTCCCTATCAAGAAAAATATGAGCCTGCCAATTTCAAGGAAATTTATTTGGATTTGAACAGCAGTTGGTCAAAGTCTGAGATAGAAGAAATAATGGAAATGGGTAAAAATCAAAAAATTTATGTGTGGAACGAATACAAAATGCTGGAAATCAACGCACAAAATTTGGATTTAGTGTATGATGAAATGAAAAATTGGCATTTTAGCCTTTTCCCCATGTATAAAATCAAAAAGCCTGAAAATGCCTTGATTATCACCCAAAGCGAAAAACCTGCGCCCAATCTCAAAGATTTGAAGGATTCGCCTTTTGCCAATGCGCTGGTTGCTTATTTGCCCAATCAAGCACCGATTCGCCTTTTTTGTTTGAGTGAAAACCTCGCGCCTTACCAAAAAACGCTGAAAGAGTTGCGCGAATTGCAGTGCGACTTTGGCTCTATGGAAGACTTGAAAAATGTGATTGAAAAAAAGCAATTTGTTCAAAATCAAGAAAATGCAAATACCATTGTGATTGAAACAGCCCAAGTAAAAATAGAGGAAACCGCAGGCGGAACTGCACAAAAATCCACCGCCCCAGACCACCTGCTCAGGCTATTTGCTTACAATAATCTAATGAAAAAAATAAGTGCTAACTACTTCAAAGAGAGCTACATCACAGAGCAATCCATCAGTGAAGCCAAAACTGCCTACATTGTTTCGCCCGTATCGAGCTTGGTCGTGCTGGAAACTGAGGCAGACTATAAGCGATTTGACATCAAAAAGTCTGAAAATAGCTTGGGCAATGCCACGATGCACTCCGAAGGCGCAGTACCAGAACCAGAAGAATGGGCATTGATTATCCTGTGTTTAGGTGCGATGGTGTATGTTTTTGTGATGAAAAAAGTATAAAAAGTCCAAACTGTCGGCAAAGTTTAGTCAGTTCAAAAAAAATATTTTATGAAACTTAAAACGATAAAACTTTCTTTCGTGCATCTCTTATTGCCCATTTATTTGGTAGTAGGTTATGTACTTTTTCAGGGCTACCTCCAGCAAGGTTTGACGCTGTATTTGGGTGTGTTGATTTTTCCGTATATTGCTGTTTTTCAGGAAGATAAACCTGCGAATAAGCTATATCCCATCTTGGCAATTTTGTTGATGGGACTTTCATTTATTGTCCACGCGCAGAGTTTTTACTTTTTAGCATTTGTGTTTACTTTTTTGTTTTTATTAGAGAATATTTTTGGGAGGCTGAACCACCTGCCTACTTTTCTTATCGTTTTTTTATCTACGATTTTTACCTATTTCATCAATGTTTTCACCGTTCCTATCCGCTTAGAACTCAGCACATTGGCGAGCAAACTCATGAATATGGTAGGACTGGAAAGCAAGGCGTATGGCAACCTGATTCACTTGGGCAATCAGGTTTTTGCGGTAGATACTGCTTGTATTGGGCTGAATATGCTCTCTATCTCCTTGATTTTGACCACTTTCTTTTTGGCACATTTTGAGAGAGAAAACAAAATTAGGCTTTCATTTATTGCTGTTTGCCTCTTTTTGTTTTCGACTTTTTTGTTGAATATTTTTTCAAATCTCATTCGCATCATTGCGCTGGTCATTTTTCATGTACTTCCCGCGCACCCCATGCACGACGCAATAGGTTTGCTTTGCTTGGCGATTTACGTCGTGTTGCCTTCCTATTTTATCACCAAATTTGGGTTCAAAAAATTATATTCAAAAACGCTGTTGGTCAAAAGAACAACAGCGGCAGCAACTCTGCCAACAGTTAAAAACTTTGGCAGCAGTTATAAATCTAAGTTTATTTTTCCTCTTTTGATGCTCATTTTGATTCCTTTCAAAAACTATCACACCAAAGAAATGATTGAGAAACAAAATAGGCAAGTAGCTGAAATAGAGGTCAATGGCTTTCAGAAAGAAGTCATTTCTGACGTGGGGAAGTTCACCAAAGCAAATGTTCTACTTTACATCAAGCCCATCAAAAGTTTTTTTGCGACCGAACACAACCCCATGATTTGCTGGATAGGAAGCGGGTATCAACTCAAAGAAATCCAGAAAAAAACGTGGCAAGGCAGGGAAATTTATACAGGACTGCTTACCAAAGAGGCAGATTTGATTTATACGGCTTGGTGGTATGAGCAAGGTAATCACCAAACTATCAAGCAGTTAGAATGGCGGTGGGCAATGCTCAAAAGTGGCAAAACTTACCATCTCGTAAACCTGAACGCAGAAAGCGCGCAAAGTTTGCAAGCAGAAGTAGAGGATTATTGGAAAAAGAAAGAATAAGTTAAGTGTTTTATTTCTTGATGATTGGCTTGAATTTAGGTTTAAAAACGGGCTTTTCAGTGCTTGGGATTGGGTTTTCGTTTTTTGCAGCTTCGCTAACGATTGTTTCAGTTTTTATTTCCTCTTTGCGTATTTTTTCACTTTCAGCCTCGTCTGCTTTTACTTTTTCCATTTTTGCTTTCTCACTTTTGACTTTTTCTATGTCGTCTGCGGTCATTTTGCTAAACTCGAAATTGAGTTCGCGCATATTGAAAACGCTGTAATCGTACTGATTAGTCATGGTGATACATTCGGTAGGGCAGACCGTAGTGCAAAGTCCACAGAAACAGCACTTTGCCATGTCGATATCGAACTTGGTGGCGTACAAGCGAATGGGCGTTCCGTCAGAGGTTGTCCCAATTTGCTCGTTTGCTTTGACTGATTCGATGTCGATGCAGTCCACAGGGCAAATTTTGGCGCACTTATCGCACACAATGCAGTCGTCCATCTCGACGTGCAGTTGGTAGCGTCCTACGTCAGGAATGGGCAGTTTTTCTTTTGGATACTGCAAAGTAACGATACCAATTTCGTCTTTGAAGTAGTCGGCATCTTGGGCGGGCGTAGTGTTCCGCAGTCTTCTTTTTTTGATAGCATTGGTAAAATGCTGGAAGGTCAGGCGCACACCCGTAGTGAGTGTGCTGACCGATTCGCTGATATTTTGGAAATATTGTTTGGTAGTCATAAAGCAAAGATAGCAGTTTTTTATTTCACCTCTCCTTTCTTTTCTAACTCACTCCAAATCAAGGCACTTGCGCCCAGCACTGCGGCATTCTTGCCTTCTAAGCCTGAAAGCAATAGCTTAACTTTGTTGCGATAAATAGGAAAAAGGAAACTTTCCATGTACTTACGCGTAGGCTCTAAAAGGTATTTGCCTGCTTTGGTCAGCCCGCCAAAAAGCACAATCGCTTCTGGACTGGTATGGGCAACGGCATCTGCGAGCTTCATGCCGAGCAGTTTGCCTGTATATTCGAAAGCTGCAATACCAATAGCATCACCTTTGAGGGCGGCATCTGTAATCATGCTTGCGTTCATCTGGTTGTAGGCTATGTCGCGCAGTGGGCTTGGCTCTATCATGGTCGCCATGAGTTCGAAGGCGGTTCGCTTGATGCCCGTAGCGGATACGTATGCTTCCAGCACGCCTTGGTTGCTATTGCCATGAAAGCGTCCGTTAGGGTCGACTATCACGTGTCCCAGCTCTCCTGCAAAGCCATCATGCCCATAAATAAGCTGTCCATTGGCTACCAGCCCACTGCCCAGCCCTGTCCCAAGCGTGATGATGATAAAATTTTTCATGCCCTGCGCCACACCAAAAAGCATTTCGCCAATCGCGGCGGCGTTGGCATCATTGGTAATGAAGGCGGGTATTTTGTAATGTTCCTGCACCAAATATGCCAAAGGCACCATTTTACCCCAGTTGATATTTGCCGCATCATCTACTGTACCAGTATAATAATTGCCGTTGGGAACACCAATGCCAATGCCTTTGATGTCGACGGGAACAGTCATTTGGTTGCGTAATATGTCTATATTTTCGTAGAGGCGCGGGAGGTATTGATTAATTTCTTGCTCGGCGTGCGTGGGCATCGAAGCCTCCGCAAGGCAGTTCCCTTCCTTATCTACCAGCCCAAATTTGGTGTTTGTCCCGCCAATATCAATGCCTATCACGACAGAACGTATATCTCTTTGATTAGTTGTCATTATTACAAAAAGTTGATGTTTGATTTGAGAGTGCTATTTTACGCGAATTACTTTCTACTTTCGAGCAATTTAGGAAAAAAAACTTCATTTGTCCAAATTCTCAGCGTCAGAGCTAAGATTTGGCAACTATTTTTTATCCTTTTCTCAAAAAACGATATGGTTATTCGCTTTTTGTTTTTCTAAGTGCAGCACGTAATTTCTCAATTTGCTCAACTGTCAAATCAGTCATCTGATGAATAAAAATATTCTCTGAACCTGCTAAAATCATTCTTTTGGCAATTTCAATTTCTCTTTCTTCCACAGCCGTTTCCAAAGCACTTTTCATGCCCCAATACTGAATCAGGTTTTCGTCATAAATACCTCTTTGTTCGGTAGTTAGATTTGATAATTTTGCAGTTTCAAAGGCTTTTTGAAAAATTGGCTCGTTAAGAATTGTGGGAATATGGTCAAAAATTTCTAAGTTTTTCAGAAAATAACACCATTTATCAAACTTGCTTTCAAGCTCTGTTTCTTTTTTATTAAACAATGGCATTTGTAAAAATCTGAAATGTAGCTTGTCAAAAAACAAATCTCCATCTTGGTCTTTAAGAGCTACATCGCGCCTGAATTTGCGTCTTTCTTCTGCTTCATCATACTCAAAATCAAGAATCGCCACAAAATAGATAGGTTCTAACTTAAAATTCCACTCGCCTTGTTGGGCTTGGTCGCGGATAGGAAAGGTTACATAAAACAGGCTTCGGTCTTTGAAATATTTTACTTTTGCTTTTTGCATTTCTACAATGAATCTTTCCCCTGAAATTGCGTTGCAATGAATATCAAATATTGCCTTTCTTTCAGCCGATAAATCTGCTAAATTTTCCACATTACGGAAATTTAAGTCTGCAATTTGATGATGAAAAGGCAATAATTGATTCAAAAAATCAATTAAAAGGTCTTTGTTTCCTTCTTCGCCAAAAAGTTTTTTGAAGCCAAAGTCAGTATAAGGATTGATGAATTTTGCCATAAAAGTATTTTTGACAAAGATAGTAAAAATAGCAAAGGCTTAATGATTCTTCTTTATACGATTTTTTATCCTTTTCTCTTTTTAAAGGCAAAAAACGCAGTGGCCAATAGTAAACCCAAAATGCCAATATTGGCAAAGCCTTTGATGGCTTGGTCGCGATTGATACTGACGAAATCGTTATTTTTTTCATCAATTAGGTCATAGAAACCGCCTCTATCATTGGACTCGATGGACACATTCATCTTGCTTTCTCCCGTAACGCGTACACGAAGAGCAGATTTAAGCGTATCGTACTTTTGGGTATTGAGGTTAAAATATACCCACTGAAAATAATCGCCTAATTTGTACCAATTTGGCTCTTTGGGAATAGCCATGTAGGTAAATAACTTGCTACCATACACATTGTTGCCGCTGCGATTGACCTGTTGCTTCACATTGGGTGGATAAATCTCAAAATCCCTGACTTCGGGAAGCATAGGTTCGCGGGCAGCGGAAATATTACCTTCGCCCACTACCTTGAATTTATACTCGAAACTCTGCCCCGTTTGCAGGTTTTCCGAACTGATAGCTTCTTCCAGTTTGTAGTTGCCCACCGCTACCTTGTCTTTGAGTGGGTGCGGTGGTAAGTCTTTGACTCTCACTGTTTTGGGCTTAGAACGAAAAACAGTAAAATCTTTTTGGTAAGCACTCCCAAAAAAACTCTGGCGATTTGCCACTTTAAACTTTATCATTTTGAACTCTGTGGAGGGAAAAGAGATGGGCTTGTTATTGAGAGGATAAAAATTTGCCTGATAAACTTTGTACTGCCTGTATCCTTTTCCGCCAATCGTAACTCGTTCAGGGATAATCTCTTCCACACTAAAATTTTCTTCCCAGCAGTTCGACGGTTTAATCTTTTTGAGTATATCTGTCAGTTGTTGCCCTACCTCGTGCCACTCCATGGTTGCTTGGTTTTGGTCAGCAATATACATCGCGATACTGAGGTTAAAGCCCTCACCCACAAATACTTCGTCTTTATTTGGCGCAACGGCAAAGAAAGCATCTTCTTTCACATTTACATAATCTACGTTCTCGCTTGCGTCATTGTCCATGCCAAAAAAAGTATCCCAAGGGTCGCGCTGCTGCACTGCCGCGCCCACGCGTACGGTTGCGCCACCGAAACTCACTTGTTTCCCATTGACACTCATCGTAAAAGCTGGAATCTGAAAAGTGCCTTCCTTGCTCGGTTTATAGTTTTGAATTACGCTTTGCGACTGCGAAATTTTGCCATTGATAATGTTGGTATAGGAAGACGAACTCGTACCAATTTTGGTAAATCCCTTAATTTCGGGGAAGCCACCCGCGCCCGAAAGCTGCCCGTTGGTAACGGTAGCCGTTATTTGTAAAGCCTCGTTCAGGGCTATTTCCGTTTTGCCCACCTCGACAGACAGCTCTTGGGCAAAGAGATGCTTCGTTGACGCGGTCATCAAAAGCACCAAAGCGGAGAGTGAATAAACTGAAAACTGAATAAACTTTTTCATTGGCATATCAATTTAAAAAAATACACGTAAAATTCAGAAATCAAAATCAAAAATGCTAAGGCTTTAACATTGATTAAGTTAAATGATTTTAAGCCACTATTTTTTCACAACGGCAATAACCTCGATTTCTACCCATATATCTGCGCTAAACAAGGACTGCACGCCAAGCAACGTGTTCGCGGGTGGCTGCGTGGGTGAAAGATATTGGCTTCGTACTTCTCGCAACATGGGCAGGTGTTCTGGCTGATAATTAACGATATAGGTGGTCATTTTGACGACATCAGAGAAATCCGCGCCTGCCGCTTTCAAGGCTATTTTGATGTTTTCATAGACTTGCTGGATTTGTTTTTTCAAATCTCCCTTCCCCACCACCTCACCTTGCTGATTAGTAGGCACTTGCCCTGCGATATAGACCGTTTTCCCGCCTTCCACCGTTACTACATGGGTGTAACCTCTGGGCGTAGATAGCTCAGGCGGATTCACAAAGTTTTTCTTTTGAGCAAAAATAGGAAGAACTAAAAAAGAAAAAACAAAGGCTAAAATTGTGGTTTTCATTGTTTTATATTTTTAAAAATTTGAAAAACAAGTAGTAAAAATGTGTGTTTATGCTAAGTATTTCAACAAAAATAAATATTCCTATAAAAAATACGCCATAGGTGTAAAATGTTGGTAGTAATAGTAGATTAAATGTATTTCTACTCCGTTAGGAGTTGTATAAACAGTAGTTGCTGTTATGAAACTCCTAAAGGAGTTTGTGAGCATCATAATTACTATTTCTACCAACATTAAACTCCTAATGGAGTTTAGGAACGAATAAAAAAGTCTAATTAAAGTAATTGGACAAATGTAAATCGTTTGGGTCGCACCCACCTCATGCGAAGTAAATGACTCATAATCAAACCATTTGTATAAATTGGTGTGCCGAACCATTTAATATACTTTTTTTGTCTTACTAATTATTTTTGTTTTTCTCTCTCAAAACAAATATGAGGGCAAAAGCAAAAAGAAGTTGGATAGATTTTTACTTTCAAGTTTATAAAATTAGGAAAAAAGATAGAAAAATAAGCGAAAAATCACGAACTTTGCCGCAAATAAAAATCAAATTTCTTGTGATGACAGAAAATCAGACAAAGGTTGCGATTATAGATTTATACAACAATGCGCCAAATCAGGGCATGAGGTGCATCAAAGAAATCGTAGAAACGCACAGCAAGAAGGTGTTGGATACTGCACTTTCCTACCATGTTTACGAAACACGTTATAAAAACGAACTGCCAAACTACCGCGATTATGATATTTATATCGCTTCGGGAGGACCTGGAAGTCCATTTGATGGAGAGGGATTGGACTGGGAAAAGAACTTTTTTAACCTGATAGACCGCCTTTGGAATCATAACCAACAAAGTTATGAACAGAAAAAGCACATCTTTTTTATCTGTCATTCTTTCCAAATGATGTGTAGATTTTTTGAGTTTGCCGAGGTAATCAAAAGAAAATCAACTTCTTTTGGTATTTTCCCTATGCACAAGATGAATGGTGGCGAAGACGATTCCATCATTGGCGGGCTTCCTGAGCCGTACTATGCGGTGGATTCCAGAGATTGGCAGGCGATTCAGCCCAACGAGAAAAATTTGCAACAGGTGGGCGCAAAGGTAATTTCTATCGAGAAAGACCGCCCTCATGTAGATTTGGAACGTGCATTGATGGCTATTCGTGTTTCTGATGAATTTTTCGGTACGCAGTTTCACCCCGAAGCTGACCCTGTAGGCATGACGGTCTATTTTCAGCAAGAGGAAAAACGAAAGCAAATCATAGAGAACTATGGCGAAGAAAAATACAATAATATGATAGACCGACTGGACGACCCTGACAAAATAATATTGACACACAGCACGATTATTCCTAATTTTTTGACCAATGCGATTTTGGCTTTGAAGCAAGAGGAGGTGTTGGCTTGAAAATCGAAGACCAAGACGACAGCACTGCTTCCTCGCGAAAGCAAGACCATATTGCCTTAGCTTTCAAATCACAAGTCAATCTAAATCAGATAGATAGTAGATTTTATTACGAGCCTATTTTAGCCGCACACCCCACCAAGGACAAGGTAAATTTTACTTTCTTGGGCAAGCCCATGCACGTACCTATCTGGGTATCGAGCATGACGGGCGGTACGGCTTTGGCGCGAACGATTAACTTTAACTTGGCGCGGGCGTGTGGCGAGTACGGAATGGGCATGGGCTTAGGCTCGTGCCGCCAGTTGCTCTATTCCGATGAATATTTTGAAGACTTTAATGTACGCAAACTGATTGGTAATCAGCCTCTTTACGCCAACTTGGGCATTGCTCAAGTAGAAAAAATGCTTTTCAAAGGCGAAATTGACAAAATAGAATTATTAATCAGAAAACTGGAGGCTGACGGACTGATTATTCACGTAAATCCGCTTCAAGAGTGGCTACAGCCCGAAGGCGACCATATCAGCCGCCCGCCGATTGATACGATTAGCGAGTTACTCCAACTTATTGATTTGAAGGTGATTGTCAAAGAAGTAGGGCAGGGAATGGGCTATCACAGCCTCAAAGCCCTTTTCCAGCTTCCCTTGGAGGCGATTGACTTTGCGGCAAACGGCGGAACAAATTTTGCCCTGCTCGAACTATTGCGAAGTGGCGAACTACAGCAGCAAACCTTTTCCAACTTAGCCACTGTTGGGCATAGCGCAGAAGAAATGGTCGGCTTTACTAACATGCTCGTCAATGAGTTAGGAGAAAAAATGAAGTGCAAACAAGTCATCATTTCAGGCGGCATCAAAAACTTTTTGGACGGCTACTACCTCCTCAGCAAAATACAAATTCCAGCTATTTACGGGCAGGCATCTTCTTTCCTCCAATACGCCCAAGAAAGCTATGAATTATTGCAACAATATGTGGAACTACAAGTGCAAGGGCTGGCAGTCGCGCAGAGTTTTTTGAAAGTAAAATAGAACTTACGCAAAAAGGTGAACCAAGACACCTAACTTAGTGCGATATACATGACCGTTTTGTAGAAAAAACAAGAACCCTCGTTCTCCGCAGAGCCGTTTTGTAAATAACGGCTGTACTTCGTAGTCTTTCTGTTGGTGAAAAAATACCAATAGAGGCGAAAAAGACAGACGCTGCAATCGCTGCCTTGGAAAAGGAACTCGAGGTGAACAATGCGCCCTACACGCAAGGAAGATGGCATGACTGGAACATTGCTATATGCTATAATTCGCAAGATAAAAGACGATGTAGCTGTGTTTTTGAAAATGTGAAGCCCTCACTCCCCAAAACCATAGCACCTCCGCGCACCCATGCTCACCAAATTGATGACTGCATAAATTTCTGCTTAGATTCTTTCCCTATTGAGAGAAAATAATCTGCCCAACGTGCAAAGGCTTGTAGTTTTTTGAGCATGAGGTAATAATCAAATAAAATAGAGAAAGCAAAATTAGAAGATTTAATGAATATTACTCCCTATTTTCTATTCGTTTTGCTTAAATTTGTCAAAAAATATACACCAATGAGTATTTTAATTCAAGATTTTCAACAAAACTTTGGCTTTTATTGGAGTTTAGTCCTACAAGGAGAGCATATTTTGTTGATAGACAACCAACAAATAGTGGCAGTTCTCAAACCGTATAAAGAAAACATAGCTTTACGTCCATCTGGTTTAGCCAAGGGAAAGTTTGTTATCCCATTAGATTTTAATACACCTTTACCCGAAGAGGTAAGCTGCCTTTGCCAGATGAAGCCGCCAAATTTCTAAGTGAGCAGAGAAATTTGCATCAAATTGATGCGCTGACCATTACGGAGCAGACCATTGCTCATCTGCACCAAATCCCCCTCTTGCACAAAGACCCATTTGATAGATTACTGATAGGTCAAGCAATAGAAAACAAAGCTATTTTACTAACAGAAGACAGCACAATTCTTCAATACCAAATACAAGGCTTAAATTTAATGCGTTTATAACTCGCCCAAGGGAACAAACTGATAGTTTTTTGAGCATAAGGTTTAAAAAATAAGGAAGTAAAGTTAATAGGTTTAATTGAAATTTCCGTTTATCTTTCCCAATCAAGAAAAAAATTCTTATCCTTGTATTTCATTTTCATTCACTTCAAATAAAAAACGATGAAAAACAAATATTCAAGACTTTATGCCAAAGTTTTATTATCTGTGTTTGGGCTTTTCCTTGCCTATATTGCCCAAGCGCAAACTATTGTGTTTGCCTACCTTAGCAATAGAATAAAAATACTTTCTTGTTCATGGTGGCTTATCACATGCTTCTCTATAATCATTTTTGAAGTAGAGGCACAGAACTTTACATGGGTAAAAGGCATAGGCGGAACAGGTGTTGACTCAGGCATTTCCGTTGCAGTAGATGGTTTAGGCAATGTATATACTACAGGGCTTTTTACAGGTACTGTAGATTTTGACCCTGGGGCAGGAGTTACTAATCTTACTGCAATAGGTGTCTTTAACGTTTTTGTGAGTAAATTAGATGCATCAGGCAATTTTGTCTGGGCAAAAAAAATAGGTGTTGTAGGTGAAAATATAGGCAATTCCATTGTCTTAGATACTTCAGGTAATGTATATATTACTGGCTATTTTCAAGGAACAGCAGATTTTGACCCTGGGATAGGAGTCGTTAATCTTACTTCAGCAGGCAGTAGTGATATTTTTATAAGTAAATTAGATGCTTTGGGCAATTTCGTCTGGGCAAAAAACATGGGGGGCGCAAATCTTGACTACGGTATAGACATTGTCTTAGATGCATCAGGTAATATCTATACTACAGGACGTTTCGAGGGGACAGCAGATTTTGACCCTGGTGTAGGAGTTGCTAATCTTACTTCAGCAGGTAGTAGTGATATTTTTGTGAGCAAATTAGATGCAATAGGTAATTTTGTCTGGGTAAAACGCATGGGAGGAACAGACTACGATGAGGGTGTTTCTATTACTTTAGATGCTTCAGGCAATGTTTATACCACAGGGCGTTTTGGAAATACTGTAGATTTTGACCCTGGGATAGGAGTTGCTAATCTTACGGTGACAGGTAGTTTAGATATTTTTGTGAGTAAATTAGATGTATCAGGTAATTTTGTCTGGGCAAAAAAAATAGGCGGATTATTTAGTGATTCAGGCAGGTCAATTGCCTTAGATGTATTAGGCAATGCCTATATAACAGGCTACTTCAGTAATAGCACAGTGGATTTTGACCCTGGGGTAGGAGTATTTAATCTCAGCTCTATAGGTAGTCAAGATATGTTTGTAAGCAAATTAGATGTATCAGGTAATTTTGTCTGGGCAAAAAAAATAGGGGCGACTATGACACAAGGTAATTCAATTGTCTTAGATGCCTCAAGTAATGTATATACTACAGGTTATTTCGAGGGAACAGCAGATTTTGACCCTGGGGCAGGAGTTACAAATCTTACGTCATCAGGTAATAGCGATATTTTTGTGAGTAAATTAGATGCAACGGGTAATTTTGTTTGGGCAAGAAATATAGGTGGAACGGCTACTGATGCTGGTTTTGATATTGCCTTGGATGCTTCAGGTAATCCCTATACCATAGGTATTTTCCAAAATACAGCAGATTTTGACCCTGGGGCAGGAGTTACAAATCTTACGTCATCAGGTAGCAATGATATTTTTATTCAGAAATTATCTTCTACTGCACCTCCTATCCCCACCATCACCTCTTTCACCCCCTCCTCTGGCGCAGTAGGCACTACAGTAACCATTACAGGTACAAACTTCAATGCTACTGCTGCCAATAACAGTGTGTATTTTGGGGCGATAAAGGTAACCCCTACGGCGGGCAGTGCAACTTCGCTGACAGTTACCGTACCTGTAGGAGCGACTTCCGTTACGCCTATAGTAGTGCAGGATAATACTACAGGCTTACAAGCAAGCTCGATTACCAGTAGCACTTCTTTGTTTACTGTTACTAATAATCCTCCTGTTACACCAAGCTACTCAAAAACAGATTTTGCGGTGGGTCTAAATCCTAACGCAATTGCAATTGGGGACTTCAATGGGGACGGGAAAGCGGACTTTGCTACTGCAAATAGCGGTAGCAATAATGTAAGTATTCGTTTAGGCGATGGCTTAGGTGGATTCTCTGGAATAACTACCGTTGCTGTGGGTAATTTCCCTCAGTCAATTGCTATTGGAGATTTTAATGGAGATAGGAAAGCAGACTTTGCTACTGCAAACTGGGGTAGCAACAATGTGAGTATTCGCTTAGGCGATGGCTTAGGTGGATTCTCTGGCACAACTACAGTAACAGTAGGTACTAATCCTCGTTCAATTGCAATTGGAGATTTCAATGGGGATGGCAAAACTGACTTTGCTACAGTAAATCAGAATACTAATAATGTAAGTGTTTGCTTAGGCGATGGTTCAGGTGGATTCTCTGGCACAACTACAGTAACAGTAGGTAATACTCCTTCTTCAATTGCAATTGGAGATTTTAATAAGGATGGTAAGGCAGACTTTGCTACCGCAAATCGTTTTAGCAATGATGTAAGCATTCGCTTAGGTGATGGCTTAGGCGGATTTAGCGGAACAATTACAATAGGGGTAGGAACAGGTCCTTTTTCGATTGCTATTGGAGATTTCAATGGTGACGGAAAAACTGACTTTGCAACTGCAAATGAAAGTGTTAATAATGTAAGTATCTGCTTAGGCGATGGTTTAGGTGGGTTCTCTGGTACAACTACAGTTACAGTAGGCAGTTTCCCTATTTCTATTGCAATAGGCGATTTTAACGGGGATGTAAAGACTGATTTAGTAGCTACCGATTTCAATAATAATATAAGTATATTATTAGGAGATGGTTTTGGCAATTTTGGAACAGCTACGAATATTGCAGTAGGTACTAATCCAAAAGGTATTGCAATTGGCGATTTCAATGGAGATGGAGTAGCAGACATTGTAAGTGCTAATAGTACTTCAAACTCCGTTAGCTTACTTCAAAACCTCCCCCC
>JAAFJS010000146.1 GCA_013298985.1 Cytophagales bacterium
ATGAACCTTTCCTGATTCAAGAAGGCTACCTGAAACGCACCTCGCGCGGACGTGAGGCTACTGATTTGGCTTACAGGCACTTAAACCTTGTTCCGCCTGCTTTTGGAGGAAGTTTATTTCAGTAAAGCACGCATTAAAGTTTAATTTTTTACTTACTTTTTAGTACATATTTAAAGTTTTTGCCTTCCATGTTCCTATATCCCTCAAATGTAGGGTCTGGAAGCATCTCTTTGAGGGGAGGTTCTTCGTGGTCTTCCTTCGTATTTTTGTAGGCAAAGGCACTGATACTACCCGCGATAGCTCCAAAAAGATGCGACTCATAGGAAACGCCCGTTCCCGCAGGGAAAAGCCCTACCACCAAGCCACCATAAAGAAAAGCCACTATCAAGGCAATGGAGATGGACTTCATATCGCGCCTGAAAATGCCACTGAAAAACAAAAATGCAGCAAAACCATACACCAAGCCACTTGCCCCAATATGAAAAGAGGGACGCGCAAACAGCCATACACTCATGCCCGTCAGTAAGTAGATATTCAGCAATACTTTGCGCGCCAATAATGGGTAGAAAAACAAAATGCTCCCTCCCAAAAGCAAGAAAGGAACTGCATTGGAGAGCAAGTGTAGCCAATCTCCATGCACAAAAGGGGAGGTCAAAATGCCCAACAAACCAAAAATAGTACGCGGATAAACCCCCAAATAATAGGTCAGGTTAATCTCTGTCCGCATTTCAAACAGCTTGACAAGCCAAAAAAGCAGGACAATCAAAGCCGCAAGACCAAAGCTGTGTGTTATTTTCATTAGATGCGGTTTGCATGGAATTTGACAAAATCATAAAGTTAAGTTTATAGGCAGAAAATAGGCTTTTATCCCTCTTGAATCAATGCCAGCAACTGTTCTGTATTCATTTTTCCGCTAACTTCCGTTCCTTCGAGCAGGCTGTCGGCAAGGTCGCGTTTGCTTTGGTGCAGCATCACTATTTTTTCCTCAATCGTCCCTTTGGTAACTAAGCGATAAATCGTAACGGGTCGCATCTGCCCAATACGGTGTGCGCGGTCAGAGGCTTGGTCTTCTACGGCAGGATTCCACCAAGGGTCCATGTGAATCACATAATCCGCCGCAGTGAGATTTAGCCCCACGCCTCCTGCCTTCAAGCTGATGAGGAAAACATCTCCCTCGCCACCTTGGAAAGCATTGATGGCATCTTGCCTTTGCTTCAAGGGCGTACTTCCGTCCAAATATTGGTATCTAATTCCTTTCTTGCTGATGTGTTCTTTGATAAGCTCTAAATGCCCAACGAACTGGCTGAAAATCAATGCTTTATGACCATTTTCTAAGAGTTCGTCTATGATGTCAGAAAGCAAATTGAGTTTAGAACTTTCCAAAGGCGTGTCAGGCATCACCAGCTTGGCATTGCAGCACATACGGCGTAGTTTCATAATTTCTGCTAAAATCTGGAATCGCCTGTCATTTTCATTGCCTTGGATACCTGTGATTTTCTGCACCGCATTTTGCCTAAGTGCCTCATAAAGAGCCATTTCGTCATCACTCATTTCTACCGTAAGCGTGATTTCGGTTTTGCTGGGCAGTTCGTCAAGCACTTGGCTTTTCCTTCGGCGCAAAATAAATGGTTGAATCAGTTTTTGAAGTTGTTTGCGTTTTTCGCTATCTCCATTTTTCTCGATAGGAATTGCAAAACGGTCATTAAATTTTTCCAAAGAACCCAATAAACCAGAGTTAATGAACTTAAACAAATTCCACAACTCGCCCAAGTGGTTTTCTATGGGCGTTCCCGTAGTGATTATTTTGAAATCAGCATTCAAAGCCATTGCCGCCTTAGAACGCTTTGTATTCATATTTTTGATGTACTGCGCCTCGTCAAGCACGACCGTAGCCCAATTTGTTTCTGAAAAAAAATCAGTTTCTTGTTGCAAAAGTCCATAGCTACATATCACCAAATCAAAGGGTTGAAGATTTTTCAAGGTACTTTCTCTGTCTTTTCCCCCAAATAAAATAGGGCGCAAAGTAGGCGCAAATTTTTCTGCCTCCATCACCCAGTTACGCGTAACTGTCGCTGGCGCGACCACCAAAGTCGGTGCTTCTTTGCCACGTTCTAAAATGATTGCCAGTGCCTGAATCGTCTTGCCCAAGCCCATGTCGTCCGCAAGGCACGCCCCTACGCCCCAGTGTGCGAGGCGCGCAAGCCACTGATAACCTTCTACTTGATAATTGCGAAGTTCCGCCTGAAAAGTAGAGGGAACTTGGGGCGTAATGGATTGAGATTCTTTGATTTTCTTGATTTGTGCGCGCCACTTTTTGTCGACCTCTATATTTTTAAGGTCATCAGCAAAGTCTTGGAAAGCCAAACTCGCCAAATTGTGGAAGCGCAAGCCGTCTTTGGTTTCGTCAGAATAAGCACTAATTTCTTTCAAACGCTTGCGAAATTCCTCCGTCAGTGCCAAGAATTTTCCATCGTCCAGTTGAATAAATCGACCTTTGGAGTTTGCCATCATCGAGAGCAGGTGCTGCATCGAAATCACCTTGTCGTCAATTCGCAGTTCACCACTTACATCAAACCAATCCTTGCCTTGGTTTACGCGCAAATGCAAATTATCAAAATTCGCCTTGCCCGCAATCCGCAGTTTTTCCCCTTCAGGCCACTCTACTACGATTTTTTCCTTGATTAAATCCAAATCCATCAGCACATTGAGGCAGTCTTCTGGCTCTTCAAAAAGCCATTCGTTCGAGCCATCATCATAGGTTGTCAGCGTTTGGCTTGCCTTCACCACCTCTTTTGCATTACTTTTTTCTATTTTCAAATCGCGTTGGGTCTGCGTCTTTTGCTCTGCAATTTTTGCAAAAACATTTTGATTGCCCACCGAAGGTTTGAAATAAGGCGGCACTACGTCAAACGGTTTTACAAAAAGTTCTAACTTGAACCCAGTCCCAAAAGGCAACAAATGCACACGAATCGTGCTGTTTGGCTCTACTTTTGGAATTTCTAAACCATGTTCGCCCAGCGCAGAATGGACAGTTACCAAGCCCCCAATGTTAGTAATCGCTTTCACTAATTGGTCTTTTGCTTTTTCGGGAACAGTGAGCCTGCGGTTGCCCAAAATTTCTGCAATTTTGGCGTGCGTGTCCGTAACCTCTACAACTTGATAGCGCGTGGGCGTTTCCTTAATCACATTCACGCCTACCCCAGCAATGTGGACAGAAAAACCAACTTCGTAATTTTTGCCCTTGCTTTCAATCATTAGCTCAGGCTCTACTTTGGTAAGCTCACAGGTAACACCCGACTTTTCCAAAAAAATAAGTGGATGCCCCACCAAATGAAGGATTGCCTTGTTAAAATCTATAGAATATTGGCTTCCACCATAGTAGCCATAGCTTTCGTTTTGGACGCTTGCGCTCGCAATCTTAATATCTTGGGAACTCATGCTTTCCAAATCGCCTTCTTTCATGCGTTTGAGGGCAACATTACGCCCTGCTGACCAGCCATTTTTAGAAAACTTCTGCTCTTTGGGCGTAATTTCCTTGCTTTCAAAATCTACAAACCACGCCACACGCGCCTCATTTTCATTGCGTTTGCCTTTGGTATTGCTCCCCAAATATTCCAGTGCTTTCAGGGCGCGACTCCAATCTTCCTCTTTGGGGAAAACTTGTAAAAGGCTTTCAAATCCTGTAACTTCCTGTAAATCATCTATTTTACTCGCATAGTCTTGGTCTTGGACGCTGATTTGAGTGAGTAGGGTTGCATACTCAAAGGCAAACCATTTGTAGTTGTGTTTCAAAGAAAGTTTGTAATTATCTTTGGCAGTGCTGCTATGCGGTTTTGCTTTTTCTACCTTTATCCAATACAAAACCATCATTTTCATCAATCTTTCCAATGCCGTACTGGGCATAAAATTGTCCAAAATACGATTGACATCTACAAACTGGTTTTCACGCGACTTCATAAGCGCATAGAGCAAAGTATAAAGTGTATGATATTTATTGTCTTTTTCTACACACTTCATCAGGGCATAAATGCTTGGGAATAAGGTCATTTCGCCTTTTTTGAGCAAAGCCAAAATATAAAAAACGCCACTAATTTGTGGGAAATAGCTTTTTTTGTCGTTGTTTTTTTGTCTGAAATATTGTAGCGTTGTATCGTAAAGCTGAATGGCAATATCATTATTTCCTTTCAAAAATTCAATCATTGCCAGCCTTGCGTTGGCGTTGGTACTTTCGGTATCTATACTACAAATCTCCTGTGCTTTTTTCAAATCTCCCCTGAAAATCAGCAAGGTAGAAAGTAAATCTCTAAAAACTTTGCCATAATTTTCGTCAGAATAATCCTTGCATGAGTTCAAAAACACGATAAAATCATCAGAAAACTCCAAATGATTCAGTAGTTCGCTGGCAATCTCGATACTCGCCGAAACTTGGATAGGCAGAGAATACGTCCTCATTTTCTCGATTTCAAAGGGCTTATTGAAAAACTCAATGAAAAAATTATAACTTTTTGCTTGCTCCGCAAAATTCTTTTTGGCGTAGGAAAGAGCCTCGTCTATTGTATTTACATTACCTAAGAAAAGTCCTATCCGAGCCTCCCTAATACATCTAATAAAGTGGGTGGGCTGAGAAGAGTACCAGTATGAATGAATCATGGGGAATTTTTTTTGTATCACTTCCACCACATTTTTGCTTGTTTTTTTTGACAAACAACTCATCGCCAGCTCATTTACTACCTGCTCACTACACTTGAAATAAGTGGTTGTGGAGGCATCTATATAGGTCAGCAAGCCCAAATTAAGTAGTTTTTCTTTGGTTGGTTTCAAGTTAGTGGATACATAAGTGCTACCTGCGCCATCTCTAATGCCAATATCTTTGAGCAAATCCAATAAAGCAGTCTGTGTAATCGATTCATAAAGCACAGCGCAAAGCTCTACAATACTCTGTTCTTTATCTGTAAGTTTGTTATAATCAGCGAGTAAGCTGTCTTTGGTCTTTTTTGACATAATTATTAATGTGGAAAAACGCAAAGATAGCATCATAAATGGATTTTATCAGTATTTTTGCAATCAATTTTTTTAGAAATGATAGGTAAAGACCTCAAAACGGCAATCAAGCTACTCAATGAAGGAAAATTGGTAGCCATTCCTACCGAAACTGTGTATGGGCTGGCGGGAAATGCCTTAGATGAAAACGCAGTAAGTGAGATTTTTAGGGTAAAAAATCGTCCCACTTTTGACCCTCTCATTGTGCATACAGATAATCTTGAAAAAGTACAAAATTTGGTCAGTGATTTTCCTGAGATGGCTTTGGCACTGGCGCGCCATTTTTGGGCGGGTGCGCTGACTTTGCTGCTCCCGCGCAAGCCCATTATTCCTGACTTGGTAACGAATGGCTCGCCTTTGGTGGCTATCAGAATCCCCAATCACTCTATGACCTTAGAGCTACTGAAAAACTTGGATTTTCCGCTTGCTGCGCCAAGTGCAAACCCTTTTGGCTACATTAGCCCGACAACGGCAATGCACGTAGAAAAACAATTAGGCAATAAAATTTCATATATTTTGGACGGTGGCGCGTGTCAGTTAGGGTTGGAATCTACAATTATTGGTTTTGAAAATGATGCCCCAATTATTTACAGGAAGGGCGGAATTAGTGTAGAGGTAATAGAAAAAATAATAGGAAAAGTACAAATCAAGGAACATTCGGTATCAGACCCACAGGCACCAGGAATGTTAAAAAGTCATTATGCACCACGTATTCCGTTGGTGGTAGGGGAAATTGAAAGTTTAATGGCTGAACACACGCACAAAAAAATTGGTATTTTGTCTTTTCAAAAATATTTTGAGCAACTACCTGCTAATCAACAGTTTGCGTTGTCAGAAAATGGTGATTTTTCAGAAGCAGCAAGGCATTTGTTTTCTGCTATGCGCGCGCTGGACGAGCAGGATTTGGACATTATTTTGGCTGAACTTTTGCCCGAAAAAGACTTAGGAAGGGCTATCAATGACCGATTGAGGCGAGCGGCGGCAAGAGAATGAGGAATATGTAAGATATTTTATTCTTTTACATTACGTAATTCCTCTATTTGTCTTATTGTCAATCCAGTATGTTTTGCTATTTCTTCATTAGAAAGCGCAGTTTGGAGCAAGTTTTTAGCAATTTGAATGGCTTTTTCTTCACTACCAGCCTCTCTTTCTAATTTAATCACTTTTCGTTTAGATGCTTCAATTTTAGACTGTTCCCATTCATCAGGTGTAATATTTTCATAACTTACTATTTCGCTTGCTCTTTTTACACCTTCATTTGTGGTATTCAACGTAGGGTTTTCGGGGTGGTGAATGCTCTCATAAATCAAATCTAACCAATCTCGATAATTCAGGGGTGTATCTTGCCCTTTATAGTTTGGATTTAAGTAAATAAGTTCGTGATTAAACAGTTTACGTTCTATTCCTTTCAAATTCTTAGGATTAAGATTCGAGATTAATACTTCGTCTTTGTAAATTTCTCTCGTCTTTTCATTGATTTTGTAGGGTGCAGTCATCAGAACAATCGTATATACTGTTTTTTCAACCGTATAATCCTCTGACGTTCTTTGTTGTTCTGTAATTGCTTGCAAGTGATAATGTAAAAACCTATCAAAATTATGGCGACGGTCGCTACCGTCATACTCCACTTTTTGAATTTCTATGACTATTCTTTTTTTACTGTCCTCAGCAAAGATGTCATATTTGAAGTTAATATTCCCTAATTTAGGTTGAAAGGCTTTCTCTGTTTCAATTCTATCAGGATTTACTTCTATTCCTACAATATCTCTGACAAAAGCCTTAAATACAATTTCATCTGTAAAGGCTTTTTTGAAAAAAACTTCATTATCTAAGCGAGCAAGTGTCATACATTTTATTTTTTGCGTAATGCAAAGATACAAAAAAATAAGTTTTAGCCATGCACCTGCTGTATTTTTTGCCAAGAAATGTGCCTATAAAAGCACTGCCAAAGTTACAAACTATTGGCAGGCTTTGAGGCTCAGTTTTGTCTAAATTCCTGTTTTCATTTCTACATATTTCAGCAGTTCCGCTTTGGTACTTTCTTTCTCAAACTTGCCTGAAAAAAAGGCAGTTACGGTGCTGCTATTCGTGTCCTGTACGCCACGCGAGGATACGCAAAGGTGATATGCGTCCATGATAACGGCTACATCTTCGGTTTGCAATGCGTTTTTCAACTCCTCTCCTATTTGGTTCGTGAGGCGTTCCTGCACCTGTGGGCGTTTAGAAAAATACTGCACAATTCTATTGAGTTTGGAAAGTCCAATCACTTTTCCGCTTGAAAAGTAGGCAATGTGCGCCTTCCCAAAAATAGGAACAAAGTGATGCTCGCAAGTAGAATAAAAAGTAATATTTTTTTCTACCAACATCTGCTCATAATTATAGTGATTATCAAAAAGCGTCATCGCGGGCTTATTTTGAGGATTTAGCCCACTAAAAATTTCTTTGATATACATTTTGGCGACTCGGTGCGGCGTACCTTTGAGGCTATCGTCAGTCAGGTCAAGCCCCAAAATGTGCATAATTTGCTCAAAGTGTTTGCCAATAAGCTCTATTTTCAACTCGTCATCAAGCTCGAAAGCATCTGCACGAAGCGGCGTATTGAGGTCTGTGAGGATATGCTCATCACCCATTTCATCAGCTAAGTCATGGTGGTGTCCGTTATTTTTATGTCCGTTGCCATTAAGCAGGGACTTCAACAAAGTTTCGTTCGGTTTCATAAAGTGTTACTTTGATTTCTAAATTTTTGTCTAATTTTTCTTTTAAAATTTGCCAAATTACGATGGCAATATTTTCTGCTGTGGGATTAAGTGATTGAAAGTCAGGCACATCAAGATTCAAGTTTTTATGGTCAAAGCGGTCTAAGACATTTTCCTTGATGATGTCGCTTAATACTTTCATGTCCATTACGTAGCCCGTTTCGGGGTGAACTTCGCCCGTAACCTTGACAATCAGGTTGTAATTATGCCCATGAAAGTTTGGATTATTGCACTTTCCAAAAACATTCGTGTTCATTTCATCTGACCAAGCAGGATTGTGAAGACGGTGCGCGGCGTTAAAATGTTCCTTTCGGAATACAGAAATTTTCATTTTGCTGTTTTGCTGTTTGTTTTATATATTTACAAAAAAATTGTCTGTAATGGCTCTCAAAAAATAAAGCGAGAGGACAGACCACCCAAAGATTTGTATAATGATAAAACATTTTTTTATGTAAAATGTTCCAAAAAAAAAACACTTTTTGTTTATTTTTGAATAAAAATGAAGTAAAAAGCGTCCATATTACAAATGCAGGCTAACAGGAAATCGGATTAAAAATCTGTAGTAAAGAAAGTTCGCATTACAAATGCGGACTGACAGAAAAAGCTAATTACCACGTCGTATTATCACACAATCCTATTATTTAATAACAACAAGATGAAAAAAACTTTGTCTATGCTATTCATTGGCTGTCTTTTTAGCCAGTTTCTTTTTGCCCAAGCGCGCCAGCGCGTGTGGCTGGACGCAGATACAGGCAACGAAATGGACGATTTCTATGCGATAGCACGCTTACTGATTGACTCATCAGTCAATGTCGTAGGGCTAAGTTCGGCGCACTTTAACAATTTGGATTTACTAAGCGAAAAAAAATGGACAGTCTATCCTACCAAAAATATCAATACAGTCAAGATTAGTCAGGCATTGAACGAAAAGATATTAAAAATGATGGGGAAAACAGCAATTCTTCACCCGAAGGGCGCGCATAAAAGCATCGGGCGCGCATGGGGAGGTAGTGAGCCTGTGGACAGCCCCGCCGCACGCGCACTCATCAGTGAGGCGCATAAAACCCCACAAGGAAAGTACCTGGACGTAATTAGTATTGGTGCGTTGAGCAATCTGGCAAGTGCTATTATCTTAGATTCTACCATTATTCCCAAAATTCGCTGCTTTGTGCTGGGGGCGCGGTACTACCCTGATACGCAGGCATGGGACAAAAGTGAGTTTAATATTCGGAATGATTTGAACGCATTTGATTATATACTGAATAAAAGAGGGCTTCATTTGACGGTAATGCCCGCCAATGTTGCTTTTTCTTTGCAATTTCAAAGAGAAGTCTGCAAGGATAAATTGAATCCACGCATCAAACTTTTTGATTTGCTTTATAAACGTTGGGACGAAGTAACGAATGGTAATACGTGGATAATGTGGGACTTAGCACTGATTGAGGCATACTTTTCTCCACAGTTGGCAACCTTAGCCATGCGCCAAACACCTTTGGAAAATACCAAGCGCGAAATAGGTGTCTATACAGCGATAGATGCAAAAACAATGGAAGGCATTTTTTGGAAATTATTGTTGGAAAGGGTGAAGAATTAGCTATTAAGCGGCTTTTTCTTTGGGCAAAACTACCGTAAAAGCAGTGCCTTTCCCCAGCTCGCTACTGACGCTAATCTCTCCATGCAAACGTTCTACCAGCGTTTTGATGATAGAAAGTCCTAAACCAGTAGAGCTTTCACCTGCGGTAGGACGAGCAGAAAGTTTCTGAAACTTTTTAAACATTTTCTTTTGGTCGCTTTCACTGATGCCAGGTCCTTCGTCTTTGATGGAAATACTGACAGTGTGCGAGTTTTCTGTGGCAGAAATATAGATGTTTTTCTCTGGTGGTGAAAACTTGATGGCATTAGAAACCAAATTATCAATGATTCGATTGAGGTAACTGCGGTCTGCCTCTATTGCAGTGCCATTGAGTGCTGGCTCAAAATGTAATTGTATTTTTTTGGTATCTGCTTGTTGTTTGTAGCCAATGATAGCACTGGAAATAAAAGATTCCAACGGCACTTTTTCCCAAGTAATTGTTTCTGGTCGTTGCTGTTCGATGGCATTGAGGTCAAGCAAATCTTCAATAAATTTTTTGCCATCAAAGGCTACTTTTTTAATCATTTGCACAAACTCCTCTTGTTCTTCGTTCAGTTCACCCAGATTTGGCAAAAGCTGTGCCGCCCCAGCTACTTTATTGAGAGGAGCTTTGAGGTCATGCGCCACAATATTCATCAGGCTACTTTTTTCCTTGTCCAGTTCCTCCAAGCGCACATTTTTGAGTTCGATTTCTTCTTTTTGAGAAACTAATTGCACATTTTGTGATTCAATCTGCACTTTTTGTTGCTGCACCTGAGAAAGAGTTTGTGCAAGTTCTTCTTTTTGTTTGCCCAATCGCTTGGAAAGAATAAATAAATAGATTGCCGCGCCCACAGCTACCAATACTGCCGCCAAAGAGAGCAGAATCTTATTCCTAAAACTTGCTTCTTCTACGGCTCTTTCTTCTTCTATTTTTTGATTTTTTTCTTCTAATATCTGTGCTAATTTTTTGAGCATTTCCAAGGAATCCGCTTTGGCAGAAACAATGACTTGCATACGTGTAAGTACCTCATTGGATTGCTCTTGTATCAGATTGTAAGCGGCTTCGTTTTTTGCCAGCGTTTCTTTCAAGTTGGCAAGAGCTTCTGTATATTGCTGTCTTTGTGCGGGCGTGAGATTTTTATCTGTTTGCAGTTTTTCCTCCAAACGTGTAATTTCCTCTTTAATTCTTTCCGTTTTGATATTGAGCAAGTCCTTCGTTTTATTTAGCTCCTCATTAATTTTACCAAAACTTTCTTTGTAAATATCTGGCGTAACCACAAATTCTTCCTTAGTGGCTACTGATTTGAGATAAATAGTTGCATTACTTATATCGTCTAAATCTTTATCTATCACGATATAATCTCCCGAAACAAGCGGGTCTTTTACATTTTCAGCAGGAATCGGTTTTTTCAGTGTAATCCTTCCTTTGGCATCTGTAACGTAAGGCGCATCTTCGACGACTACCTTCAAGTTAGCCAACGGCTTTCTCGTCATTCCATCATTGAGCAAAAAAGTAAAAGTATTAAAAATGCGTTTGATTACTGTGGGGACTACCTCTGTGTTCTTAGCTTTGGGTGGAATGTGTGTCAGAGTAATCTTATTAATGCCATTTCCCTGTAACTCAAACTTTGCATATTTGCTCTCTACAGGTGTGCCATTTACGCTAAAACTGCCTTCTTCTATTTTATTACTTTTGGGCAAATGTATCGTAAACTTGCCTCCATTGCTACTTGAAGTCTTTGTTTCTTTATATTTGCCTACTGTAAAAACAATTACGCCACCTGCCAAAGGCTTGCCGTTTTCGTCCAGTAATACACCTGTATTCTCCTGCGCGCTCACCATAGTAACGGTGAGAAATTTGTTATCTCTATCAAAACTGGCTTTCAAAAAACCATACTGCTCACGAAAAGCACTTATTTGAGTTTCGTCAAAATCTGCGCTTGCTTCTTTCACATAAAAAATAAACCCTTTGGTTTCATTAGAAACCACTCTTTGATTTTTGTAAATAACTGTTGTATTTCCCAGCTTTTTCCCAGCTTCGTCTGTTACCATTCCAGAGATTTTTACTTCTTGGGCAAATACAGATTGATAAAAAAAGTAAAAAATAAAAATAAAAATAAATTTTGCCAAACGCGAAGTGGTTTGAAAAAATGAGGCACTTGGAATATATTTATATTGGTGTTGTAAAAATTTCATTGACAAATAGTTAGACAACTTTATGCAAATAATAATAGAATTTGGGGAATAATTTTCCAACTCAGGTTTTCAAATATACAAATTAATATTTTTCATAAAAGATTATTGCAAATTTTTTATGCAAAATAGCTGAAACTTTTGAAATGATTGTTCTTTTTTTGTTAATTGGCTTCATATTTAACCAAAACGCATAAAGGTATGTTGAAATTTTATTTTATTCATTTATTTATATTAATTTTTTTGCCTTTCTGCGCGCAAGGTCAGCAGATAAGCAAGGAGCAATTAATTTTTTTGACCCCCGAATGGAAGGGAGAAAGGTTTGCTGATGGTCGCCCCAAAGTGCCTGATGAACTGCTGAAAAGAATGAAATTAGTTACCCTCGAAGAGGCTTGGGCGGTGCTAAAAAACGAAAACTTCAAACACCAATACGCTGACGGCTGGCAGTGCATCAATCCAGATAGTGTGCTGGTAGGGCGTGCTGTAACCGCTATTTTTATGCCTGGGCGACCCGACGTGCATCGCGTTATCGACAAAAAAGGGCATGAGGTCGATGGCAGGGTCAAGTCCCAAAACGCATGGACGATTGATTTGCTGGTCAAGGGAGATGTGTACGTAGTCGACCAGTTTGGCGCGCACGAGGACGGACCTACGATTGGCGATAACTTGGGCAACTCGATTTACGCCAAAACGGGCAACGGAATCGTGTATGATGGGGCTTTGCGCGACATGAAGGGCTTAAAAGAGTTAGGTTCTTTCACTTCTTTTTTTCGTTCTTACCACCCTTCTCACCACCTCAACGACCCCGACGGCGCACTGAACACAACACTGGTAGGCATCAATCAGCCTACGCGAATCGGCGGGGCAATGGTCATTGCGGGTGATGTAGTGCTGGGCAGGGACGGTGGCGTGATTTTTATTCCGCCCCACTTGGCTGAAAAAGTAGTCAAAACCTCTGAGATTGTGCGACTGAGGGATATGTTTGGACATTTGCGCCTACGCGAGCAAAAATATACCCCAGGGCAGATAGATTCGCGCTGGTCTGAGGATATTGAAAAAGATTTTTCTAAATGGCTGAACGACCACATAGACAAATTGCCCGTTCCCAAAGAGCAAATCAAAGAGTTTCTGAAAGGTAGAACTTGGTAAAAACAAATCTAATCTTTGCCATCAGTCAGTATCTCATTCATTAATGGAAGATTGATAACTTCTAATTCTCCATCATTGAACCTCGTAATCGTAACACACTGATTATCATTGCTATTATAAAAATTAAAGCCAGACATGAGCTTACCCTTTTCATAATTTTTTCGTTTGAGGGCATCTTGAAAATTAGTGCCATAGGTTGCCATTTGCTTCCCAAAATAATATAGCGTTTCGTAGCCAATATAGGCAAATCGGGAGGGAAATATATTGGTTCTGTTGATGTATTCACGTCTAAATTCATCTGTTGCCTTATTGGTAAGGATATAATCTGTCATCAAAAAGTGAACGTTAAGTTGCTCTAATTGCTCAAAAGTAAGCTGGCTAAAATCTAACCAACTGCGGTAAGTCAAGATAGGAAAACCTCGCTTGGCAGACCGCATCGCGCTCACGAAGTTGATAGCCTTGTTTTCGTCCTCTGTACAGATAAATAGGTGGGCAGAATCGACTCTGGAAACCTTAGACAAATCGCTTAGGTAATTATAGAAGCCAACTCTGCTTCGGAGGCGTTTTGTAACTACTTGATAACCTGCATCTTTTTTCAATCGTTTTTCATAGGCAAGTGCCATCAGGGAGTCTTGTAGTTTTTCACCAAAATAGACAAAAGCAGTTTTTCCTGTAAAATTGCTCAGGGCAAACTCTGCGGCTTTTGTTCCCTGCGTTTCGGGCGTAGCTTCCGCAGAAAAAATATAAGGATTGTTTTTGAGTAGCTCGCCATTATTTCCCAAAGGATTGACAATGTTGATTTTTTTTGCCTCTGCCAGCTTCACTAACTCCTTGGTATTGTTGGGATAAAGAGGTCCCACTATCAAATCTATTTCACTATTCCATTCTTTTTTTACTAATTCTTGAATTGTAGTATCGTTACGTTCTGTGTCAAAAGCAAACAGCTTGAGTTTGATGCCCTCTTTTTCAAGGTCTTTTTGCGCCATTTTCATTCCTTCGTACATATCATAGACAAACTGATATTTGCGATTGGAGTAATAGGGAGAGGTTTCTTTTTGCATAAAAGGTAGAAAAACAGCTACATTATAGGCTGGTTTGAGGATAGGTGTGGTAGGGATTTGGGTGGAATTGTCCGTTGATTTGATGTCAGTAATATTATATTTTTGGAGAAGTGATTGGAACAATATTTTTTCGTCGGCGTTGAGGCGTTGGGAGGCAAGTTTCTGGGCAAGCGTTCTACCAAGTACCTCATCTTGAACACTTTGACTATGTAGTTTTTTGAGTTGCTCAGTAGTAGCCTTGTAGAGATAATTCTTTTTGGTGGTGCTGATATTTTCGCTGAAACTGCCTTGCTTGATGGTATGGAGGGTTTCAATGCCTTGTTTGAGGTCGCCCAAATCCAGTTGTACAATGCCAAGCAAGTATTTGGCATCATCAATTTGGCTGAAAGTAGGGAATTTTTCTATCATTTTCTGCAAATATATCTTTGCGGTTTCCTTGTCGCCCGACTGATAGGAAGCAACGCTGTAAAGATAATGGGCATATTTGTCGTAAATATTATTGGGGAAAGGTAGCGTAAGTTTGTAAAAAATATCTTTGGCATTGGTGTATTTTCCTTCGGAAAGTAGCTGTTTTCCATACTGATAAGAGTTTTTTAGCTCTTGGTCGGACTGCGCTTGCGCGCCTGCGAGAAAGCACGTAAAACTACTTAAAATTAAAACAATGGTCAGTAAATATCTCATTTTTAATAGATTGTGATATGGTTTTTAATCAAAATAAAGGCTTTGTGGAGATGGTTAGCCTATATAAGTCGCGCAAAATTAAATAGATTTTAGAAATATCTGCTATTTTTCAGATTGAATGTGCTGGTAGTTTTTGTGTCAAAAAATCATTTCCTCAAAAAGTTTGTCTTTGAGTAATGATGTATTATTTTTACAAGCTATTAAAAAATTGGAATAGCCCAAGTCCAAGATAGCAGACTAATCAAACTTTCTAATATTTCTCATGCAAATCCCTGTCATTTTTCTTGCCTTCGCTAACGACAAAGTCGACAATGCGCGCTACCTACGCAACCTGCCCAAAGAACTGGACGGAATCCGAGAGGCATTGCTCCCTGCGGTAAAGGCGAATCTCTGCGAAGTAGTAGAGCGCGCCAATGTTACGATTGAAAATATGTTGGACACTTTCCAAGACGAACGCTATCGCGACCGAATCGCTATTTTGCACTACGGCGGTCATGCGGACGGCTATCAGTTACTGTTAGAGAATTTGGACGGCTCGCACGCGGTCGCCCAAGGGGGAGGGTTGGTTTCTTTTTTTTCCAAACAAAAGGGCTTGAAATTAGTATTTTTTAATGGCTGTTCCACACATCAGCAATCTGTCGAGCTGATGCAATCGGGGATTCCCGCAGTAATTGGCACTTCCAATGCGATTAATGACGACATTGCCACTGATTTGTCCATTCGGTTTTACAAGGGCATCGCGCAGGGATTGAGCCTCGACCGCGCGTGGAATTCGGGAATTGATGAGATAAAAATCAAGAAAGGCGAAGCAAATACGCGCGGGCTGTACCGCAAAGAAGCCGCCGAAAAGATGGAAGACGAACGCTTCCCTTGGGAGTTACTGATTCGTGAGGGTTCAGAAATTATCAAGGAATTTAACTTGCCCTCTGAGGTTAATAATCCTCTTTTTGGTTTGCCCGAAATCCCCAAATCTTTTAATTTACCCGAACTACCTTACCAATTTCTGATGCCATACAACCGCACA
>JAAFJS010000148.1 GCA_013298985.1 Cytophagales bacterium
TTAGGCTTCGACGCTTGCATGGGTGGTGCAAGACGCGACGAAGAAAAAGCAAGAGCAAAGGAGCGCATTTTTTCGGTGCGCGATGAGTTTGGGCAGTGGGATTCCAAACGCCAAAGACCAGAACTCTTTGACCTATACAACGGAAAAATACAATTTGGAGAAAATGTCAGGGTGTTCCCTATCAGCAACTGGACAGAGTTAGATGTATGGAACTATATCCGCCAAGAAAACATTGGGATTCCTTCCATTTATTTTGCTCACCAGAGGCAAGTATTTGAAAGAGAAGGGCTTATACTTCCATCTTCTGATTTTATGAACATAGACGAAGACGAAAAAGTATTTGAGGCAACGGTCAGATTCCGCACCGTAGGCGACATGACGTGTACTGCCGCAGTAAACTCGTATGCCAATACACTTGATACAGTCATAGAAGAAATTAGCGGCGCAACTATCTCAGAAAGAGGCGCAAGGATAGATGACAAACGCTCCGAATCCGCTATGGAAGAACGCAAAAAGCAGGGGTACTTTTAATTCAGTTATGAGTTAGGAGTTAGGAGTTATAAGTTATTTTATATCAAAGAAAAATAATTAATTATAATTCCTTAAAAAATACAATTTAATGTAATAATAAAACTCATAATCGCAGCGGCGAACCGCTAAAAACTTATAACTCATAACTAAAAAGATGAACGTACTAAAATTAGCAACCGCAGGAAGTGTAGATGACGGCAAAAGCACCTTGATAGGTCGCTTACTCTATGATACACAATCACTTACAGATGACAGATTAGAGGCAGTTGCCAAGGCGAGTAAGCGCAAAGGCTTAGATTTTTTAGACCTTTCTCTGCTCACTGATGGCTTGGTAGCAGAGCGCGAGCAGGGCATTACGATTGATGTGGCGCACATTTATTTCCATACCAACAAGCGCAAATTTATCTTGGCGGATACCCCAGGGCATATCGAGTACACGCGCAACATGGTTACGGGTGCGTCCAATTCCGAACTGTCTATTATTCTGATAGATGCCAGAAAGGGAGTAGTAGAACAAACATATAGACACTTCTTTATCAATACTTTACTGCGCGTACCACACATCATTGTTTGCGTAAATAAAATGGATTTGGTAGATTATTCCGAAGAAGTTTTTTATAAAATAGCGGCTGATTTTCAGAAATTGGCAAGCAAAGTTATTGGTGAAAACACGCAGGGTGCAAACACCAACAATGGTGAGAAAGTTGTCAGTGAGGACACCCAGAATCGTAATTCTGACAACGGCAGAAACTTCCCCTCTCCAATGGAGAGGGGGGCGGGGGGTGAGGCGATAACCTTCATTCCCGTCAGTGCCTTGAACGGTGATAACATCGCCAGTTTATCCGAAAAAATGTCTTGGTACATAGGTAAACCTCTTTTGGAAATACTGGAAGAAGTTGATTTACAGAAAGATGTGAATAGCTTGCCTGCTCGTTTTCCTGTGCAGTACGTCATTCGTAGGGACGACAAAGACTTCAAAGATTACAGAGGCTATGCGGGAAAAGTGATTAGCGGTACATTCAAAGTAGGCGACCGAGTTACTATTCTGCCAAACCAGATAGAAAGCACGATTACAGAAATTCGCCTTTTTGAAAACACACTGAATCAAGCATTTACATACGATTCCGTCGCAATCTCCTTGGCTGACGAAATAGATGTGAGTCGCGGAAGCATGATAATAAAAAAAATTGTCAGTGAGGACACTGACAACGGCGAAGAAACCTTGCCAACAGCAGAACGAAGTGATAACTTTGGCAACGGTTTAGAAGGTAATATCTTAATTAACAAAGATTTACAAGCCAACATCTGCTGGCTCAACGAAAATCCATATCGCGCTGGCACTACTTTTATTCTCAAACATGGCACAGCAGAAGTCAAAGCAAAAATCCAAGAAATTAACTATAAAGTTGATATTGAGAATTTTGAATTGCCGCCTACACAGACAACAGCAAAAGAATTTGAAACGCCATCAATGCTGAATGACATAAAACTCAATGACATTGTAAAAGTAAATATGCGTACTGCCCAGCCTATTTTCTATGATAAATACGCTGATAATAAGGCAAATGGAACATTTATATTGATTGATGCTCAGACCAATGCAACCGTAGCTGTGGGTTTTCTGGCATAAACCAAAAAGATATTTAGCCTGCGATTTGTGGAAAATAATTTAGTAAATATGAAAATAACATCAAACTCACATACATCTCCACAAACACAGGCTAATTGATTTCAATAAAAAGCAAAACTCAAAACAGACAAACAAAAACTAACGAATGATTTCTTTTTTTTATTTAATAGATATTTTTTCTAACCTAAGCGTTTGGTTTTCAGCAGCTTCGAGTACAGTAGATACCAGTATTTTGCTTTTTATCTTGGCAGGCTTTACAGCACAGATGATAGATGGCTCGCTGGGCATGGCTTATGGGCTGAGTTCCAACACTTTTTTGGTGAGCTTGGGCTTGCCTCCTGCCAATGCAAGCGCGAGTGTGCATATTGCAGAAACGTTTATTGCGGGTGCTTCGGGCATCTCGCACTGGAAATTTAAAAATGTAAACAAAAAGTTATTGCGTGCCTTGATAATTCCTGGTTGCTTGGGAGTGATACTGGGCGCGTATCTTTTGAGCAACTTTGATGGGACGATGATGAAGCCCTATATTGCTGTTTATCTGCTCATTATGGGCATTATTATCATCAGAAAAGCCATCCAAAAAGACAAGAAAAAGACAAAAACAAAGCGACTTTATCCCTTAGCATTTTTTGGTGGTTTTCTGGACGCAATCGGTGGTGGCGGCTGGGGACCAGTAGTCGTTTCTACGCTATTGAAAAACGGCAGAGATGCTCGCTATACGGTGGGAACGGTGAATTTGGCAGAGTTTTTTATCTCTTTGGCGGGCGCAGGTACATTTCTGATTTTCCTAAAAATATCTGACTGGAACGCTGTCATTGGTTTACTGATTGGTGGCGTGATTGCCGCGCCTTTTGCCGCTTACCTTTGTACGCGTATCAACCAGAAATTATTTATGATTTTGGTAGGCATTGTGATTATCTTATTGAGTATGCGTACTTTATACTCTGCCTTGGCGTAAGAATGGGTTTCAAAAAAAAGAGTTTCATTGAAATTTTGCAAAAAAATGAATTTGTTTTCCCAAAATGAATTGTATTTTTGGAAAAACAATAAAACCAATTCTCGATGTATAATTATTCCCTTCACAGTCAAATCAATGCCCAGCTACAGGTTGCGGGCTTAGACCTTGCAGGCAAAGATAATGCCTTCTATACGCGTTTCATTGCCAATCTTGCTCCAATTCACGACCTTTATTCAGAGCTATACGCGCAGCACCCCAAGGGCAGAGAGGTTTTTTTGCAAGTGATTCAAACGATATTAAACGCGTACATGAATCGGTCTAATGCTTTGAAAAAGAAAGACTTGGGAAAACTACAACAAGAATATTGGTTTCTGAGCAATGATATAGCGGGTATGAGCCTATATGTGGATAGGTTTTGTGGAGATTTGAAAAATCTGCCTTTAAAATTAGCTTATTTTAAAAAATTGGGCGTGAATTTCTTACATCTTATGCCTATTTTCCAAAGTCCTGCGGGGGAAAGTGATGGTGGTTATGCAGTTTCTGATTTTAGAAAAGTCGACGAACGCTTTGGTACACTGGACGACCTGAAAACGGCAGCGCAGGCAATGGGGCAGGAAAATATGTACCTCATGCTTGATATAGTGCTGAACCACACCTCACATCACCACGAATGGGCTGAAAAGGCAAAACAGGGCGACAAAAAGTATCAAGATTACTTTTATATGTACGAAGACAGGACATTACCAGAACAGTTTGAGCGCACCATGCCCGAAATTTTCCCTGAGTCTTCCCCAGGTAGTTTCACTTTTGTCCCCGAATGTAATAAGTGGGTAATGACCGTTTTCCATCATTATCAATGGGATTTGAACTATACCAATCCTGCCGTTTTTAATGAAATGTTGGATACAATTTTTTTTTATGCCAATCTGGGGGTGGACATTTTGCGGATTGATGCGCCTGCATTTATTTGGAAACAAGTAGGGACTTCTTCCCAAAATTTGCCACAGGCACACACCATTTTGCGCCTCATCAAGCAGTGCGTTCAGGTGGCTACTTCGGGCATGGCTTTGCTGGGAGAGGCTATTGTTGCACCCAAAGAAATTATGAAATACTTTGGGAATGAGCATTTTACTGGCAAGGAATGTGATGTAGCCTACAACGCTACACAAATGGCTTTGCAGTGGGACGCGCTCGCCACAGGTGATACACGCGTGATGTTGGCGGCACAAAAAGACATATTACCAAAGCCCTACGGTACGACTTGGATTACCTATACGCGTTGCCATGATGACATTGGCTTGGGCTACGAGGACAGCACGATTGCCGAAGCTGCTTTCAATGCCTACCACCACCGAAAATATTTAAAAGATTATTACTCAGGTAATTATGATTATTCCCCTGCCAAAGGCGCACTGTTTTCTGTCAATCCCAAAACCCAAGATGCGCGCATCAGTGGCTCGTTGGCATCTCTTTGCGGTTTAGAAAAAGCACTCGAAAGCAAAGATAAAAGTGAAATAGAGATTTCTATATGTAAAATCCTGATGATGCAGGCGTGTAGCTTTTTTGTGGGCGGGATTCCAATGCTTTTTTATGGAGATGAAGTTGGCTATACCAATGATTACAGCTATCTGAACGATATAGGAAAAAGTTATGATAATCGTTGGCTACATCGCCCCGTCATTGATTGGGAGAAAAATAAGAAAATTGACCTCAAAGGAACAGTAGAAAATCAAATTTTTGAAGGTACAAAAAAACTACTTTCTATTCGTAAAAAGCTCCCTTTTGTCGCAGACTTGAAAAACCTGACATGGCTCAATCCACATAATATACACATTGCGAGCTACTTGCGTGCCTTTGATGACAAGCGCATCTATTGCATATTCAATTTCAGCCGAGAGGCGGCTTACCTCACTTGGTATGCTTTCAAAGAACATGGCGCAGTACCTTCGCTACTTTATGACCACTGGCAAGACAAAAACTACCAAGTAGGCTATGACCATGACTACCTCATAGTAGCCCCTTATGGGTTTTATCTCTTGGAAATGAGGTAAATAAGTATTAGATTTCTTAGAAAAAATGAACACTAAACACAAAAATTATGTTTATGTTTTATAATATTTACCTTCAAAAATAACCTTTTTACTTTTGAACAACATTGTCAGGCATAGAATCCGAAACGCAAGTATGGGGCTTGCAGGCTTATTCCTTATAGGGCTACTTGCCTTGCATTTTATGCTTAACTACCAGTTAGACAGAGTGATAGGTCGTTCCCTGCGTGCCTTAGTCGACTTCCGAAGCAATAGCGTCTATCGCCTCACCTATACCAAAATCAATATCAATCTGCTTCGCAATCGCTTAGAAATCAGAAACTTACGAATAAAAGGCGACACCGCAAGATTTAAGCAACGAAAAGGACATAACTTAGTCAAAAATGGTCTTTTTGACATCAAAATTCCACAAGCAGAAATTAGGGGGCTTAATTTGTGGAAAGTCATATTTGATGAAAAATTGGAAGTAGAAAATATTTATTTGAGAAACCCCCAAGTAAAATTATTGGATTATCCAAATGAAAAAAAACGAGAAGAACGCCTCAAAATCAATAACATATACAAATTTTTTTCTGATTACCTTCATGTTTTTAGCATAGAAAACGTAGAGATTAGTAATGCCTCTTTTGCCGCCGCCAACCCCAAAAATACCAGCAAACAACTCTACAAAATTGATAGTATCTTCCTCATAGCCCGCCAGATAAAAATAGATTCTATTCACCAACCCCAATATTCAAATAAACCATTTGAGGTGGCTGAGATTGAGCTACAAATCAAAAAAAATGCTATCCAACTGCCTGAAAATCAATTAGAAATAAGTATCAACGAATTTAAAATTTCCACGAAAAAGGCTTTTGCAAAAGTTTCAAATTTGCAAATAAAAACCAAGCAAGGCGAGGCAAAGATTCCTCACCTGCGCCTAAACGGGATAGATGTTCACAAATTATATTTTTCTAAAAACCTCCAAATCAATAAATTATGGCTCGACAAGCCCGTTTTCAAGCTCAGAAATATTCCTAACCCAGCACAAAAATTAACTCCGCCAGATACTACCCAAATAAGTGTTTATGCCCTCATTTCCAAATACTTAGCCTCTTTTAATATTGAGCATATTTTGGTTGAGAAAGGAAGTTTTGACCTTAACCTGAAAAAAATTCCACCGTTCAAAAATGCTACTTTTTTATTCACACATTTCTATTTAGATTCTGCCACAGAAAGCCAGCGCGCCAAGCGTTTTTTCGTTGATGATGCCAAAGGGAAAATAGAGGATTATGAGCTATTATTGCCTGATAGTCTGCATTTTGCAAAAATAGGAGAACTCGGATTTTCTACCTTGCAATCTCAGCTTTATGCCAAAAATGTAAGCCTTGACTTGGTAAAAAACAAAGAAAGTATCCAACTCCCAAGCCAAGATATTTTTCAAGCACAGTTTCCGCTAATTCAGTTGCAAAGTCAAGATTTGTGGGAAAATTTGATTACAAAATCTCTTCGTTTTGAGGAATTAAAAATAGAATCGCCTCAAATCCAAGTATTTAAAAAGAATTCTTCCTTACAGGCAGACACACATCTGTCTGGTCGCGTACCTAAGTTTCAAATCAAAAAAATAAATATCGGAAATGCCGCAATTCACTACCATCAGTGGCAAAAAACGGATAATCAGCATAGTTTGGACAAGATTTTTCATTCGCCCTCTTTTTCTGCACAAGTTCACAACTTGAAGTTAGGCGAAGAAAAATATTTTGACCATCTCACTATCAATACACAAAATATAAATCTTTATTTGCCTCAATTACAGCAATTTATCACGATTGGAGATGTTGTTTTTTCTTCTTTTGAGCAAAGATTACACCTCCAAAATGTGCAAACTTCTTCCCAGCAAAACAGCGCAAAAACAGTGGCTTTTGCAGGAAATTTGGCAAGCCTCCATCTGGAAAATTTTGATATTCACCAGCTTTATCAGGAAGGAAAATTGAAAGTGGGTAAGCTAACCATTCAGCAGCCTGCGATGGAATTAACCACGCATTTGGACTCCATATTTTCGGTGGGAACTCAGTATAATTTTTTGAAAAGCATTGATTTCCAAGAAGTTATTTTGAATAATGGGAAGCTAAATTGGCAGAAATATCATGCAAAAGGATTGCGCCCAGCATTGGTGGCAGACAATTTTTCCACAAGGCTAAAAAAGTTTTCTTTATACACAGATGAGCCATCTAAACCAAAGTCTATCAAGCGATTAGAAGAAAAAAAATCGCTGAATTGGAGTTTGGAAGATGCTGAATTTAGTTTGCAAAATTACGTTTTTACCTTCCCTGATGATTCGCATACGGTCAAGATAGGTAGGGTCGATTTTAATTACGCACAGTCGACTGCTACCTTGGGAAATGTACGCCTGATTCCCAAGACGACGAGGCGGGCGAAAAAAAATATTTTTCAAGCAGAAATACCTACGATTGAGTTGAAAGTCAAGGACTTAAAACATTTTTTCCAAGACAAAAACTGGACAGTGGAGAGGCTCAAAATCAAAAAACCAGAAATAGATTTTTACCTGATGGAGTCAAATGCTAAAAACGCGGTTGAAAGTTCGGTACGTATTGATGGTGTAGCAAAGGACGATTTGAAATTAGCAGATTTTTTTGCCAAAACTCCTTTTAATAAACTATCTATCAATGAGTTAGAGATTGACAGTAGCGTAGTGATGCTTACCTACAAACAAGCAAATTTCAAAACACACCATTTGGCATTGGAAAATCTGAGTTTGCAGCTAAATCATTTTGAAATAGATTCTGCAAAGCATCACTGGGAACAACTCTTTGATTTAAAGCATATTAATCTCAAAGTAGGGCAGTACAAACATATTTTTCCTGATAATATTCACCAACTAACAGCGCAGAATATTGGGCTTTTTTCTATGGATTCCAGCCTGACAATCAATGACTTAGCCATTAGCCCTTTGCGAAAAATAGGGATTCCGTATAGCATAGAAGTACAGCAAAAATCCAATGTGATAGATATTTACACGCCCAAGCTATATTTTCAAGGTTGGGATTTATATAACTTTTTGAATAGCAAGAAGCTACACCTTGACAAAGCTATCATAGAAACTCCTCTGCTCAACTTACAAATTCATCGCCCAGACAGCACCAAAAAATTAAAAGATTTTACACAAAAATTACGCGCAGATAGCCTTTACCAACTCATTTCTCCTTTTGTGAAAGAGTTGAAAATAAATGATTTACAGCTAAATAATGGGAATTTGACTTTGCTCACTTCGCGCCAAAGCAATACCAATGTGTTTAAGTTGGACAGTATTTCTATTCGCGCCAAGCTGTTTGATATTCACCCAAGCAAGTATGATTTATCGCTTGATAATGAGCAAGATAAGCCACTTCCTGCGCCTTTTGTTTTTGACCCCACGCCCTATCATTTTTTGAATACGGAAAATATAGTTTTGACCATTAAAAATTATGCTTTCCAACTGCCCGATAAGGTACATACTTTGCAAGCAAAATCTATCAGGCTTTCTACGCAAGACTCAACGCTGACGGCTGATAATGTGGAGTTTAGACCAAATTTGGGCAAAGTAGCGTTTTCAAAAAAGCAGATTTACAAGGCTGTATGGCTATATCCGCAAATTGAAAAATTAACCATCAATGGTTTTGATTTTTATAACCTTTTGCACCATGAAGAGCTGGAAATGAGGAGTTTAGTATTGGACAAGGTTAAGTTTGAAATCTATCGCGACAGGGGGCTACCTAATCGTCCAGATTATTTCCCCAAAATGCCGCAGGAGTTGCTGCGGGAATTGCCGTTTTTGGTCAAAATAGACTCTATCAAGGTGAAAAATGCCAATATTATTTATGAGGAGCAGTTGCCCAATCGAGAACGCCCTGGGCGGCTGACTTTTGAAAATTCAGAAGCTGTTTTGTTGGGCATTACCAATGACGCAAACTTGTTAAAAAAGCCTGATTTTCAAACAGTGCTGAATTTTAATACCTACATCATGGGGCAGGGAAAGCTAAATATGGAAGCCAAATTTTTCTTGAATGACCCCAAAGAGCTACATTATTTGCATGGTGAAATGGGCGAAATGGACATGACTGCTTTCAACGAAATGCTCGAATATGTGTTTCCTGTGCGTATCAAAAGTGGTTTTATTCATGCGGGGAGGTTTGATTTGAGGCTGAATTACAAAAACGCCAGAGGCAAAATGTACCTCAGATACAATGACTTGAAGGTAGAAGTCATCAATCGGAAGTTTGCCTCGTTTGTAGCCAATAGCTTTGCGGTAACGAATCACAATCCTGCGGGCAGGTTTGCGCCAATGCGTGTGGGAGAAATCAAAAGTACGCGCAATTTGGCTCGTTCTATTTTTAGTTATTGGGGCTATTCGGTGCTGAATGGTTTTAAAACGAGCATAGGGCTGCGTGGTAAAAAACAGCAGAAAAAATCTAAATTAGACAAAAATAAAAAGGTGAAAAACAAGAAATTAAAGGTAAGGAAGCAAAAAAAGCAACTTACATCTTGATATTTGAGGAAACGAAATTACACTTTTTTGCCTTCTGCACTTCCACCCATAAAGCCAAAAACAGCCCCACAGATGCCTCCAATGATGTGTGCTGCTTCAGAAACATTGTTTGTTGTAAAAATATTGAGTGCTTCCTTGCCCAAAAACAAGACAACCACCAAGACAAAAGTAAGCGGAACTTTGCCCTGACGCAAGTTAGTCATGGAAGAAAGCAAAATCATCATAAAAACTACGCCACTTGCACCCAGCAAGCCATTAGAAAAAAGCAAAACATTCAAAATTCCTGTAACTAAGGCAGTTAAAAACATCATAGTCAGTAGATTAGACGAACCATATTTTTCTTCTAACATGGGACCCAATAGCAGGATAAAAGTAAAATTGCTCAAAAGGTGATTCCAGTCCCCATGCCCCATCGCGTGGGAGAAAAGGCGAAAATAATCGACAGGATTGGTCAGGCTCATGGTAGGATAGACGGTGAACAGCGTCATAAAAGTACCTGCGGTGATGGTAGAAATGGCTAAAATAGCACAGCAAACGAATGTGTATGTGAGTGTTACGGGTGCATTGTACTGCAAATTCATATATTTTGTGTTGGTTTTACGTTAGTTTGGTAATAATAGGAAAAAAACTCGTTCAAAAAAATTAAAACACAAATTTTCATCTCTTTGGTTTAGAAATAGACGTAATTTTTGCGATTTTGTTGGGTATTTTTACTTTTTTAACCAAGAAAAATAAAGATGGCTTTAAACCTTTATCATTTTTTGTGGTCTAAACTTAAATCAAAAAAAATTATGATAAGCACTTCACGACGCAATTTTCTCAGACAATCTTCGCTGGCTACGGTAGGTAGTATGCTGATTCCCAGCTTTTTAAAAGCGTATGAACTTAATGCCAATCCCTTGGCAACTGATGACAAAATTTTGGTCATTATTCAGCTTTCGGGTGGCAATGATGGACTCAATACCGTTGTGCCTTATTACAATGATATTTATTACCAGTCGCGCCCGTCCCTTGCTATTCCCAAAGATAAAGTGCTGAAAATCAATGATGAATTGGGTTTCAATCCCGCCATGCAAAAGTTCAGAGAATTATATGATGAAGGCATGGTAAGTATCATAAACAGTGTGGGTTATCCCAATCCTGACCGTTCGCACTTTCGTTCCATGGACATCTGGCAGACGGGCAGCGCAGCAGACCAATATTTGCAGACAGGCTGGCTGGGGCGGTACTTGGATTCTTCCTGCCAAGCAGAGGTTTGTCAGCCATATTCGGCAATAGAACTTGACGATACGTTGAGCTTGGCAATGAAGGGCGAGCGCGTCAAAGGTTTGGCACTGCAAGACCCAGAAAAACTGTATAAAAGTACGCATAATCCTCTTTTTGAGGCAATAAAACGCGCAAAACCTACCGAAGATGCAGACGAAAATGTAGCCTATCTCTACAAAACCATTGCGGAAACGGCATCTTCGGCAGATTATATTTACAGCAAAGCTAAGGTGCAAAAAAGTACCATTACTTACCCACAAGGCAAACTTTCAAAAAACATGAAAACCATTGCCGAATTGATAATTTCGGGGGTGCAAACGCGGGTTTACTATGCTTCACTTTCGGGTTTTGATACACATATTCGCCAAAATCAACAACAAGAACGCCTGCTGGAAGATTATGCGGGCGCAGTTCACGCCTTCGTGCAGGACTTGAAAAAGCATGATAAAATGAAAAATGTGATGATGATGACTTTTTCGGAGTTTGGTAGGCGCGTTGCCCAAAACGGCAGCAATGGCACTGACCACGGAACGGCAAATAACTTATTCATTATCAATGGAAACCTGAAAAAAGCAGGCTTTCATAATCCAGCCCCAAACCTTGCAGACTTGGACGAAGGCGACTTGAAATACCAAATTGATTTCAGGAATATTTACTCGACCTTGATTCAAAAATGGCTGAAAACTGATGTAAATACAATTTTGGGAAATCAGTTTGAAATGATTGATTTTGTATAGCTTTTTCTTTTATCTTTGTTAAAAAAAAAGATAGAAAACTGTCCAAAATGTCTGAAAACAAACTTACCAAAGAAGAAGGAAAAATACAAATGAAGCTACTCATTGAAAAATTTGAGGAGCAATTAAGTTATTATAAAACAATAGATTACAACGAAACGCAGGTGCGTCGTGATTTTATTGACCCTTTCTTTGCCGCGCTGGGTTGGGACGTAGAGAACAAAAATGGTGAGCCAGAAAGCCTCCGAGAGGTCAAGCTGGAGTACAAACTCAAAGTGGGCAGTGCGCGCAAATCACCTGACTATTCCTTTAATATCAGAGGAAAAAGTAAGTTTTTTGCAGAGGCTAAAAAACCTTTTGTATCTATCAAAGACCAGCCCGAACCCGCCTTGCAGGTGCGTAATTATGCGTGGAATGGCTCTTTGCTTGTTTCCGTAGTTACTGATTTTGAGGAGTTTGCGATTTATGACTGCACGCGCAAACCCCGCAAACTCGACAGGGCAAGCACCAAACGCCTCAAATACATTCATTACAAAGATTATCTTCTTTATTTTGATTTTTTATGGCAAACCTTTGGACATGAGGCTGTTATGAATGGTAGCATAGAGCAGTACGGGCAAAAATATGCTGACCTCAAAAACGCCGAGCCTGTCGATAGGGAGTTTTTGAAATCTCTGGAAAGCTGGCGTACCTATTTGGCAACGAATATAGCCCAACTCAATAAAAATCTGGAAGAGTACGCACTCAACTTTGCCGTTCAGCAGACCATAGATAGAATCGTTTTTTTGAAAGTATGTGAAGACCGCTTGCTGGAAAAAGAGGGAAGTCTAAAAGCACAAATCAAAAGTGGCAATTTTTATCAAAACCTATACGACTATTTCGGGATTGCCGACCAAAAATACAACTCTGGACTTTTTGACCTCAAAAAAGACAACATCACTGACAAGTTAAGCATTGATAATAAGGTAGTTAAATCTATTATTCAGGAATTGTATGGCGAAAACGAAGATGGATTTGTTTATAATTTTAACATCATTCCTATCGAGATTTTGGGCTATGCCTACGAGCAGTTTTTGGGGAAGGTCATCTATCTTTCAAGCTTTGGGAGTGCCAGTATAGAAGAAAAACCCGAAGTTCGCAAGGCGGGCGGCGTTTACTACACGCCTCAGTACATCGTGGAATATATTGTAAATGAAACACTTGGAAAGCTAATAGCAGGAAAAACGCCAGAAGAAATCAGCCAAATCAAGGTGCTTGACCCCGCCTGCGGGAGTGGCTCGTTCCTGATAGGCGCGTATGAGGCATTGCTCAAATATCACTTGGATTATTACAAAAAAAATGCTTCTTCTTTGGACAAAGTCAAGAAAGGCGCAGAAGTAATAAATGTAGAGGGTAATCTCAGCACCGCAGAAAAAAAACGCATCTTGCTCAACAATATTTTTGGGGTAGATATTGACAGTCAGGCAGTAGAGGTTACAAAACTGAGCTTGCTTTTGAAGGCACTCGAAGGGGAAACGGAGGGTTCTATCAACACTTCCCTCAAACTTTTTAATGAAAGAGTGTTGCCCACACTTGATGGAAATATTCAGTGTGGAAATTCACTAATAGGTTCAGATTTTTACAATTCGGGCTTATTCCTTACACCCAAAGAGGAACGTAAAATCAATGTTTTTGACTGGAAGGAAGGCTTTAAAACAATTATGAAAAGTGGTGGTTTTGATGTGGTGATTGGCAATCCGCCGTATGTAAAGCAATCATTAATAGAAAAAAACAGCTTCGATTATTACTTAAAAAACTATACAATTTTTGAGGATTTGTATTCTTTGTTTATTGAAAAAGCTACAGCTTTAATCAAAAAAGATTATAATGTAAGTTTTATTGTGCCAAGCCTCTTTATTAAAGGAGTTCAGTTTGACAAATTGCGTAATTTTATCAATAAAAATGCAAGTGAATTTGTTTTAAAAGAATACGGTGATAAGGTTTTTAGCCAGGTGAAAATGCCTACTTGTGTTTTTAGACTAAAAAAAGGTGAAAATATCAATGAAAATGATTATTTTAAGAATGATTTAAAAAGTTATTTTCAAAAGATTACTACTATTCCTTTGGGTGAAATAATGATTATACGTCGCGGTTTAGAAATTGGTAGAGATAAATTTTCAAAAAGAGGAAAAATTATTTGCCTTACGGGAGGCGATATTGATAACTATGAAATTAAAACGAACCATCAAATTACCAAAGAAACATATGAAGCGTATGAAAAGAGCAAAGGAATTTTTGATGCGCCAAAGCTGATGGTTAGAGAAACAGGAAATAAATTTTTTGCAACACTTGATAATGAAGGAGTTATAACAACACGAAGTATTTATAATCTAAAAATGAAAAATGGCTTTTGCAAAATCCAGTTTATTTTAGGATTACTTAACTCTAAATTATTCGCATTTTATTTCAAATCTTTTATTTCACCAGAAACTAATATCTTCCCTAAAATTAGGATTATTCAGTTGCAGGAAGTTCCTATTTGCTTTCTTAATTTAGGTGATGACAAGCAAAAACTTGCCCATGACGAAATTGTTAAATATGTAGAAATGCTTTTGGAGCTACACAAACGCGTGCAAAAAGCAACTTTGACAGACAAAAGACAGTTAGAAACGCGCATTCTCAGTGCCGAAACCCAAATTAACGAAATTGTCTATCAACTTTACCACCTGACCGAAGAAGAAATAAAATTGATAGATGCAGAACATGAAGTTTTGATACCATGAACTTCTGGTAAGTAAAAACACAAACATAAGTGTATTGATAAAAAATATCCTTACCTTTGCAAACTTTTTAGATTTCATTTTTCACCACATTCATTTTACACAAAATGACCAAAGAACAACTCAAAGAGTTGAGGGCAAGAGTAGATGCCCTGAGGAGGTATCTTTGACTACGATACCAAAGCCCAACAAATCAGGGATTTAGAAGCCAAAACCTTAGCCGCAGATTTTTGGAATAACCCCAAGCAGTCCGAAGAAATGTTGAAAAACATCAAAAATATCAAAGTTTGGACAGGAAGTTTTGAAATTCTCCAAAAACAAATGGAGGATTTTGAAGTGTTGTACGAATTTTATGAAGCTGACGAGGTCGACGAAAAAGAACTTGGCAGAGAACAAGAAAAACTGTCCAAACTCTTGGACGAATTGGAGTTTAAGCGTATGCTGGGCGCAGAAGAAGACCAACTGGGCGCAATCATAGAGATAAATCCTGGCGCAGGTGGCACAGAAAGCCAAGATTGGGCGGAAATGCTGATGCGTATGTACATTATGTGGGGACAGAAAAATGGGTTCAAAGTCAGCGAAATAGACTATCAACCTGGTGACGGCGCGGGCATCAAATCTGCCACGCTGGAGGTAGATGGGCAGTTTGCGTATGGATTTTTGAAGGCGGAAATTGGCGTACATCGCTTGGTGCGTATCTCTCCTTTTGACTCCAATGCGCGTCGCCACACCTCTTTTGCTTCTATTTTTGCCTATCCTATCGTAGATGACTCAATAGAAATAGACATTAATCCCGCAGATATTACATGGGATACTTTCCGTTCGGGCGGCGCAGGTGGGCAGAATGTTAATAAGGTAGAAACCGCAGTGCGCCTCCACCA
>JAAFJS010000147.1 GCA_013298985.1 Cytophagales bacterium
GAATTTGAGTGCTTTACCATGCTTGCCCTCAATGCCAAATGCTCTGTGGGCGACCAGTTGCACCCCAACGGCATACTCGACAAGCCCACCTACGACCTCATAGGCGAGGTATATGCCCAAGTTGCCCAAAAAGAAGCGTGGTGCGAGGAGGCGACTGCACTTGTCGATATTGGCGTGCTAAATCCAGAGGCTTTTGTGAGCCAAAGTGGAAAAATTAACCAACAGGCAGTAGGCGCAGTCAGAATGTTACAGGAAACACGCCATCAGTTTGACCTGTTAGACCCCGAAGCGGATTTCTCCTCTTACAAGCTGCTCATTCTTCCTGATGTAATTACTTTGGACGAAAAATTAAAGACAAAAATAGAAACTTTTGTAAGCAAGGGAGGTGCCGTCATTGCCTCGTATCAATCGGGCTTAAACCCTGATAAAAAGGCATTTGCGTCCTCTATTTTTGGGATAGACTTGGTAGGAGATGCACCGTATAGTCCTGATTTTATAGTTACCAAAGGTGCATTAGGCAAGGGGCTACCCGCCACAGAACTGGTTATGTATATGAAAGGTTTGCAGGTGAAGGCAGGCAAGGCTGAGGTGCTTTTGGAGGCAAATGTTCCTTATTTTAACCGCACTTGGGAGCATTTTTCATCACATAAGCACACGCCTTCCGCCATGAAAGCGGGTTATCCTGCCGTTTTGCAAAATGGAAATGTCATCTATTTTATGCACCCCGTTTTTTCGCAATATGCTGATAATGCGCCGCTTTGGTGCAAAAAACTAATCAGTAATGCTATAGATGTATTGCTCAAAGAGCCTATATTACAGCTCAAAAATGCACCTTCCGCCCTCACAACAGCAGTAAACGTACAAGCAAAGAAGAATCGATACATCTTGCACTTGCTTTGCTATATGCCCGAACGCCGAGGCAACCAATTTGACATTGTGGAGGACGTTATTCCCATTTATAATATAGGTGTATCGGCACTTTTGCCGCAGAAGGCAAAGAAAGTAAGCACTGTCCCTCAGGGCGGAAATATTCCGTTTAAGTACAATGGCGGACGAATAGAGTTTACATTAGCAACCTTAAACGGACACCAAATGATAGAAATAACTTATTGATAAGCAAGATTTTAAATACACAAAATGAACAAACTCATCAAAATTTTATTTCAACCTTATCCGATAGATTCTTCTTGGAAAATAGCACTCAAACAAGCTACGATGGGCGGGCTTTTTGTAGCATTTTTTCTGTTTTTTTTCAGACCTTTCGAGATGAAAATACCTGATAATTATGAAGATACATTTTTGTTGATTTGTATTTATTTTGGATTGGTAACTTGGGTAGTTTCCATCTCATTTTATATTGCTCAGTTGGTTTTTCCTGCTATTTTCAAAGAAGAAAGCTGGAAAGTTTGGAAGGAAATTGTCTTTACCTTAGTGCTGATTCTGTCCATTGCCACTGCCAATATGCTCTTTTCCAACTATTACTTTGACCAGCCCTCTCTGTGGCAATTTTTTGGAGGCTGGCTCAAATCTACCTTTGCTATTGGCATTTTCCCCATCATTTTTACCGCTTTTTACAAGCAAATCAGGCTTTCCAAACGCTACCATACAGAGAGTAAACTGATTAATCAGCACTTAGAAATTAGAAGTCAAATGCCCAACACAGAGGAGGTTTCTACAAGTCAAGTTCCAGCTAATCAAATTATTACACTATTAGGAGAAAACCAAAATGAAAAATTGGAAATAGAAAAAAACGCCCTTTGTTACCTCAGTGCTGCGGATAATTACGTGCAAGTCTTTTACCTACAACATCAGGTGCTAAAACAAACACTTTTGCGCTCTTCCCTGAAAAAAATGGAAGAAAATCTGGCAAGCTTCAGCCAATTTTATCGTTGTCATCGCGCCTACATCGTGAACTTGGAGAAGGTAAAGCGCATCAGTGGCAACGCACAGGGCTACAAACTTCACTTAGAAAATCTGGAAACTTTAATCCCCGTTTCGCGTAGCCTCAACGAAGAAATTGCAAAAAAATTAGAAATATAATATTAACTTATTGGTTATCTATTAGTTGCATAAATCGTTCCCGATAGGTTTCTCCAATATTAATTTCCTTGTTAGCAATGATTATTCTGCCACGCTCAATGGTATTTATCTTGCCCACAGCCACTATATACGATTTATGCACACGCACAAAGGCAGGATAAGATAGCATCTCTTCCATATTTTTGATGGTTTGTAGGGTAATCACTTTTTCTTTTTCCGTATGAATGATTACATAATTTTGCAGTGCCTCTATGTATAAAATCTCATTTAGATTCACTTTTTGTATTTTATATGCTGTCTTGACAAACAAAAAATCCTTATTATTCAGTTTTGCATCACCTTCATAAAACACATTCGAATAAATGATTTTTTGTGCTTTTTGAATTGCTTTATAAAATCTTTCAAAAGAAATAGGTTTGAGCAAATAATCAATGACATCATGTTCATAGCCTTCTAAGGCATATTCAGGGTAAGCAGTCGTTAGAATAACTTTACTTTTTCCTCCTAATACCTTCAAAAACTGAATCCCTGATAACTCTGGCATTTGTATATCTAAAAAAATCAGGTTATCTGCCTTTTCAAAATTTTCTTTTTCTAACCAAGCCAATGCCTCTAAGGGATTAGTGGTCATAGCGACAAGTTCCAAAAATGGTACTTTCCCGATATAATCAGCCAATATATCCAATGCCAAAGGTTTATCATCTATGATGAAACAACGAATTTTTAGATTCATTAGTGTAGATTTATATGAAGTTGAGCAGTAAAAAAATCTTCAGTTTCTGTAATTACTAAGCTTTGATGATGAGCATAAAGTAAGTCTAATCGCCTCTTTACATTACTCAAACCAATTCCGCCCGTTTTGTCTTTACATTGCTTATTTTTCTTATTGATAACCAAAAAATCTAACTCATTATTGGCTACCTTAATTTGTATTTTTAAAGGATTGGCTTCATCAGTTACTATCCCATGTTTGAAAGCGTTTTCTACAAAAGACACCAAGAGTAAGGGCGCAATTTCGTGATTGCCTACTTCCCCAATTTCTGAATAGTCTAAAAACAAATAACCTTTTGCGCCTAATTTTTGTAAATCTATCAAACTTTTTACATAACCTAACTCTTTGGATAACAATACTTTATCGTTCATGCTATCGTGCAATATATAGCGCAATAAATCAGAAAGTTTTAGCAAAGCCTCTGGTGCTTTATCAGATTTTTGATAAGCCAATACGTATATATCATTGATGGTATTGAAAAGAAAATGTGGGTTAATTTGGGAGCGCAGAAATGCTAATTCTGCGCTAATCTTTTCTTTTTCAAGTGCTTGCCTCCTCCTATCCTCAAAATACCAGTTTTCTAAAAGAGCATACAACACCCCATAAATCACATAATCGAGATAGAAGAAAAAACTGTTATTTACAAACCACTGCATACTAATCGTATTGCCCATGTAGTTATCAAAACCTAAGTATGGCTTGAAAAAATACATTTCTATCAGGTAACGAAAAAAAGTAACAACTAACAGAGAAACAAGAAGATAGCACACTGCCCACAGGTATTTTTTCGCCTTTAAGACGACTTGCATCACCCAAAATACCGAGAGATAAAAAGCACAGGCAGCCATTAGATTATAAGTCAGCTCTATCAGAATATCTGCGCTGACGCTGTGTGTAAGTCTTGGGAATTTGCCTTTGGCATACATTCCCAAGATACTATTTGTCCATAGCCAGAGCCAAAAACCTACGTGTAGTGCTATCCTCCATCTTATTTTCATTTGATTTACAATGGTTTAACTGGATATTTTTTTCTCAAAAACTTTAAAATTTCCGGGAAAAATGCTTTGAAATCCTTATGATTTTTGCGTTTGATATATTTTTCAAAAATAAAATTCCCAATATCTTCGGCATAAATAAAATCACCCACAATTTCAGAAGCAATCTGCTTACGCACCTGTTTTGGTGTTTTGTATTGCCAATAAAGCGCAATGACAATGCCTCTGACCATGTTTTCATCTAAGCAGTGTTGCCAAGAATGAATATTATTATTTTTCATGCCTGCATCTTCTTTATTGAGAAGGTAATCTAAGGTAGCAATTTCCTTTGAATATTGCAATAATAGGCTTTCTATAAAAATATGACTGCCTTCATGCCAAACGAGGTAAGATAGATTGCCTAACTCGAAGTTTGGCATGAGTGTATCCGTTGAATTTTCATCAAAAAAGCCTGTATTATAGGCAATTACGTCGGAAAATGCTGGATTAAGGTTTTTGGTCATAATGGCGTGTGCGCCCCAGCTATTAAGTGGGTCTATGCAAATATACCATTTTGCACCTGCATTATATTTATAAAAATTGTTCAATTTCTCCACTAAACCTTCCGCTTGCAAATCCCCTTTGAGTTTTCCTGCCCACGAAGCATACATTGATTCGTTTTCTTTGTAGAAATCATCAAATTTGGAGTCCTCAGCAAACTGTTTTGCCAGTTTCATGTACTCTATTACATTTTCCTTACCATATCTCTCGTACCAATGCAGGTCAGTCGGCTCGTATATTTTGATATTAGGAAAATCTGAAAAGCACCATCCTAATTCGGGAAAATCAGAGTAAAGGTGCTGTTTTTCAGCAATTGCTTTGAGTTTTTGGACAGCAGCATGATTGGCATAAGGCGTAAAATATGCCTTTACTTTTTTACTGTAAATAGAACGGTTTGGCTCTCTATACTGCCCTGCCATCCACTGAATAATTGTAAATAACTCTACGCCTGGGTGTACGTTGATAGTAACCTCTGGAGCAGCTTGTGCAGAAATGGAGTTTGATGGAAGGTTTGATAAAAATGCAATCATCAAGAAAATGCAAAGATACTTTTTCATGGTTTTAAGTTTTTAAAATTTGACAAATAAAAATAATAGCACAAAGGAATAAGTATCATTTCTATTCACCAAATCTTTTAGACTAAGCCGTTGTTTGTATTGACAAATTGGCATTTTTTGAGGATAAAATAACTTCCTTTCTACCCCAAAACCTTCCCTACTATCCCTAAACCATATTTTTCACTACTTTTCGCCCCTTTGCTTTGAGGGCTGTCCCTTCCGTTTGTGTAGGTCAGAAAGATACGATTGCTTTGTGTATATAAAAAATTAAAAACTTTAAACAATTTTAAAATCATGACCGAATTAGTAGGCAAGGCTTCTATTTTCTTACACGTTTTTGCGGGTATCACCACTTTAATTGTGGGACCAATCGCCATTTTTTACAATTTTCGCAATGCCAAAAACCATAGATTAGCGGGCAAAATCTTCTTTTATGCCATGCTTTTGGTTTGTTTTAGCGCAGTGATTGGCTATCTGAAACGCCCAGAAGTAATTTTTTATCAATTTTTGTTGGGTATCAGTTCCATTGTGTTTATTGGCATGATTACAGGCACGCGGGCAATGCTTTTTATGAAAAACAAAGCAACTCTTAATGTCTGGGACTGGGGCGTGGCTCTCTTGGGCGTGGCTACAGGCATAATCATGATGATACGCGCAGTACAAAACTATACAGATGGTGGCGAACTTATTTTCTCGATTCTATTTGGCTTTTTCGGAACGGCAACCCTCAAAGATGGCGTACAAAGCATTTTAAGGATTGTAAATTTTAAGAAAATAGCAAAGCAAGTTTGGTACAAAACGCACATAGACAATATGTTAGGTGGATTTACTGCTTCTACTACTGCCTTTACCGTCAATATAGGGCAGAGCCTTCCTTGGTTTATTCAGTGGTTTGGACCTATGCTTATCCTGATGCCGATTGGTTTTTACTTTAACTGGAAGTTAAAGTCTGGTAAAAAAACAGAAAATTAGCAGGGGTTTGAGAGGTGCGAAAAGTATTTTTCTATTTACAATTTTTAAATCATTCGTTTCTGTTGTTGGTTTTCACCAACAGAAACGAAATGTTATGAAAAACTATCTTTTCGTTGAATGGCATATCTGTTTTTAACCATTCTTGCAAAAGCTGCATATTCGCTTGAATTTTCACAAGCCTTGTCTAATATTTCTTTGGCACGTTGGTCTTTATGATAAAAAGAGGCTACAAAAATCAGCCTTTGAATAGCCAAACTTCGGTGTTGCACTAAATCATCTTGACTTCTTTTTCTATTTAAACCATAAGTATCAATAGAGGTCAACCCTTTTTCATCTTTGCTTATAACTATGGCAAACTGTGTCTGTTCGTCATATTCAAAGTCTAAATGATTATCTGGTTCATCTATACAAGGATTTATCAAAAGAGGATTAGCATTTGCATCTAAGGGAAATTTTGTTCCTTTAAATGCTGCACCATTGCAAACTCGACAAGCTAACAACAAGTTTTCCCATTCAACAGCTAACAAAGGGAAAGTATCTTTCGGTCTAAAATGCTCAATATCACCATAATCTATATGTGTGATTTTGGCTTCGCAATAAGCACACTTGCCCTGAAATATTTTAGTTGCCAATTCATCTTTTATGTCCTTGTGTTTGTATTTATCAAGGGCATTTTCCAATTTATTTTTAGCACTATCTTTTTCTGTTTTTGTTAGAGCTTTTGCTGCCAACTCCAATGCTTCTTGAATTTGCTCTACCCAATTCGTTTCATTTTTTGCCAATGTATTAGGTTTGGCTGTTCTCTCTATCTTAATCATTTCTTTAATTTTTCTTCTAAAAATTGTTGAATTTCAAATTCAAGAGAATTTTCATTGACTTCTTTATTGGCTTTTTGAGCAAAAATAGTGGCTATTTCTAATTCCTTTTCTTCTTTGGGTGTTCTTTTATGCTTTGTTTTGAGTTTGAAATATTTGTCTAATTCTGCTTGTGTTTGGTCTGAATAAGGTGAAACAATTTTGAAAGCATCACTACTTAATACTTTTTCAATACTCAAAAAGGCAAGGTCTTTTACCTCATTTTTTACACTTTTATCTCCATCAAAATCAAATTTATAAGTAATAGCATCTGTACCTGCACCTGCTACAATAAGTGGGCTGTGTGTAGCCACAATAAACTGAATATTAGGGAATTGCATTTGTAACCAACCTGCAATTTCACGTTGCCAAGTGGGGTGCAAATGAATATCCAATTCATCAATAATCACTACGCCATTTTCTAATAAAGGATTTGTACTTTCAGGAAAAGCCTCTAACAATCGCCAAACCAAATCTCCTGCTAAGGCTAATACGCTTCTAAAACCATCACTTAAACCAATGGTAGGCACTTTTTTGCCTTTCACATCAAATAATATTCTACCATCAGAAGTAACACTATCAAAACTATTTCCCCTTGGTAACATTTTATTAATAGCCTCAATGCCCAAAGTTTTTTGTTGGTCTGCTGTTTTATCGTTATCTTTTACTACTCGATAATCCAAATAAACCAACCACCTTTCAAAGGCTGCCAAAGGTTCATCTTCGTAAAATTGAGAAAGAAAATTACTATATCTTTCAGGTGTTGGTAGAGAGGGAATAATTCCACTCCTGCGTGTAAGCCTACGGAAAGCCCCATATCCTGCCGCAAACCATGTTGTCCCTTTGGAAGTCAAAGCATTTTCACGCAACCACGATAATATCTTATCTGGATTTTCTATAATACTTGGTTCTGAATATGATTTATTGCGAATTGAAATTTTTTGACTGCCTGTAACAAAAAAAGTATAACCAAATGCGGTTCTTGTTCTCTCTTTACCAAACTGTCCAATATCATTCGTGTCTTGGTGTATTCTGATAGAAATTTTTGCAGGTTCATTTTCATTGCGTACCCAACCTTTCGGACTGTTCAGCAACTTGGTTGCACCTTCATAACCTGCTAACATCAAACTTAATGCTTGGAGGATAGTAGATTTGCCGCCACCGTTTTCGCCCAATAAAGAAACCCACTTGTGAGGTTGATTTTTTGTACCAAAACGAATAGACATTTTTTCAAAACATTTGATATTTTCGAGTGTTAGTTCTTCTACCCACATATTTTTTTTAACAAATATAGATAAAACAAATCATCATACAAATTCTTTAGCGTTCCTCAAATAGCAAATCTTCTAACTCGTCCAAGTATTCTCGCAAACGTTCTAATGCCTCTTTGTCTTGCTGATTGACCACCGCAATAAAGTCATCTACGATTTTATCCTTTAAACCCATGATTTTCATATTCTTATCCTCATCAGCCAGCACGTGCGGATTGGTGATTTCCAGAGGAATATAATTGGTCGGAATTTCCTTTTTCCCCTTGAATTTGTCCTTCTTAGTGGGCTTTTTTTCCACTCTTTTCACCACATTGATAGACTCGCGAAAGCCCTTCCCCTCCACCATTTTTTGCCCAATTTGCAGCAATACATCTTCGGGTTCGCCCGACATATTGGTAAGAGCTACTTTGCCAAACTTTACCTTTCGGTTCAGCATATCCCACTTCAATCTTTCGTTGCCAAAAGTGATTTTGTCCATTGCCTCCGCAAATTTTTCGTCCGAACGAATGGTTTTCTCAGAAACCTTGTGCTGCGCCGCCAATCTTTCGGCGGTGCGTTCAGCATCTTTGGCAAATTCGTCCTTATTGTATTGGTTCAGCCCTGTGCCGCCTGTGCGCTTTTTTTCTTGCTTGTACTGCAAGCCGCGCAGGTACGCCTTTGCCTCTTCGGTAACATTTCGCTTGCCGAGCTGATTGAGAATCATCCAATCTTTGGCGGCTTCGGTGTCGTCAAAATTAACAATTTGGACTTTGAAAAGCAAGTTGTGTTTTTGGCAAATTTGATAGCGATTATGTCCATCTATCAAAATATACGTGCCGTTATCTTGCTCCCAAACAATTAGTGCGTCGCGACAGCCATCTTTTAAGATATTGTCTTCCAGCAACTTAAACTCCTCGTCCAAGAGTGGGGGAATAAACTTTTGTAGCTCCTCATCAATCGCTATATTCTGGCGAATAAAGTCTGTGGACTCCTTATTTTGCTGTTCTGCTTGCTTGACAAGCCCATCAAATTTAAACTGTTTCTTTGCCATAAGTTCAATGCAAATCTAAAAACGCTTTGTAATTGGGATATTCGAAGACAAATAAAAAAATTAATTGTGGAAAAAGCAAAAAAGAAACAAAAATAGTGATTATAAATATTTAAAAATCATATCTTTAAAAGTAAATCCCTCTACAAACGAGAGAAATAAAAGCAAACGCCAATAAACTGGTCTTAAAAAAATGATAATTATTGCTTGTAAAAATAAAAAGAATAAGTTATTTTTGATAAAAAATAATTTGTATGCTCACATTAACTAAACCTATTACATATCAAGAGTTTAAAGAAATAGAATTTGAGGAATGGGAACTCAAAGAGTTTTTCTTCGAATTGATAGATGGTGAAATCATGCGACAAAATTATCCTTCATTTAAGCACCAATTTGTATCGAGTAATTTACTTACTTATTTTCATAATTTTATCAAAAGTAAGAATTTGGGAATTGTCCTTCATGCGCCCTTTGGTGTCATTTTGGACGACATTAATGTACTGCAACCTGATATAATGTTTGTTTCTAATGTCCAAAAACATATGATTACGCAGGAAGGCATCATGGGTGCGCCAGCCCTGATTGTAGAGATTATTTCCCCCAGTTCCATCAAAACGGATAGATTTATCAAATACCAAATCTATGAAAGTAAAGGTGTATTAGAGTATTGGATAATAGACCTCAAAAACGAAAGTATTGAGGTTTTTGAAAATACAGAAAGAGGCTTCAAGCCATTTTCTTTTGCCAATTTGGAAGGTAAAATTTTTTCTAAGGTATTAGAAGGCTTGGCGATAACAGTGGCGGAGATTTTTGCTTCATGATTTTTATTATTTCAATTTTTTGATTCATACGTTACTTTGTGGCGTAAGAATACTTTGTTGAAAATAGCTGTAAAATGGTAAAAAGAAAGGTTAAAACATTGGCTTTAATACTTGATACAATTTTTCAAAAATTTCAAAATTCTTTTTGTAAACCGCACTATTTCCTTTGTTTGGCGCAAACTCTTTTTCAATCACGATTAACTTCTTTGCTTCTTTCCAGTCTTTTATTTCTCCCAAAGCCTTCATTGCGAGCAGACAAGCCCCAATCGCCGTACTTTCAGAGCTATTCGGAACGACTACTTTTTGGTCAAAAACATCTGCCATCATCTGCACCCAAAAGTCAGATTTGGTAAAACCGCCTGTGGCATAAATACTTTTCTGTACTTGATTTTCTTGCTCAAAAACTTTCCCAACACTATACAAAGCAAAGATAACGCCCTCTAAAGCAGCACGATAGAAGTGTGCTTGTGTATGTTTTTTCTGAATCCCAAAAAAAACACCCTTTGCATCAGAATCCCAAATTGGTGCGCGTTCCCCCAGCAAGTACGGCAGAAATATCAACCCTTCCGCGCCCGTAGGTACGGTTGCTGCCAAAGAAAAAATTGCCTCATATTCACCTGTCTGCGCGCCCGCAGGCAAAATTGGCGGGAAAGTTTCCTTCAACCACTGCGAAATAATGCCTCCATTATTGATAGCACCGCCTATAATGTACTGATTTTCAGAGGTAATATAGCAAAATGTTCGCATCAGTTCATCTACCTCAGGCTGGCTGACGGTCTTGCGAATCGCGCCACTTGTGCCTATGGTTGCCGCGATTTCTCCTTCGTCCGTTGCGCCCGCGCCTAAGTTTGCCAAGCAACCATCACTCGCCCCAATGATAAATTTTATTTTATGGGCATATTCCTCAGAAGCACCCACAAAAATAGTTTCTGTTGAAACTGGTTTAGATAGTTTATCTTCTTCTATACCAATTAATTGCAAAGATTTTTGACACCATTTTAACTCAAAAACATCAAATAATCCAGTGGCGGAAGCCAGCGAATAATCTACCACATACACGCCAAATAATTTGAAAAAAACATATTCTTTGATGCCAATAAATTTATGGGCGTGTTTGAGCAAATCAGGCTGGTTTTCCTTGAACCACAGCAACTTACACAGGGGCGACATCGCGTGAATAGCTGTACATGTGCGCGCATAAATCGCCTTGCCCACTTCGCTATTTCGCAGGTTATCAGCTATTTGCTTGGCGCGGTGGTCTGCCCAAGTAATCAGATTGGTAAGCGGTTTTCCGTCAGCATCTACCGCCATGAGGCTGTGCATGGCGGCACTGAAACAGATAGATTTGACCTTATTACCACCAATCGTTCGAATGATATTTTGTAAGACCAGCCTTGTTGCCTCAAAAATCTCGTCAGGATTTTGCTCTTGAAAGTGCGGCTGAGTAGAAAAAATAGGGTAGGCAATTTGCTCTATTGCGTGAGTAATACCTTGATAATCAACGGCAACAGCCTTTACGCTGCTTGTCCCTATGTCAATCCCAATGTGCATATTGGCTCGGTTTAGATTTGTAGCATCAGAAAGTTTTTCTATGAGAAAGTCAGAAATGTAGTGTTTTTTTTGTTAATTTTGGATATGATTTGTGTAAAAATTAAAGAGATAGCTTTGCAAAAAATTCAGTTTTATCACACTTAAACCAGTAAAAAAACAAATAATAGAAGGCAACGAAGGTTTTTTGAAAAACAAAACCTATCTTAGCTAACAATATGAAAACTGTTTCTATTTTTATTATTTTGTTCGTCTATTTTCCTATGCAAATGCTTCATTCTCAAACTATTCAGGTACTGCGAGAAAGGGAATCTTACTTTCATTTGGCAAAGATTTTACAGCAAAAATATGCAACAAAAAATCTTACCAAAGAGATTACTTTTGAGTATTCTTTTGTAACTATTATATTAAAAACTCCTTTTGAGAATGAGATAAACACTTGGCTGTCAGTGCGTATTAGTAAGGAATTTGCTATTCTTGAAGTAGTTTGTATGAATAAGGAAGTAGAAAAAGAAGTAATAAAGCTTGTCAGCGATTTTGAAAAATCTAATGTAAAAGATATTGATAATCAATGGTTTAAGCAAATATACACTGTAGAAACTCAACAATGTTTGGTAGAAGCAGACCACATTGCCAAAATAGGAAGCATTTGTGGCGGAACTTACGCACCTTCATATTACAGCAAAATTCAGATAAATGAAACAACAATTTTCTTAGAACAAATTGATTATCAGAACGCTAAATCTTTGGACAAGGGAAATTATGCGATGCGCCGATTGTTTTTTGAAATTACTTATTTGGAAAAAACAGATTTGGGTGATGCGCCTCTTGAAATTGCTTACCAATATCAATACAAAGCTATGAAGATTGGCTTTGACGACCATTCTTCGCCTTCCTACAAGGAATGCGGAAAAGGAATAGCGCAAGCAATCAAGGAGTTAGCGAATAAATAGCAGTAAGTAATTTTTTCACATTCTAATTACGCTAAGTTTTCAACTCCTCTGTTGCAAATACTTCCTCACCTTTTCCATACAATTTTCGTATTGCGACTCGCCAAGCAATTCATTGGGAATGAGCATTTTTGTCCATCTTTTATCACCTAAATTCAAGTGCTTGAGCAAGGGCAACTCCCTCACAAAGTCTATGCTACTGATAGGATTATTAGCAATGTGCAAATATTCTAATTGAGCTAACTGACTCAATGGCTGCATATTAGCAATGTCATTGTTTTCTATATGCAATAAATTAATTTCAGGATATTCCTGCAAAAAATCCACAGAGGTAAGCAAATTACTCCCTAAACTGATGCGCTTGATTTTGGGCAAGCGGTGTAGATTTATCGTTCGCAATAGATTCTTCTCACACGTCAGAGAGTATAGTTCTGGAAAATCTGCGAGGTCAAGCCTTTGCAATAGATTGCCACTCAAATAGATACTATTCAAAGCAGGTAAGTTTTGTGGATTTAGCTCCAACGTCAATAAATCACAAGTGGATAGCAGTATTGTTTTCAAATTGGGAAGATACTGTAAATCAACCATTTCTAATTTACAATCACTCACCACCAATTCTTTTAGATTTGGCAAATCGCCCAAGCGCAAGATAGTGAGTGGGTTGTGTTCGATTTCCAATCTTTCCAAAGAAGGCAAACCATGCAAGTCGAGTATTTTCAATCTATTACGCTTGATTTCCAGTGTTTTAAGCGAAGGCAAGTCTTGCAAATGGAGGCTTTCCAAGCGATTTTGACTCAGGATAAGTGCCGTAAGTGAGGGCAAATGCGTTAAGTTGCACCGCTCTAAGCGATTTAGTTTTAGCTGTAGTGTGGTTAGCTGGGGCAAATGCGCTAAATCTATGCTTTTCAGCCTATTATTGTGCAGGTTAAGCCATTCCAATCGGTCTAAATCTTTCAGCGAAATTTCTTTCAAATAGTTTCTTTCCAGATTGAGATGTTCGAGTTTGGAGAGGTTTTTCAAATGCACTTCGGTCAGGCGATTTCCCTGCAAGTCTAAGTATTTCAGGCTTTTAAGTTTGCTTATTTGCGGAGGAAGCATCTTGAGCTTGGTAATTACTTTGCGATGATTGATTTCCATCCACTCATCACCATAAAATCCAAACAACTGCCCAAGCGGTGCGTCCTCCTTGTACTTGTCGCTGATGACAAGTTTTTCAAGTTGCTGCTGTTCAAATACTTTCGCAGGTATTTCTTCCAATCCCAAATAGCTTAAATTTAGCTCTGTATTCATTTTCTATTTGATTTCCTGTTTGTTATTTTTTATATATTCCTTCGCCTCTTTGATACAGTTCCGCCAATACCCCTTCTCCATGAGTAGAGAGGAAGGAAGCGGTACTTTCGGATTAGAAGACAGCATTAGCGAGGAAAGCGAAGGCAAGTCAAGGATAAAGTTTAAGTCTTCCACTTGATTAGCAGCTAAATTGAGATAGCTAATGCTATTGCAATTTTCAAAGTGTAAACTATTGATTTTGTTATTGATAAGTTCCAAATTAGTCAAGCGTGGCAAGTTTTTTAGCGAAACTTCTTTCATCGTATTATGGTGAGCAACTACTACTTTCAGCCAATCCAAATCTACAATATCTAAGTGTTCAAAGCGATTTTGACCCAGATGTAACTCTTTGACATTCTTTATTTTATGCCATTCAAAAAAAGAAAATTGATTACTCATCAACTCTAAATAAGTCAGCGAAGGAAGCACATCACAATTAACGCTTTCCAAACGATTTTTTCCTAAGCCTAAATGGTTCAACATGGGCAAATTCGCCAAATGGACAAGTATCAGTTGATTTTCTGTCAGCGTCGCACGTGCGAGATTTGGCAAGTCAGAGAGGTGTATCATTTCTAAGCCGCCCTCTTGCGCTTTTAGTGTTTCCAGATTTTCTAAGTCATTCAAAGTCAGTGTTTTCAATGATTTACTTTTGGCAATGTCCAAATACTGCAATTCAGGGAGATTGGCTAACTTGATGTCTTCCAAGGGATTATTGTAGGCGACTACATACCAAAGATTCGCAAAATTTTCCAAGCGCAATTTTTGTAATTGGTTATTTTCCAAACGCAAAGACCGCAAGTTTGGCAGACTTTCCAGCACTATAGTTTCTAAGAGATTCCCCTCCACTTTTAACTCTAATAAATTAGATAAATCTTTGACTGTCAAACTTTTCAATTGATTTCCTGCCAAATCCAGTTCAGACAATTCAGGTAGATTTCTGAGGCGTACTTCCTTGATTTTGTTCCCCCAGACGATGACTCTCTCTAACTTGGGCATATCTTCGAGTACCAGCACTTCCAAGTCATTTTCTTTGATTATCAACTCCCTCAAATGCGTTAAAAGGGAGAAAGAATGAGGTAATTCTTTGATTTTTAATTTTTTGTATTCAGGATTTTCTTCCTCATCTTCATTTCCAATCTCAAAAGTGAGATTTTTTGTTTCCAAATTTTGCAGCATTAGCTGTTGTAATATTTCACTATCCATGCAACTTTATTATTTTATTTCCTTCTAAAATACAAATCTCAATATCGTGCTTTATGCCAACCAAAGCATCTTTGAGGATATTTTCTATGGTGGTGATGATTTCATTATTCATTTGGTAAATAATGCCACTGACTTTGATTTCACGATTTGCCTGCTCCTCAAAGTACAAATAAAAATCCTTGTTTTTGGGCTGTAAAACCAAATTGTCATGCGCTGCAAACACTTGGAAATTAGTGTTTTGCCCATAATCTGTTTGCATAAGCACAAACAACCCTGCCATAGTACGATTGGTGAAATAAAACTTCTTCATTTTGGACTGCAAAACCACTATAAATGCACGCCCCACCAAAACAATCCGCCTCGATGAATACAAATTTTTTGTGAGGAAATTGCGATACTCTGACAATTTTTGTGGAAAGTTCCCCCCGCTAAAGCGAGGGGTTAATCTAACCCCTC
>JAAFJS010000149.1 GCA_013298985.1 Cytophagales bacterium
TGTCCTGTAACATTGGAAAACTGTCCCAAAACCTTCAAGGTACAAGTTAATTTTTTTTCATTAAAGTCTTTCATAAACGCAAAAATAACCTTTTTTTGATAAATCAAGCAGACTGCCAAAGTAGAATTAAAAAGACAGTAATAAAAGTGATAACCAAAAAGCAAATTGACGACTTTTTGAAAACTGAATCCAATAGAAATTTGTGGATAGAAATATTGGAAAATTTGGTAATCCAACAAATGGAAAGAGAGATTGACATACTGACCAATTCCCCAAAAGAAAGATACGAAAGGGTTTTAAAAAGAAGCCCACAACTTTTCCAAGAAATACCAAACAGGCATATCGCAAATTATCTGAGAATGAGTCCCGAAACCTTATCACGACTAAAAAAATCTTGATTTCAATCAAGGTTTCTGAATTTTGTTTTCTTGACCTTTGCATAAAAAATTTTAAAACTATGCAGTCAGAAAATCTAATCCAATCGCTCATTGAGCAGACAAGACAAGTGATTAACCAAGTTGAAAAATTAAAAAGTAATGACTTACAAACTTTGACTTGGAAACAAAACGAAACTTCTTGGAATATTTTAGAGTGTTTAGAGCATTTGAATTTATATGGCGATTTTTACTTGCCAGAAATTGAAAACAAAATCAAAAACACAAATACTCAAAGCGAAACCGAATTTAAAAGTGGATTTTTAGGAAACTACTTTGCAAAAAGTATGTTGCCCAAAGAAAAACTAAACAAAATGAAAACTTTTAAAGACAAAAATCCGCTCAATGCCAAACTTGACAAAAATGTGATAGACAAGTTCCTGGAACAGCAAGTAAAATTATTAGATTTACTTACGCTGTCAAGAAAGGTGAGTCTGAACAAAGTGAAAATTTCAACATCTATTTCAAGTTTGATAAAATTAAAATTGGGGGACACTTTTCAGTTTTTCATTAATCACATTATCAGGCATTTAAAACAAATTGACAGAATACAAGCTGAAATTAAAGTGCCTGAAAGTGCATAAAAAGACCCTTCGTTGTTGGAATTTTAAGTTTTAGTCTTCATTTTCTATTTTTATAGGAAAAAAACACTACCTTTGCGCCAAAATTTAAAACTAAGAATCAAAAATGGTACAAACTTATATTCCTTACAAAGTGAAGGACATCAAACTTGCTGAGTGGGGCAGGAAAGAAATCAGATTGGCAGAAGCCGAAATGCCTGGCTTGATGGCATTGCGTACAGAGTATGGTGCTTCTAAGCCTTTGCAAGGCGCGCGTGTAGCGGGCTGTCTGCACATGACTATCCAAACTGCCGTTCTGATAGAAACTTTGGTGGCTTTGGGTGCTGAGGTAACTTGGTCATCATGTAATATTTTCTCCACCCAAGACCACGCGGCGGCGGCAATCGCGGCGGCAGGCGTGCCTGTATATGCGTGGAAAGGCATGACCGAAGAAGAGTTTGACTGGTGCATCGAGCAAACTCTGTTTTTTGGTGAAGACCATAAACCCTTGAATATGATTTTAGATGATGGTGGCGATTTGACCAACATGGTCTTAGACCGCTATCCAGAACTCGTGGAGGCTATCAAAGGCATTTCTGAGGAAACAACTACGGGCGTTCACCGCTTGTATGAAAGAATGAAGAAAGGTAAATTGCCACTTCCAGCTATCAATATCAACGATTCTGTTACCAAATCTAAGTTTGATAACAAATACGGCTGTAAGGAATCTTGCGTAGATGCGATTCGTCGTGCTACTGACATTATGATTGCGGGCAAAGTAGCCATTGTAGCAGGTTACGGTGATGTGGGAAAAGGCTCTGCGGCTTCTCTCAGAGGTGCAGGTGCGCGCGTGATTATCACTGAAATTGACCCTATTTGTGCTTTGCAAGCTGCCATGGACGGTTTCCAAGTCCAAAAAATGGAAAATGCCATCAAAACCGCAGATATTATCGTTACTGCCACAGGTAACTTGGGCATTGTGAACGAAAAAATATTCCGCATGGCAAAGGACAAAACAATTTTCTGTAATATTGGACACTTCGATACAGAAATAGACATGGCTTGGCTCAACAAAAATTATGGTCATGCCAAACAGGAAATTAAGCCGCAAGTAGATTTGTATGACATTGATGGTAAGGAAGTTATCGTATTAGCAGAAGGAAGGCTGGTAAACTTGGGCTGCGCGATGGGACACCCTTCTTTTGTGATGTCTAACTCTTTCACCAATCAAGTTTTGGCGCAAATCGAGCTGTGGGCAAATGTAGGGAAGTACGAAAACAAAGTGTATATGTTGCCTAAACATTTGGACGAAAAAGTTGCCAGATTACACTTGGCAAAAATTGGTGTAGAATTAGAAGAACTTTCTACGGAGCAGGCTGACTACATTGGCGTAGCCCAAGTAGGTCCATTTAAGCCTGATTATTACAGATATTAATCAGCAGTGATACAGTAAAGGGAATGGAGTTTTTGCTCTATTCCCTTTTTTATTTTTGTTGCTACGTTGAAATCATGTATAAGCTAAAATTGGTCAATAACCGCGCAGATGCCAGTAAAAATTTCGTCAATTTCACCAATGCCGTCGATAGCACTGTATTTGCCTTGCCCAGTATAATAGTCAGCCACAGGCATAGTTTTAGAATTATACTCTTGTACGCGCTTTCTGATGAGTTCCTCATTTTGGTCGTCGGCTCTGCCCGAAGTTTGTCCGCGAACGAGCAGACGTTTGGTAAGCTCCTCTTCATCAACCACTAAGGCAATCATACCATTGATTTTGATGTTATTTTGGCTCATCATTTTGTCCAGTGATTCTGCCTGCGCTACAGTGCGCGGGAAACCATCAAAAATGAAGCCTTTGGCATCAGGATTTGATTTTATCTTGTTGTCAATCATACCCACTACAACCTCATCTGGCACCAAAATTCCCTTGTCCATCAGTTGCTTTGCCTCTAAGCCCAAAGCTGTCCCTGCGGCAATTTCAGCCCTGAGCAAATCACCTGTAGAAAGGTGAACGAACCCATATTTATCAATCAATTTTTGGCTTTGTGTGCCTTTCCCTGCGCCAGGAGGTCCAAACAATACGATATTTTGCATTTTTGAGAATGATGAGTGATGAATAATGAATACTTGATGAGTGATTTAGGTTCAGCAGACAACAAATCTATCTGAGGAACTACAAAAAATCTCATCAAACACTATTTTTAATGTATAGTTTTGAATTAAAGTTTGAAATTATGATTTTTGAATTAAAATGCAAAGATATTGAATTTTTTTTAGGGACAAATAACTACTTATTTTAAAAAGTAAAATTTATAAGCCAATCTCCACTTCATTCAGCCCTTTTTCAAATGCCATATTTTATTCTACTCAAAATACTTCTGCCCAGCGTAACCTCGTCCGTATATTCGAGTTCGCTTCCTACAGATACGCCGCGAGAGAGGGTAGTAACTTTGACATTCAGGGGTTGTAGCCTTTTAGTAATGTAAAAAGAAGTCGTATCGCCTTCCATGGTCGCGCTAATTGCCAGAATAATCTCCTTAATATCAGCACTTTGCGAAACTCTTTGAATCAGCGAATCTATATTGAGTTCGTTGGGGCTGATGCCTTCAATCGGCGAAATAATACCTCCCAAGATGTGGTACAACCCGTTGTATTGGTTCGTGTTCTCAATAGCAATCACGTCTGGTGTGTCCTCTACCACACAAATCAGGCTACGGTCGCGCCCACGATTAGTACAAATATTACAAACTGAGGCATCAGAAATATTATGACATTGCACGCAATACATTGTTTCGGTGCGTAGCTTGGTGAGCGACTGCGTGAGAGAAAGTGTAAACTTTTCATCTTGCTTTAAGAGGTGCAACACCAATCGCAAAGCTGTTTTTTTACCAATACTTGGCAGTTTGGCTATCTCATTGACCGCGTCTTCTACTAATTTGGAAGGGAAATTCATGGGTTAGGCGTATTTTAGTCTGCCAATAGGTTTAGGAATAGGTCGTTTGAGTTCAGTAGCTGTTTCAATCCACTCCTGAATAATTTTTTCAGTATTCATCAATGCTTCCAGATAAGTATCACCATCAGCCATACAACCTGCTAATTCGGGAACTTCGCAAATGTAAAGCCCGTCTTGCTCACTCCAATAGATGATAATTTCATACTTATATTTATTCATCTGTTTTGTCATCTTCTTCTAAATCAATGAATTTATACTTAAGTAACAGTTCTCTTACTTGCTTTACTTGATATGGCTTTGCTTTATTTTTCGGAAGAGGCTTGCAAATTAATGATTTCTTCTATCTCATTTTTTGTAAAAATATGATGACCATCTTTTACCCTTTGGTCAAATTCTAACTTTAACAAGACATTACATAATTCATCAAAAGAAATATTTTTATCAGAATTTCCATGCAAAATTTTCAATATTAACTTGACAAACTTACTCATTTTCAGGGGTTAATAAATTTATCAATCAATAATTTTAGCATCAATGCCGCGCTCGCAAATCCCGTTGCGTAGAGGAGCTAACTTTTCGAAAGAGCCTTCTTTGACCGTACACTTGCCCTTATAGTGAGTAATCCAAGCGCATTGCTCCGCCTGCTCAGGGGTGTGTTCGCAGAGGTCAATCAAAGTTTCTATCACGTGTTCGAAGGTATTGAAGTCATCATTGATAATTATCAATTTCTTTTCTTCAACGGTCGTGGTCATCACGTCTTCGAGTTCCAGTGTTTCTATTTGTCCAACATTAAGTATCATAAAAATCAGGCAACTAAGTTTTTTGCAAAGGTACAAAATAATAGCAGAATATAAAAATAAAAACTTCCAAAGAAAATTCCTTTGGAAGTTTTGAAGAAGAGTACCCAGGATCGGAATCGAACCGATATGAGATTGCTCTCACTGGTTTTTGAGACCAGCGCGTCTACCTGTTCCGCCACCTGGGCTTGTGTTTGATTCAGAGGTCTGAATCAGTGTTTGTTTTGAGTGGCGCAAAGGTCTTATCTTTTTTTCATTTTTACAAGACTTTTCATAAAAATTTTAAAAATAAGTAATGATTTGGTAACGAAACGCCCAACGCCAGTGCAATTCGTAGGTTTTTAAGCCCGATTTGACCAATAATTTCTCGAGTTCCTCGCGTGTGAAGGCGCGCAAAACGGAAAGTGGCGCGTCGTTTTGGACTAAATATGAGCCGTTCAAGATTTTGGTGAGGTACTTGATGCTGTAATACGCAAACCAGTGGCGATGCAAATCATTAATAATAAATGCTTTCTGGGTTTGTTTTTTGATTTGACCAAATAGCCTGATTAAATCTTCATCTGTAAAATGATGGCAAAACAAACTGCAAATGGTAATGTCATAAACCTCATTTCCAAAGTCTTCTGAGAAAATATCTACTTTTTTAAAACTAATTGCTACTTTCTGCTCTGTTGCTTTTTCGTGGGCATAATCCAGCATAAACTGGTTTGCGTCAATACCTATTAGCTCGATGTTTAGCTTTCTTTTCTTTGCCCAGCTCGCGATGGCGCGCAAAGTATCACCACCACCGCACCCCAAATCTGCTATTTTAATTATTTTTTGTTCCTCAAAAAACTTTTTGTTCCTCAGTTTTTCCAACGCCTCTATGACTACATTGTTTCCACCTAAATACTTGTTAATCAACTCCAATTCATCTAAATTTTTGCGAAGTGCGTCATTCGCGAGCGTGAGGTCGTCCATTAGTTCGGCTTGGTTGGAACGGTTTTTAAACATAAATAAAGTAGTTTGAGTTTGAAAATGAAAACAGTGGAAAAATATTTGCTACTAAGTTCTATGATTTTTAGGATAAGAACCTAAATTTCTACTCGAATCTTGGTATTGGCAGTAAAAAAAGTAAATGTTGTTAAAATCTTAAATTCAAAATGAAGCGTAATATACTTATTGGTAAGCACTTAATTGTATTTTTTTATTTTCTTTCATTCCATGCTTTTGCTCAATCAGACCTGCCCGAAATGGTATTGGTAGAGGGCGGCTCGTTTATGATGGGCAATGGCTCAAAAACGGCAGAAGATGAGGAAAAGCCTGTTCACAAGGTTACAGTGGGCAATTTTCACATTGCCAAGCACGAGGTTACAGTAGCCCAGTACAAGGCTTTTTGTACTGCTACTAAACGCCAACTGCCCGCACCGCCCAAATGGGGCTGGAATGACAAGCACCCTATCGTCAATGTTACTTGGGCGGACGCAGATGCTTACTGCGCTTGGCTTGCGAAAAAAACAGGGAAAAAATATCGACTTCCTACCGAAGCAGAATGGGAATTTGCGGCAAGAGGAGGCAAAAAAACTAAAAATACCAAATATGCGGGCAGTGCCAAAATTGACGATATTGCTTGGTATGACAAAAATGCGAGCCAGCAAGCGCAACCCGTAGGCTCAAAAAGCCCCAATGAGCTTGGCTTATATGATTTGACGGGCAACGTTTGGGAGTGGTGCAACGATTGGTTTTTGCACGATTATTATACCAAAAGCCCAGAAGCTAATCCGCAGGGACCTTCCAAGGGCAATCTTCGCGTGCAGCGCAGTGGTTCATGGATTAACTACTTTGAGGACAATCGGATTACGGTTCGTATCGGGAACTTACCCACTGAAAAAGATGGTTTTTTTGGGTTTCGTGTGGCAATGGGTGAGTAATAAAAGGTTGGAAATATCTTTTTCTTTCAAAAACATATTTCTAATAACCTCACTCCACTTCTGAGATGTGCTGTAAGTACACCATTAATGGAGTTCCTAACGGAACACAATTACATACAAAACGATTTGATTACCAATATTTAACCTCTACGAGGTATTGATTTCAAATCTATTTATCGATAAAACGGTTTAGTATTTTTTATCATACTAAACCGTTTTTTGTATTTTTATTTGTGTATTAAGTAGTTCAACAAATTTAAGCGTATTTTGCATTATCACAGTCCCGTTAGGAACATACGCTTTGTAGAAATCAATAAGGAACAATAAATAAAAATCCTGTTAGGGAATTCCATTCTGGGACGTAACTAATTCATTAATAGATAAATGTATCGTCCCCAAAGGGACTTATTGAAATATAATTTATCTTAATTTTCTACTGTCGTGCCTAACGGCACTAAACAACAGAACTCTTGTTTTTATTGAAATACTTATAAACTTTGTAATTATTTAATATACAAAAAGTTAGCAAAGTCATGTTTTGACAAAATAGCTTTTTAAACTTATTAGGAATGGTCTTTTACCATTTTTACTCCTCGTCTTCTGAGCCATCAAAGCCAAAGCCAAACTCGTCGTCAATGGCATATTTTTGACAAAGCACTTCTAAGGCATCTACCAGTTTTTCTGGGTTTTCGGTGGCGATAAAGAAAGCGTCAATCATCAAAATATCTTCTTCTTCTTCGTCTTGGTATTCTTCGAAGTCATAATCGCCCTCTATGGCGTGCGTATCGCAAAGTTTTTCTAATTCTTTGACAAACTCTTCTTGTTTTTTGGTGCGGATATAAAATTCGTAAATTTCAAAATATTCACTTTCGCTTGTTTCCTCGAACTCAACAGCCTGCCCCGCAGGAACGATATATTCCTTAGATAGGGCATCAAGGGCTTGTTTAAACCCATTTTCGTCTTTGGCATCAATCACGAAGTTTTCTATGATTAAAACTTCTTCATTTTTTTCATCAGTATAACACTCAAAATCAAAGTCGCCACTGATTGAATGTGTTTCACAAAGTTCTGCCAATGCCCTGATAAAGCTTTGCTGCTTGCCTGTGCGTATTGTTAAGTTATTGATTTCCATTGTTTTTGTGTTTGGTTTTTGTGATTAATTTTGTTTTCGATTACAAAGATGTATTAAACAATTGTGTTTTTCAACATTATTTTATCTTTATGGTATTCGATGGCTTCTTTGACGAATCGGACAAACAAGGGGTGCGGATTGGCAACGGTGCTTTTGAGTTCGGGGTGAAACTGTACGCCAATAAAAAAGCGATGCGTTTTCAGTTCCATAACCTCTACCAGTTGGGTATCAGGATTGATGCCAGAGGCTATCATTCCGTTTTCCTCGAAGGCTTGTAAATAGGTATTGTTGAACTCGTAGCGGTGGCGGTGGCGTTCGTGGATTTCTTTTTTCTTGTAAATGCTCCATGCCAGCGAATCTTTCCTGACCTCGCAGGGGTACGCGCCCAGCCGCATAGTGCCGCCTTTGAGGGTGATTTTCTTTTGGTCTTCCATCATGTCTATCACAGGAAAAGGTGTTTCTTTGTCCATTTCTATGGAGTGGGCATTTTCCATTTTCAGTACGTGGCGCGCAAAGTCTATGACGGCGCACTGCATTCCGAGGCAAATGCCAAAAAAAGGAATATTGTTCTCGCGCGCATAGCGTACAGCCCTGATTTTGCCTTCGATACCTCTATCACCAAAGCCTGGGGCAACTACAATCGCGTCCATTTCTCTGAGTCTATCCGCCACTTCTTGATTATTGATAAACTCTTCGGAACGAATCATTTTGAGGTTTACCTTGCACTCATTCATGGCTCCTGCGTGGATAAATGCCTCAGAAATAGACTTGTACGCGTCTTGGAGTTCCACATATTTTCCTACCAAGGCGATGCTTACTTCGCTGGTGGGGTTTTTTAGTTTGCCCAAAAATTGTTTCCATTCCTGAATATTAGGTTCTTTGTCTTTGGGCAGATGCAGTTTGTCCAATACGATTTCGTCCAAACGTTCTTTTTTCATCAGCAAAGGTACATCATAAATACTGTCTGCGTCCAAAGATTCAATCACCGAATTTAGCTCGACATTGCAAAACAAAGCCAATTTTTTGCGAATATCTTGTGGCAGCGGAAATTCGGTTCTACACACCAAAATCTGCGGTTGGATTCCTTCTTCTAATAGTTTTTTTACAGAGTGTTGTGTGGGCTTCGTTTTTAGCTCACCTGCTTTTTTGAGGTAAGGAATCAGGGTCAGGTGTATCACAATCACATTATCGGGACCCAAATCCCATCGCGCCTGCCTCACCGCCTCTATGAAGGGCAGTGACTCGATATCGCCCACGCAGCCACCAATTTCTGTAATAATGATGTCATATTTACCTGACTGCCCAAGGGCAAAAAAATTGCGCTTGATTTCGTCTGTTACGTGAGGAATGACCTGAACAGTCTTGCCCAAGTACGCGCCTTCGCGTTCCTTCATAATCACATTATAATAAATCCGACCTGTGGTTACATTGTTTGCCTGAGAGGTGGGAATGTTCAAGAATCGTTCGTAATGCCCTAAGTCGAGGTCTGTTTCTGCGCCATCGTCCGTAACATAGCACTCGCCATGCTCATAGGGGTTCAGTGTGCCAGGGTCAACATTGAGGTAAGGGTCAAACTTTTGAATGGTAACAGAAAAGCCTCTTGCCTGTAATAATTTAGCCAAAGATGCCGAAACAATCCCCTTGCCCAAGGAAGAAGTAACTCCCCCCGTAACGAAAATATATTTTGCAGTTGCCACAAGTTAGAAATTTAGTTTTTGCGAAAAATCGTGTAAAATAGTTGCTCGTAAAAAATTTAAAGGCGCAATTTAGCTTATTTTTTTAATTTTTCAATCTTATGCGCTAAGTGCCTGATGAATTTATAGCTGCTATCAAAAATGATTTTATGCTAACCTCTCTATTATTGCTTTGAAAAGTGTTTTCTGTATTTTGAAATTTTAACAATTTTTTCTTACCTTTACTCAAAATCATTTTTAGTATTAGACCATGACAACGTACAAATGCTTTTGGGTAATGCTTTTTTCCCTTGTTTATTCTTGTTTGTCTGCCCAAAACTACACCTTCAAAGTGCTGGCAAGTAATGGAAATATTACTGCGGACGGGCAGCCCCTGCCCACAGGGAGTGAGTTCAAGTCGTCGCAAACTTTGGTCGTTGCTGATGACAGTAGCTATATTTCTTTATATTATGTGGGCAAAAAAGAGGTGATAGAGTTGAGCAAAAAAGGGACTTATTTGGGCGCAGATTTGACCAAGCAAATCAATGCAGCAAAGGGCTGGGAAAGCGATTATTTCTATTATACCCTTAGCGAGCTTGCCCAGCAAACCACTGTCCTCAAAAATGTAGGGAGAAAAGCGGTCGCGCCCGTTATGGCGTTGCTACCCATAGAGGAGCAAAAAATGTACGGCACAAAGCTATTTTTTAGGTGGCATACCCTTTCGCAGCTTCCTTTCAAAGAAAAAATCCATCTTTATCAGGTCATGGTCTTTGATACCGAAGACAATCTGCTTTATTTCAAAGATAGCAAAGTGCAGCGCGTACAGCTGGATTTGTCAAATCCCAAGTTTACAAAGCACGCCGTTTTACTGATTCAAGTCGTCCCTACGGACATCAAAGGCACAGATTTGGCAAAAAACTTTAAAACGGATACGTATAGAATCGCCAAATTGGAGCAGGCAAAAATCACAGAAATCGACAATGAACTCAGTACGATATTCAAGGGGCGGAATCGCGATACGGCTTTTAGCAAACTTGCTGAGGCGCGTTATTTTGAGGACAAAAAACTGCCCGTTGATGCTATGCAGGCATTTGAACAGGCACTTATCCTTTCCTTCAATGCGGAGGCATACAAAAAATCGTATCGCTTTTTTTTGGAGCGCAATGGGCTGTTTTCGGGGGCTTTGGATAGGTGAAAAGAAATAATAGGGGTAAATATTTTGACAATTCAATATGATACTTCTTGTATGTAGATTTAAACATGGCAAAACGATAAGTTTGTCAAAAATTTATTAATGGAAAAAGAACAATTACTTATTCTATTTGGCAATAAAATCAAGCAAGAAAGACTAAAACGCAATCTTTCGCAAGAGGATTTTGCCGAACTCACAGGTTTTCACCGCACTTATATTGGCATGGTAGAAAGAGCAGAAAGAAATGTTACGTTGTTAAATGTTGAAAAATTTGCTAATGCCTTACAAATAGAAGTTCACGAGCTACTTAATTTCACGCAAATAAAATGAATTTAGCAAAATTAAAATCTTTGATTAAAAATTCTGAAATAGAAGTTTTAGGTTTTTCTACACATACCAAAGCCTCTGAACTATATGTAGAAGTCAAGTTTCTTGATAAGCAAAATAAATTTATTTGGCATGGGCTTGTTCCTTACCAATACCGTAGAACTGCCACATTTATAGAGAATGAAGAAGAATTAGCAATTTATTTGGAAAAAATAAAGCCGTATTTTGTAAAAGATGCTATTCAAAAATGGATAGAACAAGAAAAAAAGTATTGGCAAGATGAAATGAGTGGAAAAGCTGTTACCAAACCTTTTTTTGACGAATTAGCCAAGTTAGTTTGGATTTCTCAATTTCCTGCCAATGACAACCCACAGCGAAGACTACAAGATATAAAAGAGTTAGGTTATACGATTGCAAGTCGTCCTATTGGCATGAGAATTAAACGAGAATTTTTATTAGTCCCACTACCAAGACACGCCAATACAGGTTATGAAACTTTTAGTGCAGCTTTTCGCAAAAAAGCATTGAAAATTCTCAACCAACTCAATGTTTATGAACTTAGTGAAGCAAATCAAGCTGGCTTATTGCCCGACCATAAATTTCCTGAAATACGTTGGGATAGTGCAACAAAAAGTGAAAATCCTGAAACAATGACTGAAATAGAAATCAAAGATAAATTTCAATTATTGGACAACCAACGCAATCAACAAAAAAGAGAAGTTTGTAGAAAATGTTTTCAAACCAACCAAAGAGGAATTATTTTTGGTATCAATTATTTTTATGAGGGCAATGAACATTAAGAAACTAATTTTGTTAATCAAAACAAAGAGGTTACAAAAATTGGAAAAAATGCAGAAATAGGTTGTGTAGGTTGTGGCTGGTACGATATTCAAAAATGGCGTGAAAGTTTGAATGAATTAATACAAAGCCAATAATTGAGATTTGATAGCCAACGCAATATGTTGTGCCAACAAACAAGGTACAGCATTTCCAATTTGCCAATAAGCACGTTTGAAAGTGCCACTAAAAATATAATCATCTGGGAAAGTTTGCAATCTTGCCATTTCTCTTGCAGTTAAAACTCTATTTAACTCATAATGCACATGAACTCCCCCATGATTTTCTTTGACAGTCATGCTTGGTGCATCTTTGTATTGTCTTTTCCACGCATCACGAAAATTGTCGTACAAAGAGCCACCCGCAGGGATTTGTGCTAATCTTTGCTCCATTTCTTTGGAATGTGTTGTGCCATGATGGTTAAATTTGGCATCAAAAGGCATATTTTTCAAATCCTCAATGCTTTCGTTGATAGTTTTATAATTTGATTTATCTAAAAATGGTTTTGGATAGGGATTTTTTAAACCCAATCTATTGCCTATAATTACAGTTCTTGCACGTAATTGGGGAACACCAAACATGGCAGCCTCCAAAATTCTTACAGACGTATTGGGGTAGCCAATATCAGCTAATTGTTTTAATATTTCTCTATAAACATCTCCATTTTGCATAGTCAAAATACCTGGCACATTTTCCATCACAATAAAATCAGGCTTTAAATGCCCTACCATGCGGATATATTCCTTAAAAAGTTGATTGCGTAAATCATCAGGATTTCGCAAACCCGCCACTGAAAAACCCTGACAAGGAGGACCACCGCAAATAATATGAACTTTGCGACCTTGTAAAACTTCATCTATTTCTGAAAAACTTAGGGTTTCAATAGGTTTTTCAAAATGAAAAGAGTGCGGAAAATTATTGCGAATGGTTGTAGAAGCATCTTTGTCTATTTCTACACTTGCTAATTTTCCCAGCCCAGCACTCCTAAAACCGACAGACATACCACCTGCACCCGAAAATAAATCAAAAAAATTAAACTCACTTTGGGTATTATTCACTTGTAAAGTATCTACTTCAAACCACAAATTATTAAAGATTTTATCACTGTCTAATTTATCTTTCAACCCTACATAACGACTTATTCGGTCTTTTGTACCATTTAACTTGGGTTTTATAGCTTTTTCTATTCTCTTTTTTTTAACAATGGTTTGATTGTCAAATAAATCTAAAGTGTACATATTTTTATATTAATGATTTTTTGATACGTTTTGTATGCAAAAATAGATAAAAGATTTTAATTACACAATCTAAACATTTTTTTTGATGCAATTTTTTTACACATACCCCTTTGCTTGCAACTTAAACAAATCAGCGTATTTGCCATTGACATGCATCAATTCTTCGTGGCTACCTATCTCTTTGAGTTCACCATATTCCAAAAACAAAATGCGGTCAGCCATGCGAACTGTAGAAAATCGGTGTGAAATCAGTACCGCCATTTTCCCAGCAATCAGTTCCGAAAAACGAATGAAAACCTCATGCTCGGCACGCGCATCGAGTGCCGCCGTTGGTTCGTCCAAAATCACGAGCTGGGCATCGCGCATATAGGCTCGCGCCAGTGCCACCTTTTGCCACTCCCCGCCCGACATCTCCACGCCGCCCTTGAACCTGCGCGCCAGCATCTGCTCATAGCCTTCGGGAAATTTTTTTACGACAGTATCTGCCAGACTTTTGCGCGCCGCTTCTTGGATTAAAGGCAGATTATTTACCTCTTGGATATTACCTACCGCTATATTTTCAGAAACTTTCAAGGCAAATTTCACAAAATCTTGGAAAATAATGCCAATCTGATTTCTGAGGTCTTCTATGTCATAATCCTTCAAATCTACACCGTCCAGCAAAATTCTGCCTTCAGTGGGTTCGTAAAGTCGTGCCAACAGCTTGACCAAAGTGGTTTTACCTGCGCCATTTTCGCCTACCAAAGCTATTTTTTCGCCCGCGTTGAGGTGAAAAGAAACATTTTTCAGCGAATATTTTTCATTATTTGGATATTGGAAACTCACATTTTCAAAAGTAATGCCTTGCTGAATAGGTTTTGGCACTAATTTTAACTGATTTGACAAGATAGAGGGCTGTAAATCAAAGAAATCAAAGAAATCTTGGAGGTACAAAGCCCGCGACGAAATATCTGCAAAGCGGTTCATTATTGCCTGAAAAGACGACCTCATACGGTCAAAAGAACCCGCCAAAAAAGTCAAATCGCCCAGCGTAATATTGCCCCGTATCGTATTGGTAATGATGTAGATATATGCTCCATAATAAACCGCCGTACTCAGCAAATACAATAAGCCGCCCCAAAAAGCACTTTTCACACTCAGCTTGCGATTTAGTTCATAAAATTCGTCCGAAAGTTTGGTAAAACGCTTGGCAAGAAAGTCAGAAAGGTTAAAAATTTTCAATTCTTTTGCCGTACTATCGCTTGCGCCCATGAAGCGAATGTAATCCAACTCTCGCCTTTGTGGAGTCCAAGCAGTTGTTAATGAGTATTTCAGTGTATTAAAACGACTTTCCGCAATAAAAGACGGAATCGCCGCCAAGAGCAAAACCACAATCAGCCAAGGCGAAAAAATAGCCAAGCCAATCGCAAGCATCACAAAGGAAATGATAGCCTGCAACTGCGCCAACACCTGCGTCATCATGTAAGTTCGTCCACCTGTTTGCTGGCGTGCTTTTTCCAGTTTGTCATAAAACGTGGGATTTTCAAATTGGTACAAATCCAGCTTGGCAGCGTGTTCTATTATCTGCACTGACGATTTATTGGCAAACAAATCGCCCAATAGTGCGTCATTCAGGTTGATAACACGATTGAGTATGTCCAGCAATACCGCCAAACCAAACTCTATGCTTACCCAAGTCCACAGTTGATTAATGTCATGCTGTCCATGCGTATTGACCATGATAACTACTTCATCTATAATGAGTTTGCCTATGTAGAGCATGACAGGCGGAAAAACCGAAGCAATCAGCCTCAACACGATATTGGTAGCCGCCATGCGCGGGTGCGTCTGCCAAATCATTCGGAGCAATCGCGGAATATTTTTGAGGGAGGCTAAACGGGCTTGGGGGTCAGTATTATTTCCTTCTATATTATTTCCTTGTTTTCCATACAAAAAAACACCAATTTTTAAAATTATACTATTCAACTTCATGCTTTGGGAGTTTGTCAAAAAAAATCAAATTTAAAAACTATATGACTTTGCTTTGTGAGAGAAAATACACTGCAAAGCCAATTTGATAGTTTAAAATTACGAAACTTTGAGCAAGATTCCAATTTTTATGCAAAGTCCGCCCTTAGATGCGTCATATTTGTAAAATAAAAGCACAGTATTCCCCCCCCCTTTCGCCACTTCTCAACACATTTCGCCCCAAACTGCC